>CAMUFJ010000028.1 GCA_947088135.1 uncultured Clostridia bacterium
GTGAGCATGAATCTGCCCATCGTCTTGTTGTCGCGGCAGAATTCGCGCTCGCCCTGCAAGATGTGAATCTCGACGCTCGTCTGATTGTCCGCCGCCGTGGAGAACACTTGGCTCTTCTTGACGGGAATGGTCGTGTTTCTATCGATGAGGCGGGTGAACACGTTGCCGAGCGTTTCGATGCCCAAAGAAAGAGGCATGACGTCGAGCAAGAGCACGTCCTTAACCTCGCCCGTCAGGACGCCGCCCTGAATCGCCGCGCCGACCGCAACGCACTCGTCGGGGTTAATCCCCTTGAAGGGCTCTTTGCCCGTGAGCTCTTTCACTTTTGCGATAACGGCGGGAACGCGGGTGGAACCGCCCACCATAATTACCTTATCGATGTCGTTATATTTAAGACCGGCGTCTTTCATGGCAAGACGCATGGGCTCCGCCGTCTTTTCCACGAGGTCGGCAATGAGCGCCTCGAACTTTTGACGGGTAATTTCCATTTCGAGGTGCGCGGGCCCCGCGTTCGTCATGGAAATGAACGGCAAGGAAACGGAGGTGGAATTCATGCCGGAGAGTTCGATCTTGGCTTTCTCCGCAGCTTCCTTCAACCGCTGCATCGCCATTTTATCCTTGGAAAGGTCTACGCCGTGGCTCTTTTTAAACTCGTCTACCATATAGTCCATGACGCGCTTATCGAAATCGTCGCCGCCCAGCATATTATTGCCGTTGGTGGCGAGCACCTCGAACACGCCGTCGGAAATTTCGAGAATGGAAACGTCGAACGTACCGCCGCCGAGGTCGTAGATCATGACCCTGCTGTTTTCCTTATCCTTGTCGAGCCCGTAGGAAAGCGCAGCCGCCGTGGGCTCGTTGATGATACGGAGCACGTTCAGCCCCGCAATCTTGCCCGCGTCCTTGGTCGCCTGACGCTGTGCGTCGGTGAAGTATGCGGGGCAGGTGATGACGGCGTCCGTCACCTTAGACCCGAGATAAGCCTCCGCGTCCGCTTTAAGCTTGCTCAAAATCATAGCGGAAAGCTCTTGGGGCGAATACGCCTTGTCGTCGATTTTCACCTTATAGTCGGAACCCATTTTCCGCTTGATGGAAATAACCGTTTTATCGGGATTGGCAACCGCCTGACGCTTTGCAATCTGTCCGACGGCACGGGAACCGTCCTTTTGAAATGCGACTACGGAGGGCGTAGTGCGCGCTCCTTCCGCATTCGCGATAACTACGGGCTCGCCGCCCTCCATGACCGCTACGCACGAATTCGTCGTGCCCAAATCGATACCGATAACCTTAGACATATATTTTTCTCCTTTTGATTCCTTGATTTACTTAATGACCGAAACCTGCGCAAAACGCAGAATTTTTCCATTTTGCTCGTAGCCCTTGCGAAGCACCTGCTTCACCGTCCCGCTATGCTCGCCCCTTTCTCCGTCTACCGCGAAAACGGCTTCGCACTTGTTCGCATCGAACTCCTCGCCGAGCGGATCGATGACCTCGATGCCCTCCTCTTCGAGCAGTTTTTCAAAAGCCTTGTTCACCATTTCGATGCCGCGGCGGGTCTTGTCGTCCGCACAGCTTTGGAGCGCGAACGCAAGCGTGTCGGCAATGGGGAACAAGCCCTTTACGACGTCCGCCCTGCCCTCCGCGTAAGCTTGGGCGCGGGTGGAAGCCGTCCGCCTGCGGTAGTTCTCATACTCCGCCGTTACGGAATACCACTTCCGTTTGAAGTCCTCCGCCTGCTTCTGCCATTCCCCGCAAGACTTGTCCTCCGCCGTTTGGACGGGTTGTTGCGTTTCCGACTCGGGCGACGCTTTCGTTTCTTCGTTCACTTTCAACCACCGTAATTGTTTTCATATTTTAAAGTCACTACTAATATAATGTTTTTTTATGCCCGTTAAACGGTTTTCGCGAAAAAAATATAAAAAAATTCCGAAAAATTTCGGATTCGCTCTTTACATTTTGCGCGTTATGCATTAAAATGGAAAAAAAAGGATTTTTTATGGAAACGAGAGCAACACAGATCCGCGCGCGGAGAAACGGTAAAGTCGTGATCAGCGCGATTCCGGGGCATTTCGCCACACAGCACTCGCACGTGAACTACTGCATCGACATGACGAAAGTCAAATCGCAAATGTCGATGGCAAAGGCTGCGGCGGAGCTGATCGCGGAGGCGTTCAACAGCACCCCCGTAGATACCATCATCACCTTGGAGCGCACCAAAATGGTGGGCGCGTTCCTCGCAAACGCCCTATCCCATTCGGGGCTGAATATCAATCTCGATATCAACGTCATCTCGCCCGAGGTCACGAACGACTTGCTCGTCCTGCGCGACAATCTCGCGCCCTACGTACACGGAAGGCGGGTGCTCCTACTTTCCGCGACCGCCACGACGGGTCTGACCGCCAAGAGCGCTTTGGACGGAATCCGCTATTACGGCGGAGAACCCGTGGGCGTCGCGTGCGTATTCGGAGGGGATTTCGAGATCGAGGGCGTTCCCGTCGTAAAACTCATCGACGTAGGCGACGTGCCCGCATACGCGTCCTATTCGCCCAATCTCTGCCCTTTGTGCAAGGCGGGCAAAAAGATAGACGCTCTCGTCAACTCCTACGGTTACAGCAAAATCTGATTTAAAAATAACATCAATCAAACGGCGGGCGGCTCGAAAGAGCCGCCCGCCGTTTGATTAATACAGCGTACCGCATTTTCTTACTTTTTTTGGTTGGCAAAGGCAAGGATTTTTTCGGTGTTTCCGAACACCACGATTTGATCGCCCTCGTCAAACACGAAATTCCCGTCCAAGGAGGAAATGACCTCCCTTCCCTTTTTTACGGTCAGAATATTCATACCGTACTTGACGCGCGGGTTGATGTCGATAAGTTTGCGCCCGATCCATTTTTCGGGAATAGCGATTTCGAAAATGGAATAGTCGGCGTCGATGTCGATATAGTTGATAACCTTATCCGAATTCAAGCGCACGGCAAGCTTTTCCGCAATATCCATGTCCGGATAGATGACCTCGTCCGCGCCCATGCGCAGAAGCAGCTTTCTTTGGATATCCGTCGTGGCGCGGGAAACGACCCGCCTCGCGCCCAAGTCTTTGAGGAGCGACGTCACCTCCAACGAGGATTGGAAATCGTCCCCGATCGCGACGACGCAGGCGTTGAACGAAGGCACGTCCAGCGCGGCAAGGTTTTCCTCGTTCATGCAGTTTGCGATGATCGCGTCGGCATATTTGCTCGAAAGAGAATTGATGACGTCCTCGTTCTTGTCCACGATCATCACTTCGTCGCCCATAGCGAGCAGTTTCTCCCCGAGCGTGCGCCCGAATTTTCCCATTCCGATGAGTAGTATCGATTTCATAAATAATCCTCCGATTTTATCCGATGAAGAGCGAATCGACAACGGGGCGGCGAATTTGCGCCTCGCTTCGTTTTTTTCCGATGGCAAGCGCAAGCGTGAGCACGCCCGCTCTCCCCATGTACATGAGTAAAATTATGATCAGTTTGGAAGCCGTATGCAGGGCGGGCGTGAGCCCCATGCTGAGCCCCACCGTGCCGAGCGCCGAAACTGTTTCGAAGAGCACTGCCTGAAAGCTTCCCGTCGGCTCCACGGCGCAAATAACGAGCGTGGAAGTGAGAATAATGGCAAGATAAGCCGTGAAGATCGCGAGCGCTTGCCCGAACAGGCCATTGTCGATACGGCGTTTGCCGATGTCGATGTCCCGCCGTCCGCGCAAGACCGCCCACATGCCCGCAACGACGACCGCGAACGTGCTCACCTTGATGCCTCCCGCCGTGGAACCCGAGCATCCGCCGACAAACATTAAAATGAGCGTTAGGAGATACCCGCTGTCCGAAAGGGTGGACATCCCCGCAGTAGAGAAACCTGCCGTGCGCGGGGTGTTCGCTTGAAAGAACGCGCAGAGCAGACGCTGACCGAAATTATAATCGGCAAGAGCGGGGTTATTGCGCTCGAAGAGCAGGAAGAGCGCGGTAGAGAGGACGACGAGCACCGTGCTGATGCTCAGAACGAACTTGGTGTAGAACTGCATTTTCTTCCAGCGGAAACGGCTGTCCCACACGTCCCCCCAAACGCAGAAGCCAAGTCCGCCCGTAAAGATGAGCAGAGGCACGACGAGAGATACGAGCGGATCGGTCGCATACGCCGTTAAGGAAACGAATTCCGAGCCCGCCGAACCGAGCACGTCGAAGCCCGCATTGCAGAAGGCGGATACGGCGTGAAAGACGGCGAAGTAGACGCCCTTCCCCCAGCCGAAGTCCGGCACGAAACGGAAAGCGAGCACAAAGGCGCCGAGCCCCTCGATGGCAAAAGTACCCACGACGACGCGGAGAATGAGCGTACCCGAGCCGGAGCTGTTTTTCCCGCCGAACGTCTGCATGACCGTGCGTTTTTGGTAGACGCCGAGGTTCCCGCGGCGGATCATGAGAAACACCACGGTGACGAAGGTCGCAAACCCCAGCCCGCCCGTTTGAATGAGCAGAAGAATGACGGCTTGTCCGAAACCGCTCCAATGCACTGCGGTATCCACCACCACCAACCCCGTTACGCAGGTTGCCGAAGTGGCGGTGAAGAGCGCGTCGAGATAGGACGTCGAACCGTCCTTCGTCGAAAAAGGCAATACCAAAAGAATACTTCCGATCAAGATGACCAAAAGATATCCTAAGGCAAGATATTGCCAAACGCTCATCTTTTTTTGGATTTTTTTTGCAAATTTCATGTGTAAAACCTAAAAAGCCCGATGAAGAAGTAACAAGCGATGAATTCCGCAACACACGGTTCACTGCGGTATCTTACTTTTGCAACCGACGCAACCGATGAATTCGCCATTACGCCAAAGAAATACGGTCGGAAACCGAGCGCACGAATATTCCCTTCTCCTCTCCGTACTGAACGCAATCGCGCAGGAAGGAGGAGAGCCGTTCGGTGGGGCGCAGCTCGCGGAAAGTGCCCGCGACGAGCGCGATCAACTCGTCCATATACAGCGCGACCCGCTCTTCGAGCGCGCACTTGATAAACGACACCATCTCGTACAGAGTGAAGTCCTCTTCGCTTCTTCTCAGAGGAGTCCCCTCTTCCGTACGGAATTTGCCGAGCACGAGCGCCTTGGGATTTTTGTAGAAATAATCGACGCCGATCACGCGGTCGCGAAGCAGTCCGCACCCGTCGATAAGCGCGTCCAAACGCTGGTCCACCTTGCTCCCGCTCTTGATGATCCCGAACGTAGCAAGACACCGCTTTTTGAGGAAGGAGCGGGAAATAGGCTCTTCCGCGGTTACGATCTCCTTGATGCGCGCGGCGATCTCGCCGTCGTGCTCGCCGCTTGTGACAAATGCGGAATTCTCCGTTGCGCTCTGCTTGACAAAGCGGTATATCTTGCGGTTTTTGGCAAGCAGATCCGCCTTCTTCTCCGCGCCCGTGAGCCTGTCGAGCATTTCTTTGATGCGCTTTATTTCCCGCTTCGGATTGTTGTAATAGTTGACGCTGTTCACGCGGATCACGTTCCAATTCCCGCGTTTGAGCGTTTGCACCTGCAACAGGTTCCGATCGCGCACGGAGAATTTGTCCGTGCCGTCGCAGACGATGCCCAAAAGGAAGCGATGCTTGTTTCTCGGGTCGATGACGGCGACGTCCACCTTGAAGTCGGAAGCGCCCACGTCGGAACGGCATTCGTAACCGTAGCCCGTAAGCTCCTGCGCGATGAACTTGCCGATACCCGCGCCGCCGCGCACGTAATCCGACTTGACCGCAAGCGTCGTTCTGCCCCGCTCTGCGAATTCCAAAAACGCCTTTAAGCCCGCGACGCCCTTGGAGGAAGTCTTTTGCAGGTTGATCATGGAAGAAGTCATGGTGGAGAATACGATCATCTCTTCGCGCGCACGGGATACGGCGACGTTGAGCCTCCGCCAACCGCCCACCTGATTGAGCGGGCCGAAATTGAGCGAGAGCCTGCCCGAGCTGTCCGGCCCGTAGCAAACGGAGAAGAGAATGACGTCGCGCTCGTCCCCCTGCACGTTTTCGAGGTTTTTGACGAACAGAGGTTCTTCGCGTTCGTAGGCGACCTGTTCGAGCTTTTTCGCCGCGATCTCCTTGGTGAGCATTCTGTCGAGTTCGTCCTGCTGGGCGCTCGAAAAGGTGACGACGCCCATGCTCGAACGGGACAACACGGGATCGGAAAGACGGCGCACGACCTCTTTGACGAGCGCCTCCGCCTCCTTTTTGTTGCGCTTGGTAAAGCCCCTGTCGTACGTGCCGTCCACCTCGACGAGCCGAACCTTGCTCTCCAAGCCGTCGGGCGAGGGGAAGGTGCAGAGGCGGTTGTCGTAATACATACTGTTGGAAAAGGCGATCAGGGATTCGTGCTTACTGCGGTAATGCCATACGAGATGCCGTTCGGGCATACCGAGGGCAAGACAGTCGTCGAGCACGCTCTCCAAATCCTCGCTTTCGAGATTCTCCTCGTCCACGTACGCGGAATGGAAGAAGCTCGTAGGCGGAAGCTGTTTGGGGTCGCCCACGACGATCGCCGCCTTGGCGCGCGCCATGGATCCCACCGCCTCCGCGGTAGACATCTGCGAAGCTTCGTCGAAGATGACGAGATCGAACGCATTTGCGACGGGCGCGAGATACTGCGCCACCGTAATGGGACTCATCAACATACAGGGACACACGACGGAGGCAAGCGTGGGAACCTCGGTAAACAGTCCCCTAAGTCCCGTGCCCCGCAAATTGCTTTTGGAAAGACGAGTAAAGGTCGCCAGTTCCACGCTAAGACTTCCTTCCCCTTCCGGCAAGGGCAGACGGGAAACGAGCACGTCGCGGATACGCTCCTTGGTGAGTTTCCCGTATTCCTCCCAGGCAAGACGGAATTTTTCCACCGTGTCGTCGAGCGTGCCCACCGTCATGCGGGAGAGGTCGGGATCGGCGGGAATATTGATTTCGAGGAAGTTTTTATATACGTTCTTCTCGAAGCCCGCAAGAATGTTTTCCCCTTTCAGCCGTCCGCTCTCCAACGCTTCCGAAATGAAGTTGAGCCCGAGCTTTGCAAGCTCCTTGGCGGTGTGTTTATACATACACCAATTGGGGAGCATATCCACGTTGTCGATGAGCGCGCCCGCCTTGGAGGAATAGTAATCGAGAATGTCCTCCTCGCGGATCTTGTCCCTGTCCGCCTGCGTGACGGCAAGGAAACTCTCCTGCGCGGTAAAGAAGCTCTCCGCCGCCTTGGCGTACCCTTCCAGCACGGGCTTGGTGTAGCCGTTCGTGGCGCGAATGCACATTTCGTTGAACGCGTCCGCGTTATAATCCATGAACACCGAAGCACACTTTTGGTGCAGGGTGTAAAGGTCGGAGAGGAACTCCGCCCGCTTTTTAAAGCTGATGTGACGGCTTCTGTCGGTGAAGCTCTTCGAGAGGCGGGTGTTGGAGACGATGCGCTCCTGCGCGGAATAGATCTCCGCGAGCGTTTGCAGATATTTGGGCACGTCGTTTTCGTCGAGTTCGTGAAGGCACGCCTTTTCCAGCCTCTTCACCAAGTTGCGCACGGGTTTGCTCATGCGCCAATCGCCGTCCTCTTCGGCGAATTTATTCAAATCGCGCAGATCCATGTCGGGCTCGACGAGCGCTTTGAAATGCTTGGAGAAGTATTCGAGGCAGGAATCGTACCGCCTGTTCGCGTTGTAGAAGAGGTAGAACGCCTCCCCCGAAACGCCGGTAAAATATTTGTCGTACTTACCCGCCGCCAAGTCGTTCGCGATTTCGGCGATCACGCGGAGCTTGCGCTCGGTGAGCGTGGAAACTTTTTGCCTGTAAAATTCCAGCAGGAGCACGAGGAAGGATTTCAAGTGTCTGATCTCGGCGATGACCACCTCGCTCGCGCAGAAAATTTTATCGCGCGTCGCCTGCGAATAGTCGGCAAGATTCACGTTTTCGAAGGGCGAATTACACACCCCTCCGCACTCCTTCGCGGCAGACGCCGCGGAAAGGATCATATTGCGGCATTCGTGCAACTTGCTCTCGGTGAGCGAATCGTAGAAGGAGCTTTCCACGTCCATGATGTCGGGCGCGTTCTTGTTTTGCAGGTAGAGCAAAATCGCCTGATAGACGGAAACGCCCAGTCTGCGTTTTTTGTGCAGGGCGCGCATGGGAGCTTTCAATTCCTCGCGAAGCGCAACGATCTCCTTGGCGCGTTCGTCGAGCGAAGTATCCCCCTTGCTCCCCGCCAAAGCGAGCGTGCGTTCCATGCGTTTTAAGACGTCCGCCTTATCCGTTTTGTTGGAATGCAGTTCCAAACAAAAATCGCCGATGCCGATGCCGTCGAGCCGTTTCTTTACGACGTCGAGCGCCGCCTTCTTTTCCGCGACGAAAAGCACCCGTTTCCCGCCCATGAGCGCGTTTGCGATAATATTTGTGATCGTCTGCGATTTTCCCGTTCCGGGAGGGCCGTGCAACACGAAGCTCGCCCCCGTTCCGGAAAGCGCGACGGCGGAAAACTGCGAGCTGTCCGAAGGCAGGGGCAACAGCGTGCCCGCGGGATTCGCGTCGTCCTCCTCCTTGGGCGCGGGGAATTCCGCTTTCTCCAAGCGGTTGTTTAAAAGCGCGCTCACGAGGAAGTTCTTTTTGAATTCGCCGATGTTGTTGCGCACGTCGTTCCACATGAGGAAGCGCTGGAAGGAGAAGGTAGACAGGTACGCGTCCTCTACAACCTCCCACCCTTTCATGGAAGCCGTTTCCGCGCGCACCATGGCAAAGATCTCTTTGAGTTTGAGCGCGGACACGTCCCCGCCCAAACCGCGCACGTCGATATTGAATTCCTGCTTTAAAAATTCCAGCATGGTGGAGTTGACGAAATATTCGCTCTCCGTATTTTTCAAAGAGAAATCTTCGTTGCCCTTCGCCCTGCCGAGCGCGACGGGGTGCAGCACGAGGGGGGCGTATTTGAACGCGCCGTCCTCCTTACTGCAATATTTTAAAAATCCGTAGGCGACGTAGAGGATCTTCGCGCCCGTTTCTTCGTCCGCTTCGCGGTTGCGACGCAAGAGCTTCGCCGCGGTATCGGCAAGCGTCTTGGCGTCGGTATAGGCGCGGAGCACCCCCTTCTTCTGTTCGAGCAAAATAAGGTCTTTGTGCTGACTGTTGAGCTCCCCGCCGAATTCGGGTACGGGGCGGGAATCGTTTTGCGCTTTGAGGCGCATTCCGTCCTTTTCTCCAAGGAGGGCGTTGAGTTCGTCCGCACCGGCAGACGCGAGGTGCAGAGCGTTTTTGCAAGTGAAATTGAGCAGGGTGTTTTTACCCGTAAGATCCAGAAGCCGGCGTTCCCACTGCTTGTTTTTGGGGAGCTTGCCCTCCAAGGAGAGCTTGCGCAGAACTAAGAGAGGCGCGGGCGCTTTTTCGTCGGAAAGCTCCTCCTCTTTTAAAAGTTCGTAGCCGTGCAAACCCTTTCCGCGCAGGGGCAATGCGGACACTCCCCCCATGCGGCAACGGCGCACGTCGACGAAAAATTCGTAATAACCGTCTTTAAGCTTTTGACGGAAATGCGCTTCCGCAGGCGTGAACGCCGTGCTCACCGAGGAGAACAGATCCTCGGCGTCGAAAAAGCTGAGATTGTTGATGCCGTCCGACACGTACTTGCCCACGATCTCCGCGTCGTCCGAAACGCTGTCTAAAAAACAGCTGTCGTAAAGCCATACGCCTACGCCGACCGCTTTTTCGCCCACGGCAAGCACGGGATGCAAATGCGCCGCCTCCAAGCACGCCGCCGTAAAAATTGCAATTTGGAGCGCGCTTGCGGAGTGGTCTTTTAAAATGGAACTCGCCTTTACCGCGGAAAGGGGTTCCGTCAGGTTGGTTTCCTCCGCCCTCTCGACCGCGCGGCTCTTGACCGCGGCATAAATCGCCGCCGCGATTTGGCGCACGACGTTCTTATCCGTTCCCGTATAGCCGTAAAACTCACTGTCGATCTTCCATTTTTTGAGGCGTTTGCCCGCGTCGGCAAGCACTGCCGAACAGTCGGCGTTTTTGGGGCGCACGAAACAGGCGAGCCGTTCCGCGTTTCCCTCTATGCCCTCCCACCAATCGAAGGGCAGCGCCGTCACGCGGGCGCGCTTTTTGCAGATCTCCTCTCCCTCCGTCAAGACGGTCACTTCCGCCGTGCAGGGGGTGAGCTCGTCGTTTTCCGACAAGAACAGCGGGGAGAAAATGCCGTCCGCATTCAGCTCGACCGAGCTCTCGAAGGGCACTTCCGTCTGCGTTTCGTACTCCGCGAGCAGACCTTCCTCGCTTCCCGCGTGAACGGTGACGGAAACCGCCTCCGCCAAGGCGTTTTTGATCTGCATAGAAACGGGCGTGTTTAAAAAGTAGTCGGCATAACCCACGTACTTCGGAAACCGAAGCTCCAATGAAATATTTTCTTTGATCGTTTTCTTTACTTTTTTAACTGCCATAGCTCTCCGTGATTCCGCTTGTGCGGTGAAAATTATTGCTTGAATTTGGATTTTTTATCCTTGTTATAACGACTTATGCGCAACGTCCGCGCCCGATAGCCGATGGAGCTTAGGACAAAGGCAGACGACGATTGCGAAATTTACAAAAAGAAACGGTTAAATGAACGCGCCTTCGAAGTATTCGAGCCCTCCCTCGAAAATCGAGGCGACGTCGAAACGGACGGGCACTTCCTCGCGCAGGAGGGAGCAAAAGTAATTCGCCATCGTGCGGTATCTTCTTTGCTTCTCTCTGTTCACCGCCTCGGCGGGCAAGCCGAACGCGTCGCTCGCGCGCGCTTTTACCTCCACAAAACAGTAAACGCCGTCCTTCAAGGCAATGATGTCCGCTTCCCCGAACGGGGTCTTGTAGTTGCGCTTTAAAATTTTGTAGCCGTGCTTTTTTAGGTATTTGCAGGCGGCGTCCTCTCCCTTCCGTCCCAAAATTTTCCGACGAAGGTCCTGCGGTGAATTCTGCATATTCCCTCTTCTCCGATCGCTCTGATATGCTGAGCCGTTCCGTAGCCCGCGTTTCTCTCGAACCCGTACGCGGGAAATTCTTTTGCATATTCGCGCATGAGCGCGTCCCGATATACCTTGGCGAGAATGCTCGCCGCGCCGATCGAATAGGAGAGCGAATCCCCCTTTACGATGCTCTTTTGGGGCAAAGCGATATCGAGCGTCATATTGCCGTCGGTGATGACGTAATCCGCCGCGGGCGAAAGCCCCTCCACCGCGCGCTTCATGCATAGGCGGGTCGCCTGTAAAATGTTGATCTCGTCGATGACGGAAGCCTGCACTTCCTCGATGCGGTAGCAGATTGCCCGCTGTTTGATGAGTTCGGCAAGCGCTTCCCGCTTTTTCGCAGTCAGCTTTTTGCTGTCGTCTATCCCGTCGATCAAACCGTCCGTCGGCATGATGACCGCCGCGCACACGACGGGCCCCGCGAGAGGGCCTCTGCCCACCTCGTCCACGCCCGCCACGGCGCGAAAACCGCTCTTTGCAAGCTCCCGCTCGTAATATAATTTATCCATATCGTATTTACCCGTTTATTATTCCGATGCAAAACACTCCCATTCGTCGGGGAAATCCAGACAAATTTTTCCAAGCTTGCCCTTGCGGAAATCGTCTATGAGAGCGCGCTCCCCCCGCTCGTAATCGAACTCGCCCCCGCGCAGTAAAAACCCCCGCCGCGTGCAAATCTCTTCGAGCATTTGGAGGGGCTCTCCGCCCGCGATGCCGTACCGCTCTTCGAGCGACGCGGGATATTTTTCCCGAAGCTCTTCCAAAAGGAACAGCGCGATTTCGTCGAACTCCAAAATGTCGTCGTTGATGCTCCCAAGACAGGCGAGCCTGCGCGCATGGACTTGGTTTTCGCAGGAAGGAGGCATAGAGCCGGGGGTATCGAGGAGCTCGAACGCCCCGCATTTCACCCACTGTTTATTGCGGGTAACGCCCGCCTTGTCCCCCGTCTGCGCCTTCTTTCCGCCCGAAAGCAGGTTGATGAGGGTGCTTTTGCCCGTATTGGGAATACCCGCCACCATGAAGCGCAGGGGGCGCGCGGAGCCCTTTTCTTTGAGCCGCGCCGTCCGCTCGGCAACCGCCTCCTGCATGGCGGGAAGCAAGGTGCGGGAAGCCGCGGGCGAAGCCGCCGCGCATTTCACCGCCTTCATGCCCCGCGCGCGCATGGCGGAAAGCGCGCCGTCCGCTCCGCCGTCTGCAAGATCGCTCTTGTTGAGCAAATACAAAACGGGCTTGTTTCCCGCCAGCTCTTTGAGTTTCGGATTATACGAGGAAACGGGCGCCCGCGCGTCCAAAACGATGAGCACCGCGTCGCATAATTTTAAGTTTTCCTGCATCATGCGCACGGCTTTCGCCATGTGCCCGGGATACCACTGTATTTGTTTCATAGCCGTTCCCTATTTCAATAAGTCGGGTCTGTGCGCCTTTGTGACTTTCAGCGACTGTTCTCTCCGCCATTTGTCGATTTCCGCATGGTTTCCGCTTCGGAGCACCTCGGGCACGCCGAGCCCCCGATACTCCACGGGACGGGTGTATTGCGGGTACTCCAAAAGGTTTTCCGAAAAGCTCTCCTGCACAAGCGATTCGGGGGAGAGCACGCCGTCCACGTATCGGGAAACGCAATCCGCCACGACCATGGCGGGCAGTTCCCCGCCCGTAAGCACGTAGTCACCGATGGAGAGCTCCTCGTCGATGAACAGATCGACCGCGCGTTGGTCGACGCCCTCGTAGTGCCCGCACAGCATGACGATATGCTCGTAAGAAGCGAGTTCGAACACGTGCTCCTGCCTGAACACCTTGCCCTTGGGCGATAGATAGATCCTGCGCGCCTTATGCTCGGGGTCTACCGCTTCGATCGCGCTCCCGATGGGCTGAGGGGTCATGACCATGCCCGCGCCTCCTCCGAAGGGATAATCGTCGCACTTCTTGTGCTTATCCTCGGTATAGTCGCGTAAATTTACCGTTTCGATTTGCAGTTTTCCCTCTTTCACCGCCCTGCCCACGATACTGCCGTAAAGCGGAACAAACATTTCGGGGAAAAGGGTAAGAATGGTTATTTTCATAAAAATTTATTTCGCAAATATTGCTTGCCGAAAAGCTTTGCAAGCCACTTCCCTTATCGATATCGCTTTGTTGCAAAAGCACGTACTCGTTCAAACGGTTACAGTACCGCAACCTCTTTAAAACGTTTTTCCGAAACGGTGACGCGTTTGTTTTCAACGTCCACGTCCGTGATCACGCCGTCCGCCGCGGGGAATAAAATTTCTTTCCCGTCCTGCAAGAGCGTATAGATGTCGGTCGCCGCCTGACGGATCGCAACGAGCGTGCCGAGCAAAGCCCCCTCTTCGGTAACGATTTCCGCACCCAAAAGATCGGCGATATAATACCTGCCCTCCTCGGGTTCGGGCGCCTCCTCGCGGGGGATTGTGACCTCCCTCCCTCTCAAAAGCTCCGCCGCGTTCCGATCGGGCACGCCGCGCAATCCTAAAAATACCGCGCCGTCCCCCGCACGCACGGAGAGCACTTTGAACTCCTCTCCGCCCAAAAAGACCCGTTTCAGACCGCGAAAATCTTCCGCCGTATCCGTAAACGGCTTTATTTTCAGCTCGCCGCGAATGCCCTGCGGCTTTAAAACCTCTCCGATAACCAATTGTTTTTCCATATTAAAACCCGAATAATCCGTTTACGATTTCTCTGATGCGCTTCTGCGTATCCTCTTTCTTGACCTCGCTCTTTACGATTTCGATGTGCTCCGTCTTGCGGAACCGCTCGAAAAGTTCCAGATAAGTCTTTCGGATCGCAAGCTGTTTCTCCTGCGTTTCGTACCGCTCGCGCTCGTTCCGCCTCCCCAAACGCTTCATACTCACTTCCACCGGAACGTCGAGATACAAAGTAAGATCGGGCGGAAGCATCTCCATTGCAAGGCTATTGAGCCCGATCACCCACTCCAACGGAGCAACCCCGCTGTTATAGGCGAAGGAAGAAAGATAATACCTGTCGCAGAGCACGGTAACGCCCGCTTCGAGCTTTCCCGCGATCCCGTTGACGGCATTGGTGATATGGTCGAGCCTGTCGGCGGCGAACAGCGCGGCGATCGCCCGCTCGTCCGCGTCTAACCGCCCGCTCATGCAAGCGCGAAGCTGTGCGCCAAAGGCGGAATCGGTGGGCTCGTGCGTCGTGTAACACTCCACGCCTTTGCTTGAAAGATACTTTTCAAGCATACTCATCTGCGTACTTTTTCCGCAGCCGTCCGTCCCCTCGAAGACAATAAATTTTCCTCTTTTCACATTTCCCGACATGATAACGCCTCTACCGTAGTCAGCTCAATAAAAATATTTTGTCGGTTTCTATAAACGAGCAGAACAAGGCGAACGAGCATTTTCGAAGGGGAGTGTACACAGACGTACATGACCAGAGAAAAGCGCAGCTCAACGCCGTTATGCGACGTTTAGAGGAAGCGACGCATATATTATATCAAATGCCCGCGTTATTGTCAAACGCGGGCATTCCCTATTTTAAAATTTACAATCAGTCGACGTTTTTCAACGGGACGGGGCGTTGTTTGCCGATAAAGATGACGCCGAGAGTGCCCGGTCCGCAATGAGCGCCGATGACGGGCCCCACGATTTGGCGTACAACGTGCGCATCGGGACGCTTTTTCAAAATGAGGTCGCGGAGTTTATCCCCTTCCTCTTTGCAATCCGCATCCACGACGTACACCGAATATTTATCTTCGTCGGTAAGCTCGTCGACGACCTTTTGGGCGAGCGTGGAAATGGCTTTCTTTCTTCCCCCGAGCTTGGCAAGCACCTTCAACCCGCCATCTTCGTCTACGGAAAGCATGGGTTTCAACCCCAAAACGGTGCCCGCAAACGCCGCAAAGCCCGAACAGCGTCCGCCGCGTTTGAGGTGCATAAGATCGTCTACCACGAAATACACGCAGACGCGGTTGGTGAAATCTTTTAAAAAGTTTAAAATATCCTCGTCGCTCGCGCCGTTTTGCTTTAAAATCGCCGCCTGTTCCACCTGAATGCCCGCACCCAAGCTGATACTGTTGGTGTCGAACACGGTGAGCTTGCGCTCGGGGAACCGCTCTTTGAGCTCCGCATACGCCGCGTCGAGCTGGGCGAACGTACCGCTGAGTTTGTGGGAAAAGCTGACGTAGAGCACGTCCTCCCCCTTCTCGAAATAAGGCGTTAAAATTTGTTTATAGTCCTCGGGATTGAGCGCCTGCGTTTTGGGGATCTCCCCGCCGCGCACACTGCCGTAAAAATGTTCAAAGTCTGTCTTTTCGCCTAAATCGTAATAAAATTCTTCGCCTGCAAGCGTGTAGGGCATAGAAATATAATCGAGCCCCAATTCTTTTACGCGGGTATGCCAAAGCTCCCCGTTGGAATCGCATAATAAAACGCTCATTCAAAACTCCTTTATACAACAAAAAAATTGCGTTTTGTACAGCTATTATACAATATAGGGCACTCTTTGTCAACATTATCGAAAGCCCATTAGTTCACTTTACGCGTGATCCAGGGCAAAAATACCTTAAAAGCGGAGGGAATTGCGTAACTTTCCGCAATTTTTTCCGCGCTCGCCCACACGAATTGCGGAAATTTTTCCCGCGCGCGGACGAGATAACCCGTCATGTGCCATTCCACGTGCGTAAAAATGTGCTTGGCGCGCTTCTCGACAACGACCTCGCCGTAGTTTTCCGCACCGTCCTCTATAAAAGGGAACTGCCACATTCCCGCAAGCAAACCCTTATCCTCCCGCTTGACGAGCGCGAACTCCTCTCCGTAAAACAGCACGAGCGCCTTTTTTCGCTCGATTTTTCTCGCCCGTTTTTCCGCGCGGACGGGGTAATTTTCCTGCGTTTCGCTTTCCCGCGCAAGGCAGAGGTTCTGCCAAGGGCATTCCCCGCAGAGGGGCGCGCCGTTGGGCACGCACACGATCGCGCCGAGCTCCATGAGCGCTTGACAAAAATCCCCCGCTTCCGCAGGGTAAACTTCCCGCAAACGGGAAGCGAAATTCGCTTTGGTTTCGGGCGCGTCGATATTCTCTCCGCTCGCAAGCAGACGGGTAAGCACGCGCAACACGTTTCCGTCCACCGCGGGACAAGGAAGAGAGTAGGCGATGGAGCAGATCGCCCCCGCCGTATAATCGCCGACGCCGGGCAGAGCGCGCACCCCCTCGAACGTGTTGGGAAACCCGTGCTCCGCGATGATTTGCGCCGCCTTGTGCAGATTGCGGGCGCGGGAATAGTAGCCTAACCCCTCCCACGCTTTGAGCACCTCTTCGACGTCCGCTTCCGCCAAGGCTTTCGCCGTGGGAAAACGCGCCATGAAGCGGAGATAATACTCTTTCACCGCCTCGACGCGGGTCTGTTGAAGCATGATCTCGGATACCCAAACGCGGTACGGATCGAAAGCCCCCCGCCACGGAAGCGTGCGTTTATTTTGGTTGTACCACGCCAAGAGAGGAGAAACGGCGGCGCGCAAGCGTTGTATTTCGTTCATAACGAATCAAAACAGTCCTACGATTTTTCCGTGTTCGTCCACGTCTACGGCTTCCGCCGCGGGCACTTTGGGAAGCCCTGGCATGGTGAGAATATTCCCCGTGAGCACGACGGCGAAGCCTGCGCCCGCCGAAACCTTTACGCTTCTCACCGTCACCTCGAAGTCCTCGGGCGCGCCGAGTTTTTTCGCGTCGTCCGAAAAAGAGTACTGCGTTTTCGCCATGCAGACGGGCAAGCCGCCGAACCCGAGCGCAGTGAGCCTGTCGATCTGCTCTGTCGCTTCGGGGGTATAGACGACGCCTTTCCCACGGTAAATTTTGGTAACGACGGCGTTGATTTTTTCGCGGACGGGAAGCTTTTCGTCGTAGCAGAATCGGAAATTATTGGGTTTTTCGGCGAGCCGTACGACCTCGCGCGCGAGCTCCTCGCCCCCCTTTCCTCCCTCCGCCCAAACGGTGGAGAGCACAACGTTGACGCCGAGCTCGGCGCACTTTTGCATGACGAGCGCAATCTCCGCGTCGGTATCGGCGGGAAAGCGGTTGATCGCCACGACCGCGGGCAAGCGGTATACCTGCGTAATATTTTCAAGATGCCTCAAAAGGTTGGGAAGCCCCGCTTCGAGCGCGGACAAATTCTCTTCGCCAAGCTCCGTCTTTTGCAATCCGCCGTGCATTTTCAGCGCGCGGACAGTCCCCACGAGCACGACCGCAGAAGGCTTTAACCCCGCCGCACGGCACTTGATATCGAGAAATTTTTCCGCGCCCAAGTCTGCGCCGAAGCCCGCTTCCGTCACCGCGTAATCGGCGAGTTTTAAGGCTGTGCGCGTCGCAAGTACGGAATTGCACCCGTGCGCGATATTCGCAAACGGTCCGCCGTGAACGATCGCGGGAGTCCCTTCGAGCGTCTGCACCAAATTGGGTTTTAAAGCATCCTTCAATAACGCGGTCATCGCGCCCGCCGCCTTCAAATCCCCCGCCGTGACGGGTTTCCCCTCGTAAGTATAGCCCACGATCATGCGGGAGAGGCGCTTTTTTAAATCGGAGAGCGAAGTTGCAAGGCAGAGCACCGCCATGATCTCGCTTGCCACGGTAATATCGTAACCGTCCTTACGGGGCACGCCGTTCTTTCCTCCGCCCAATCCGTCCTCCACGAAGCGGAGCTGCCTATCGTTCATATCCACACACCTGCGCCAGGTGATCTTTTCGGAATCGATCCCGAGTTCGTTGCCTTGAAAAATATGATTATCGAGCATAGCGGCAAGCAGATTGTTCGCCGCGCCGATCGCATGGAAGTCGCCCGTAAAATGCAGGTTGATATCCTCCATCGGGACGACCTGCGCGTAGCCTCCGCCCGCCGCGCCGCCCTTGATGCCGAACACGGGGCCCAAGGAAGGCTCGCGAAGCGCGACCGCCGTCTTTTTGCCGATACGGGAAAGCCCGTCTGCAAGCCCGATGCTCGTAGTCGTCTTTCCCTCGCCGGCGGGTGTGGGCGTGATTGCCGTAACGAGAACGAGCTTGCCCTCCTTCCCCTTGCGCTCCTGCACGGACAGGTCGATTTTCGCCTTGTACTTGCCGTAGTATTCGATTTCCTCCTCGGAAAGTCCAAGCTTTTTCGCGATCTGCGAAATGTGTTGCATATTCGCTTCTTGGGCGATTTGAATGTCGGATTTCACAAAAAATTCTCCTTTCGCCGACCTTTCGTACCGAAAGACTATACGGGCTTCTTTCTCTGTCGGCTTCTTTTTGTATAGGAAGCGTTACGTCCTTTCCCTTCTCACTTAAAATAACGTACGGCGCTCTCGAATAGACGCATATCGTAATCGCCGGGGACGTTTTTATACAGTCCGTATCCCTTGCGCTCGGAGTGCCCCATTTTGCCGAACACCCTGCCGTCGGGCGAGAGGATTCCCTCGATCGCGTGCGTGCTCCCGTTGGGGTTGAAATGCACGTCCATGCTCGCCTCGTTCGCAAAATCGACGTACTGCGTCATGATCTGTCCGTTCGCGGCAAGCCTTTTTACGAGCTCGTCGCTTGCGACGAATTTCCCCTCGCCGTGAGAGATGGGCACGGAGAACACGTCTCCCGTGCGCACGCCCGTAAGCCACGGGGATTTGACGGACGCGACCCGCACGCGCACAATGCGCGACTGATGCCGCCCGATGTCGTTATACGTAAGGGTAGGACAGTTTTCATCGGTATCGACGATTTTGCCGTACGGCACGAGCCCGAGCTTGATAAGCGCTTGGAATCCGTTGCAGATACCGCCCATGAGCCCGTCCCGCCGTTCCAAAAGCGCGGTGACTTCTTCCTTGATCTGCTCCCCGCGGAAGAACGCGGTGATGAATTTACCCGATCCGTCGGGCTCGTCACCCCCCGAAAATCCGCCCGGAATAAACACGATCTGGCTCTCTCTTACGAGGGAGGCGAACTTCTCGGCGGAGCGCAGCACCTCTTCCTTGGTGCGGTTGCGAATGACGAAGATATGCGGTCTTGCGCCCGCGTCCGCAAACGCCTTCGCCGTATCGTATTCGCAGTTCGTGCCGGGGAATACGGGAATGAGCACATTGGGCGCGGGATTGGGCGCAGAGCACACCGCGGGGCTGACCTGCGGGCTCGTGAAGGTTTCCGCCTCCCGCGCGGGCGTCGGAATATTGCAGGGATAGACGGGTTCGAGCTTATTCTCGTACAGCCGTTGAAGTTCGCCCAAAGAGAGCGCTTCCCCGCCCTTTACGATTATTCTTTCCGAGGTCGTCGTGCCGAGCGGAATACCCACGGCGTCGTTCCCCGCAAGCTCTATGATGAAAGACCCGTAATGATAACCGAAAATCTGTTCCTCGCTCAAAGAGGAGGCGAAGCGGAAACCGAGCCCGTTGCCGAGGCACATTTTGAGCACGCCCTCCGCCGCCCCGCCGTAGCCGAGGGTATAGACGGACAGCGCTCCGCGCAGACGAATGAGATTTGTAACCGTTCTGAAATTGCGAAGCAAAGACGCGGTGACGGGCAATCCGTTATCGTCGTAATCGGGGCAGAGCAAAACAACCTTGTGCCCCGCGCCCTTAAATTCGGGAGAAATCACGTCGCGCACCTTGCCCGTCGTCACCGCGAAAGAAACGAGGGTGGGCGGAACGTCGATTTGCTCGAAGCTTCCGCTCATGGAATCCTTTCCGCCGATCGCCGCAACGCCGAGCTCGACCTGCGCCTTGAACGCGCCGAGAAGCGCAGACAAGGGCTGACCCCAACGAACGGGATCTTTCCCCGGCTTTAAGAAATATTCTTGGAAGGAAAGATAGACGTCCTTAAAGCTCGCGCCCGCGGCAATGAGTTTGCTCACGCTCTCAACGACCGCCAGATACGCGCCGTGGTAAGGGCTCTTTTCGGCGACGTAGGGATTTCCGCCCCATGCCATGAAGGAAACCGTATCGGTATGCCCCTTCTCCGCGGAAACGAGATGCACCATCGCCTGCGAGGGCGTCAACTGATATTTTCCGCCGAAGGGCATGAGCACGGTACCCGCGCCGATAGTAGAATCGAACCGCTCGGAAAGACCGCGCTTGGAGCACACGTTCAAATCGGAAGCGAGCGACTTCATGCCTTCCGCGAACGCGGGATATTCCCGTTCCCTATAATCTTGAACGGGCGCAGGCGTTATATCGATATGCTTTTCCGCGCCGTTGGAATTGAGGAATTCCCGCGAAATATCCACGACCGTCTTGCCGTTCCAGGTCATGACAAGACGAGCCTCCTCCGTGACCTCCGCGACCACGGTCGCCTCCAAATTTTCCTTGCCCGCGAGCGCAATAAATTCTTCCGCCCTGTCCGCCTCGACCACAACCGCCATGCGCTCCTGCGATTCGGAAATGGCAAGCTCGGTGCCGTCCAACCCGTCGTACTTTTTGGGGACGGCGTTTAAGTCTATTTTCAGTCCGTCGGCAAGCTCGCCGATCGCAACGGACACGCCTCCCGCACCGAAGTCGTTACAGCGTTTTACGAGGAGCATTGCCCGCTTGTTGCGGAAGAGGCGTTGGAGCTTTCTTTCCTCGGGCGCGTTGCCCTTCTGCACCTCCGCCCCGCAGTGCGTGAGAGATTCGAGGGTGTGCGATTTGGAAGAACCCGTCGCACCCCCGCAACCGTCCCGCCCCGTTCTTCCGCCGAGCAGGATCACTTTATCGCCCGCAGAAGGCGATTCTCTTCTCACGTTCTCCTCGGGCGTTGCGGCGATCACCGCGCCGATTTCAAGGCGTTTCGCCGCATACCCTTCGTGGTAAATTTCGTCTACCTGACCCGTGGCAAGTCCGATTTGATTCCCGTAAGAGGAATAACCCGCCGCCGCCGTGGTGACGATCTTGCGCTGGGGAAGCTTCCCTTTCATCGTTTCGGAAACGGGAAGCAGAGGATTTGCCGCGCCCGTCACGCGCATGGCGGCATAGACGTAGCTCCTGCCCGAAAGCGGATCGCGGATCGCCCCGCCGATACAGGTCGCCGCTCCGCCGAAGGGCTCGATTTCCGTGGGGTGATTATGCGTTTCGTTTTTAAAGAGGAGCAGCCAATTCTCGTCGTTACCGTCGACGGTGACTTTTATCTTCACCGTGCAGGCGTTGATCTCCTCCGATTCGTCGAGCTTTTCCAAGAGCCCGCGCTTTTTTAACAGCTTGCACGCGATCGTGCCGATATCCATGAGGTTCACTGGTTTTTTGCGCCCGATCTCATCCCGCGCCGCCAAATATTCTTTGTATGCCTCGGCGAGAAGTCCGTCCTCGAATTCCACCTTGTCGATGGTGGTGAGGAAGGTGGTATGACGGCAATGGTCGGACCAATAAGTGTCGATCATGCGGATCTCGGTCAAGGTAGGGTCGCGCTGTTCGGAACGGAAATAGTCGCGGCAAAAAGCGATATCGTCTTCGTCCATGGCAAGCGCGTACTGCAATGCAAACGCTTTCAGTTCCTCTTTTGTATAGTCGATAAATCCGTGCAAGGTCGCCACTTCCGCAGGCACGGGGTGGTCGATTTTCAACGTCTGCGGTTTGGAAAGGCTCGCCTCCCTGCTCTCGACGGGGTTGATGACGTAATGCTTGATCGCTCCGAGCTCCTCTTCGCTCACCGTCCCGTAAACGGCGTAAACCTTCGCCGTGCGAATGACGGGGCGCGGGCCCATAGAAACGAGCTGAATGCACTGCGCCGCGGAATCGGCACGCTGATCGAACTGTCCGGGAAGGTACTCCACCGCAAATACGCGCGCGCCCGAAAGATCCGCGCCCTCCGTCGCGGTATCCATCTGCGGTTCGGAAAACACCGTTTTAACGCAACGGTTGAAAAGTTCTTCCTCGATATCCTCCGCGTCGTAACGGTTGAGAACGCGGATTTTTTCCACACTCTTTACGCCGAGCAATTCCCTTGCGTCGGCAAGCAATGCCTTGGCTTCGTTATCGAAGCCCGCTCTCTTTTCTACGTAAATTCTGTAAACCATAAAAAAGTTCTCCTTAGGCTCACACTTTTCTTTGCTTGACGCGCAAAGAAAAGTTCGTGATTTGAGGGAAACCGCGTCCGCACGCACTGCGTGCTAACGGACGAGTATTTCCACTCTGCGGGCGAATTTTAGGGGCGCACGATTTACTTCGCCCGCATTCACCCTTCCTGTAAAAGTCGAATGAGTTCGACAAATGTTGTCCCGCTGCGGAAGGCAACCTTCCTTGTGGAAAGTATCTATAACTTGACTCCCCTTGCTAAGGGGAGCGTCGCTGTTAGGCGACTGAGGGGTAAAACGTCACTCCTCGTCGAGGACGGCGAGGGCGCGCGCGCCGATGTCCCTGCGCATGTAGGC
>CAMUFJ010000029.1 GCA_947088135.1 uncultured Clostridia bacterium
TTTGTAAAAATTTCTCCCCTATATAGTATTATATCACGTACGCAAAAAAAGTCAACCTTCCGCAACAAGAAAAGCGCCCGCGTGTAATGCTTTTCCCGTTATGACGAGCTCGCCCCCTTGCACGGAGTACTTTAAATCGGTAAACGCCTCCGCAAGCCTTCCGCGCACGGGTATGCGGACTTCTCCGTCGCTTGCAAAGTGAACGATAACGAGCCGACGGCTTTCCAAACGTTTTTCGTATATTTGCCGTCCCTTGGCGCGGCGGTAATAACGCACCGTGTTGTCGATCGTTACGATTTCTCCCCAGCGTACGATATCGCGGATAGTTTCGTAAAATTTTAAGCCTTCGGCAAGGATCTTGCGGTGCTCCCCGTTCAGTCCCGTAACGTCGCCCGAAAGGCAGATACGCCCCATAAAGCCCGCGCACAGAAGATAGACCGTACGCGAAACATCCTTTCTCAGCACCACCCAAATTTGCATTTGGCGGGCCGGCAAAACGCGCGAAACGTTTGCCGCCACGTAAGGGATCTCGTCGCACTCGTGCGCGTCGGAAAAGGAGCACATGGAAACGAGGGAGGAACGGAGCGGCTCGATACGGCTTCCGCCCGAAGCGCAGTTCTCCACCGTGAGCCCCGAATCGCGCAGTTTTCGGGTGAGCAAAACGCTCTCCTCCGCCACCTCTCTGCCCTCTTCTCCGAGCGCGTAGGCGTCGTTATAGTCGATTTTCAAATAGGAAAACCCCTTCTCCTTTAAAAAGGAAAAGAGCTTATCGTTTAAATAGTCTTTTACGGCAGGCAAACGCAAATCCAAAAAACGGTGATTGCGCGTCGTTACGGGTTTACCGTTTTCCGAAAGCAACAGCTCCTCTTTTCGGTACAGCTTGCTGTCGCGGCAGGCGTTTTCAAACTCGAACCAAATGCCCGCCCGCATTCCAGACCCGTTGATGGCGGAAACCGCTTCCGAAATGCCGTTCGGGAAGAGTTCCCCGCTCTCCTCCCAATCTCCTACGGCAAGCCCCCACTCCGCGCCCTGCGGTTTGTACCATCCGCAGTCGATGACGAACGTCTTTACGGGAAGCCCTTCGAGCGCAACAAGAATGTTACGGATATTGGAAACGGACGGACAGCCCCAAGTCGTGCAGTATTCGTTGAAGAGCACGGGCAGTTCCTCCTCGCTTGCGGGCACTTCCAACCGTGCGTCGGCGTGCTTTACGAGGGCGTTGCATACGGCGTTGAAATCGCGCTTTACGCACAAAAAAGCACGATGGGTACGGAAAACTTCGCCGTTTTGCACCGTTTTTTGAATGCGGGCAAAATGGAAATCCCCCAACCCGCCCGAAAGCGCATACAAATCGCCCTCGGCATACGCCTCTGCTTGCCAGGAATAGGGCGCTTCGATGCTCACCCCCATACAGTGTTCTCCCTCGACGGCAACGAAGGGATAATATCCGCGGTTGGGCATACTTCCTACTTGCCCCCAACGTTCGCACTTTACGCCGTACTGCCCCGCCCAACTCCCGTCGAGCCCCAATTCGGAAAAGCTTTCCCGCTTTAAACGGCATTCCCGCGACCATGCGCTCGTCATGCGGACAAGGCTTAAATCTTCCGCATTTCCCCAAAGAGTATGCACTCCGCTTACCGAAAAGGAGGAAAGCATCCGCAAAACCTGAGGTTTTCCCGTACGGTTTTCGTATTCCGTGTACAGCGTGAACACGCCCGTGTTGTCGTCTCGCGAAAGGCTATGCGTATAAAAATTACCGTTGCCGTCCGTTAAACGGGTAAGTATCTCCCCCTTGTGCTCGGTCTGTTCTACAAGCTTTAACAGCGTGGAGGCACGGTTTCGAAGGGTGACGCCTTCGCTGTATGAAACGAGCGGTTCGTCCCCCGCGAAGGCAACCTGCACAAGGCTGTCGAGCGGTATATTTTCCGCATTGATCGCGCACGGCAAAACGGCTAGCCCGATCGTCGTCTTGCCCTCATGACCCGAAACGGGTACTTCGCGATATACGACTTGCGTATCGACGAATGTATATCGACGGTGAAACAAAATAGCCCTCCTTACGGTTCGTTATTACAAAACGAAATTCGGGGCGTTTCCGCCCCGATTCAAATTGATTCGTTTAAAGCCTGCTCTTCCAAATCTGATCGGACCACATGAGTTTTTGCTTAAACTCGTTGATGTCCGTCTTTTCGTCGATGACGACAACCTCCGCGCCCCACATATTACCGAGGTCGACCATTTCCTGCAAAGTGACTTTGGAGGAAACGACGGTGTGGTGCGCGCCGCCCGCATAAATCCATGCCGCAACGCCGTCTTTAAAGTTGGGCTTGTACTTCCACATGAGCCCGCCCACGGGCAAGTTGGGCATCTTCTGAGGATATTTCACAAGCTCGATTTTCTGCACGATAAGGCGCATTCTATCCCCCATATCGACCATGGAAACTGCGATCGCCTCGGGAGCGGAAATGCCCTCGAACACCAAACGCGCGGGATCGGACTTCCCGCCGATACCGAGCGGATGCACCTGAATTTCGGGCTTGCTTGCCGCAAACTGCGGGGAAACCTCCAACATATGCGCGCCGAGGCAGAGCCCGTCCTTCAAATCGTAGGTATAGTCCTCCATAAGACCGGTGCCCTGCTGACCCGCCATATACTGCATGACCGCGCCGAGAGCCGCAATCTTCCAATCGCCCTCCGCGCCGAAACCGTAGCCCTTGCTCTGCAAATCCTGAATGGCAAGTCCGGGAAGCTGATTGAGCCCGTGAAGCGCGCCGAAGTGATCGACGATTCCGATATAACCGCCCTTTTCCTTGCAGAATTTATCCATGGCGATTTCGTATTTCGCCTGCTCCCGCACCACGTCCACGCGCTTGGTCGCCATGGTGTATTTTTCCGCATATTCCGCCATGAGCGCATCTACCTCGGCTTCCGTAACGGCGTTCACGTACTCTACCAAATCGCCGATCGGATAGTAGTCCACCTGCCAGCCCAAGTTGATATGAGCGTCCACCTTGTCGCCCTCGGTAACGGCAACGTCGCGCATATTATCCGAAAATCGGCAGACCTTGACCGTTTTAGAGTAGGCGTAACCCGCGGCAACGACGCACCAAGAGGCGAGCTCTTTAAGCGCTTCCGCGTCTTTATAATACCCCACGATCACTTTATTGTCCATGCGAAGTCGGGTGACGATATAGCCGAACTCCCGATCGCCGTGCGCCGCTTGGTTTTCGTTCATGAAATCCATGTCGATGGTCGCATAGGGCAACTTTTCGTTGTACTGCGTTGCAAAGTGGCACATGGGTTTTTGCAGCATTTTCAAGCCCTTGATCCACATCTTCGCGGGCGAGAAGGTATGGCACCAAGTGATGATGCCGATACAGTCGTCGTCGGCATTGACCTGCTTGATTGCCGCAATCACTTCGTCCGAGCTCTTGCAGGTAGTGAGATACTTCACCGTAACGGGCACGTGCTGATTGACGTAATCCGCCATTTCCTGCGAGTGCTGAGCTACGTGCGCAAGCACGTCGTCGCCGTAAAGGGTCTGAGAACCCGTAAGCCAATAAACTACCTTTTCCTTCATATCAAAACCCCCGGTTTTGTTTTTATTTTTTTTGCCCGTAGTAGGCATTCTTGCCGTGCTTGCGCTGATAGTGCTTTTCCATCATAAACGCGTCCGCGCGCGGTACGTCTGGATTGACGAACTCGGTAACGGTCGCCATTTTCGCAACCTCCTCGATGACCGTTGCGTTGTAAACCGAACCGTCCGAATCCTTGCCGAACGCGAACACGCCGTGGCTTTTAATGAGAACGCCGGGCACTTCCAACGGCTTGATTTGCTCGGATTGAAACTTTTCGATAATGGCAAGCCCCGTGTTCTTCTCGTATTCCCCCTCGATCTCCTCTTTCGTGAGCGAGCGCGCGCAGGGAATGTCGCCGTAGAAATAGTCGGCGTGCGTCGTCCCGTAAAACGGAATGGCGCGCCCCGCTTGCGCCCATGCGGTTGCAAACGTGGAATGGGTGTGCGTGACTCCGCCCACGTCGGGAAACGCCTTGTAAAACTCGATATGCGTAGGCGTATCGGAGGACGGACGCAATTTGCCTTCCACCACTTTGCCGTTTAAGTCTACCACGACCATGTCGTCCGCAGTCATGTCGTCGTAGCTCACGCCCGACGGCTTGATGACGACAAGCCCGCTTTTCCTGTCGATTTCGGAAACGTTACCCCAGGTAAAGAGCACGAGCCCGTGCTTGACCAAATCGAGATTTGCCTTTAATACCTTTTTCTTTAATTCCTCTAACATGACCTCTCCCCTTTGTTTACGAAATATGTTCGACCGCCGCACGCACGACGGGAAGCCCGTTTACGTACCGCTTGATAAATTCATCGAAGCCCGCAACGTCCTCGGGATTTGGTGCAAGCGTAACGCCTTCCTGCCCCTTAAACACCTTCTCGTCGAGATAGGCTTCGAGCGTTTCCCCTTTCTCTTTGGAAACGAGATAATTTGCAAGGATCGCCATACCCCAAGCTCCGCCCTCGCCCGCCGTTTTCATCACGGTGACGGGTGCGTTGATCGCCGCCGCCAAAATGCTCTGTCCCACACGCTCCGTCTTGAAGATACCGCCGTGACCCGTGATACGGTCGAGCTTGACGCCCTCCTCTTTGAGCATGATGTCGCACCCCACTTTCAGTGCGCCGAACGCCGAATACAGGTGGGTGCGCATGGTATTTGCAAGGCTGAATTTACTCTCGGGCGTGCGCACGAAAAGCGGTCTGCCCGCGTCCACCTCAGTAATGTTTTCGCCCGAAACGTAATTATACGCCGTGAGCCCGCCGCAATCTTTATCTCCCTTTTCCGCTTCGAAATAGAGCATATCGTACAGCTTCCACTTAGGAATATCCACGCCCGCGAGCGCGGCGAATTCCCCGAACAAATTTACCCAACCGTTGATGTCCGAAGTGCAGTTGTTGCAGTGAACCATGCCCACCAAATCGCCGACGGGGGTCGTAACAAGGTCGATTTCGGGATACGCCTTGGAAAGCTCCTTTTCGAGCACGATCATCGCAAACACGCTTGTTCCCGCCGAAACGTTCCCCGTGCGCCTGCGAATGCTGTTAGTTGCAACCATGCCCGTGCCCGCGTCGCCCTCGGGCGGACAAAACGGCACGCCGCACTCCAAGTTGCCCGTGGGATCGAGAATGCGCGCGCCCTCCTCGGTGAGCCGTCCCGCGTCCTCGCCCGCAACCATAATGTTGGGCAAAATATCTTCAAGGCGGAAGGAATACCCCTTTTCCTTTAAGATTGCGTTAAAGCTGTCGAGCATATGCGCATGATACATTTTCGTTTCGGGGTCTACGGGGAACATGCCGGAAGCCTCGCCGATCCCGATGACCTTTCTGCCCGTCAACAGCCAATGCACGAAGCCTTCGAGCGTGGTCTGATATGCGACGTCCTTGACGTGCTCCTCCCCGTTTAAAATAGCTTGGTAAAGGTGCGCGATCGACCAGCGTGCGGGAATGTGATAGCCGAAAAGCTCGGTGAGCTTATCCGCCGCCTCCTGCGCGTTGTTGTTGCGCCAAGTGCGGAAGGGAACGAGCAGGTTTCCCCCTTTGTCGAACACCATATAGCCGTGCATCATGGCGGAAATACCGATCGCGCCCACCTTTTTCAGCGTTACGCCGTACTTTTGCTTGACGTCCGCCGCCGTCTTTGCAAAGCAGTCCTGCATTCCCGTGACGACGTCTTCGAGCGTGTACGTCCAAATGCCGTTGTCGTAACGGTTTTCCCATTCGTGACTGCCCGAAGCGATGGGACGGTTTTGGCTGTCCACCAACACGCCCTTGATGCGGGTAGAGCCGAATTCGATGCCCAAAGCGCACGCACCGCTCGTAATGATTTCCGCTATCCGTTGTTCCATGCATCCCCCTTTGTAAACGGTTTTATTATATTTTTATCCAAACCATTTTACATTGGCTCTATTATAAATCATATTACGGAAAATTTCAATAGTATTTTGCATTTTTATTGGAAAAATTTTCAAAGAAAATATGTGCAATTTCTCTTCGTTATAACACACGACACACTCTTCCGCCGCACGAAAATAAAAAACGCGGCTTTCGCCGCGTTTTTCCACGATTTTATTTTCTTACTCGTCGCGTTTGCGATATACCGTACCGCCGGCGAGAATGATCATTTTGATTGCGTCGAGCGAGAAATCGTCCGCTTCCACAACGAGCGCTTTCGAAAGCCTACCGCGCGCCAACACCTTTACGTAAGTCGCGCTCTTATTCAGGAAAGGAATGCGCTCTCTCATGTCGTCGAGCGTAACCGTTTCCCCTTCGTTGAAGTACTCGCCGAGCGTGTCGACGTTGACGATGGTCTGTTTGCCTCGCACGCTCACGTTTCCGCTCTCGCGCACAAGCCTTTTTGCAACCTCGTCCTTCATCTCTACGACCGCTTCCGCGGCAGTTACCTCGTGTGCTTCGGGAATGACGATCTCCTCTTCCGCGGGCGCGATTTCTTCCATCACGTCCTCCGAAACGTCCTCCTCCGTGCCGTCGTCGCGTACGCGAACCAACTTGATGAGCTCGCGCTCGATGAGCGGCTGCGTTTCTTCATAAGGGAATTCGACGGCGTAATTTACGGGCTCGGTTTCTTTGTATACGGCGTCCGTTCCCTCGAACACCATAGCGATAAGCTCTTTTGCATAGCGTAAACGGCGGTCGTTTTTAATGCGGTACTTGCAGGGCACGTCGATATTGCGTTTGACTTCGGACGCGTCCTCTACGATATATTTGCTTTCGTCGAACTGCGCGGGATCGAGCGCGAGATATAGACACAGGGTCTTGCCGCGGATCTCCATTTTCGCTTTTAGTTCACGCCCCTTACGGAAACTCTCTTGTTTCCAGCTCACGCGCGATTTTACGCGGCGGTAGCGGAGCAATTCGTTTTTCAGCTCCGAATAATAATCTTTGTTTTTGTCTGACGTCTGAATGAGGCGGGCGGTAAAACTCCTGTCGTAACGGACTTCCACCAAGCGGTTTGCCGAAGCAAACATGACCTTACCGACAAGCTCTTCTTCCTCTTCCTCGTCGCTGTCGTCGTCGCGCTCGTCCTCTTCCTCCGCTTCCTCCGCTTCCTCTGAAACGGGCGCGGGGGCGATCGCTTCGACGGGCTCTTCGACCGGCGCGGGCGTCTCGGGAATCTCCTCGGAAACTTCTTCCGCAGATTCTTCAACGGACGCGGGCTCGGGGACGATCGTTTCGGCAGGAACAGGCTCTTCGGCAACCTCGGCTACGGGTGCAGGGGCGATCTCAACGGTCTCCTCTTCCTTTTCGGAAACAGCGGGCTTTTCGGGCGCGGGTTGCGCCTCCTCTACGCGTTTATGCTTGCCGCCCGCATTCTTTTTCGTGAGCATGGAAATAGTGAGCGCGCCGACTGCGATGCCGAGCGCAACGACTGCCACGACGCCGATAACGATCCCGAGGATCAACCAATTTACAAGCAAAGACCCTGCCATTTTACCCTCCTGTACGAACAAAATATTTATGTCCGAATTATTTGTGTTTTGTCATATATCCTCTTTATTATAACCTCTTCCTCCCGATTTTGTCAACCCCTGTAAGAAGTTTTTTCAAGGTAACGATAAAAAAATTTCAGAAGTGAAAAATCGGCGCGAACGCCGATTTTTCCAACCCCTTATAAAAGAATGCAGATAACTCCGCCCTTCCCCTCGTTTACGATCCGCGTGACCGTACGGCGCATTTTCTTGCGCACGGTATCGCCCATGGAGCGGTTCTTCACGAATAGTTCCTCGCCAAGCATTTCCCTGAGCGTTCTGCCGAACATATTGGTGTTCCAAGCACGGTCGGGCTGGGTTTCCAGATCGTCGGCAATTTGCTTGACGAACGCTTCGCTTTGCTCCTTGTTTCCAAGCGCGGGACGGACTTCTCCGCTCACGTCCACGCGAATGATGTGGTAGCTCGGCGCGTCGGCGCGCAGATTGACCCCTACCCTGCCGCTCTTCTTTACTACCGTCGGTTCGGAAAGATTCATTTCCTCTTCCTCGGGCGGAACGATGCCGTAGCCGAATTCCCGTGCGTCCGCAAACGCCTGCCCGACGCGGGCATACACCTTTTTCGCCTCCGCAAGCTCGGATACAAAACTCATGAGCGCGAAGTCATTTTCTATTTTCTGTCCGCACTGCTGAGAAAGCACTTCGTAGAAAGCGCCCTCCTTTGCCGCCACTTTGCAGCGCGCCCGCCCCGTCGAAGCGTCGATCTCCAACTTTTCGGGGGGAAGCAAGTGCTCGCTCTCCGCAAAGAGCGTGTCGAGCAGGGCGCAATCGCTCATTTTAAAGATTTTGGGCGAAACGGTACGGAGCTCACCCAACACTTCCGAAACAAGCGGATTGTCCGCGTCGAGCACGCGCATCCAATCGGGCAGATCCACGTCGATCGTGAGTACGGGGAATTCATACAAAATACGCTCCAAAACGGCGGAAATGTCCTCCTGCGTCATCTCCTCAGCGTTGACCGCGATCACGGGCGCGGAATACTTTTCCTGCAACCGTGCGCGAAGCTCCTCCGCTCCGGATGGATTTGCGCAGTTGAGAAGGATCACGAAGGGTTTCCCCATTTCGCTTAGCTCCGCGTACGCCTTCTCCTCCGCACGCTCGTAAGCGCTCCGTTCCAAGCCCGTGACCGAGCCGTCCGTCGTCATTAAAATACCGATCGTAGAATGGTCGTGAATGACCCGACGGGTGCCCTCCTCAGCCGCCTCCTCGAAGGGAATCGGCGAATCCTGCCAAGGGGTTTTCACGAGGCGGGGCGAACCCTCCTCCTCGAAGCCCGCCGCCCCCTCCACGGGGAAGCCTACGCAATCCACGAGCCGAACGCGCGCGATTGCGTCCTTCACCCTAATTTCCGCCGCCTCTTCGGGCACGAACTTGGGTTCGGTCGTCATCACCGTTTTTCCTGCTGCCGATTGAGGGAGCTCGTCGGTATAGCGCTTTTTCTTGTTGCCCGAAACGCCGGGCAAGACGAATTCGCGCATAAACCGATTGATAAAGGTAGATTTCCCCGTACGGACGGGGCCGACGACGCCGATGAATATTTCACCGCCCGTCCTCGATGCGATCTCCTCGTAAACCTGAAACTGTTCCATAAAATAAACGCCTCCGCCGAATATGCTTGCTGACATACTATATGGCGAAAGGCGCAAGTTTATGTTAGTTTTTGCTTATTTTTCTCTTTTTCAATTCTCTTCCGCGGGCATTGCCGATTGCGCCGCGATTTCTTGAAAATATTCGTCGTCGGTAAAATCGCGCGGACGGGTGTATTCCCCTCCGAGCGCCTCGATAGCGTATTTCAATTCCTGATATTCGAGATAATTGATATCGTCGCGGTCGATGACCTCCAATAAGGCGGGCAGAGCACGCTCGTCGCCGTACGCCGCAAGATAGCTCGCGTGCATGGGGAGCTCTTCTCCCGTGCGGAATTCTTTCAACAAAATTCCGAACACTCTCTCGTCCCGCTCCTTCACGCGCGACAAAATTTCAAGCATGAGCTCGCGTTCCGTGCCCTTTTCGTAGAGCGCAAGGGCGCGCTCCTTCGCCGCGTCCGCGCCCGCTTTGAGCTGTTCGCAAACGGTTTCCTTGATATCTTCGTTTTCCGAAGATACGAGCAAACGGAAATAATCTTCGAACGCCTTAGGATCGCTCCCCGCCAAATTGACGGCAAGCGTAACGAGCTGTTCGCTGTCCGACTTCAAAAGCGCGATAAGCCCTTCGGGACAGCCCCGCGATTCGATCTCCCGACACAAAAAATCGGATACGGGCACGTCCTCCTCGGTGTGCCGAACCAAACAGTCCACAAGCTCCCCGTCCGTCATTTCGGCGTAGTAGCCCTTGGGCGTATTCCCCGCTGCGGCGACGTAAATATCGCCGAATTGTTTGTACAGCTTTGGGATCACCGATTCCCACTGTTTTTCGGTATATTTCCCCGCGTTTTCCTGCATATATACGGCAAGCTTTTCGTCGAACAGTCCGTCGAAATCAATCAGCTTTTTCATGTGGTTCTCCTTTTAGGTTCGCAATTTTCTTGCGTGTTCGCTTTCCCTGCTATATTACATCATTAAGTCGAGAATTTTCTGCGTCTTGTACTTATTCGCATTAAACAGCTTTACGATCTCGGCGAGCTTTCTCTCCCCCCGCTTCAAGCGGGCTTCTCTGTAAATTGCCGCCGCAAGGGAGGCGCGTTCCTCGCAGTACTCCCAAGCCTCGTATTCCTCGATCGCCGCATAGATATCTTCCGCCGCAGCGCAGAGCTTGTGCTCGTTCTCCTCCCCGAAGAGCGCGAACTTGGAATACACCTCGGCAAACGCGTGCAAAAATTCCTCCGATTTTTTATGCCCGATCTCTATTTTATGCGTAAAGAATTCTTTATACAAATTGCAGATCACCGTGCCGAAGGAATCTTCCTCGTTGCGCATGATAAGTTCGTGCAGAGCGTGGAGTTTAACAACGTCGTCAGCGTCGAAATCGAGGAGCATTTCCCTTACCTCGGCGTCCCGCCTCAGTTTAACGGCAACCTTTGCCGCAAGCAGTTGAAGCTTCTGATCCCGTCCGTCCATTTCGTCAAAGGCAATTTTGAGGCAATCCCGAAGCTGAGGCATATTTGCGATCTCGCGCAGTTTGGCGACGCCGTCCGCCTTCTCCGCACGCAATAAAAGCCCCGCAATGCTGTTGTACTCCTCGGTGGGCACGCGGTAGAGATATTCCATGGGGAAGGACTCGCCGTTGCCGTCGCGCTTCTCCCGCATCAAGAGCAGGAAATAGGAGGCGACCGCCTTGCGCGGATAGAGCGTAGTGAGCCGTTCGAGGGCTTCGATGGCGTTGTCGAGCCGATCGGTGCGGTAAGCGGATACGGCGTAAAAATACAAAACGTTGTCGTCGTTGGGCAGTTTTTCCCGCAGTTTGACAAGCACGGGATAAGCCTCTTTATCCAAATTTGTTTCGCAAAGCGCCGTCGCGATCCGATACAGATCGTCGGTATTGTCGGTGTCGAGCACGGCAAGACGGCGGGCGACCTCCTTTGCCTCCGCCTTTTTTTCCTGCGCGCCGAGCACGGCGCAATAGGAGGTGAGCACCGTAATGTTTTCGGGAAATTTTTCAAGCGCGGCGCGGCAGATATCCCCCGCCTCTTCTTCCTTGCCGAGCATGAGGGTACACATGGCGTTAAGCCCCATTGCCGTGGCGTATTCTTCGCTCCGCTCGGAAACTTCTTCGAATTTTTCTTTCGCCTCCTCCAAATCGCCCGATTTGAGCAGATTCAGCCCCTCCGAAAATGCTTCGGGGGATTCCCCGTCCGAATGCACGAGCCTGAGGTGCGGCGTCGAAGAGATCTCCTCGGCGAACAGCTTTTCGAGATCCTCCCCGTCCGCCTCCTCGCTGACCAGTTCCCCCTCCTCGCAATAGCGGTTATAATAGAGCGCGGAATGAAATTCGTTGCCCATATTCATGAACGCGACGGCGAGCCCCTCGTAGCCCTCGGCAAAGTCCGCCTCGTTGCAAGTATCCAAAAAGCGGAACCAAGCATCCGCCGCCATGCGGTGCATTCCCATCTCCTCGTAAATATCGGCGGCAAGCGCCTGCGCGTCCGCACTCGGCGCATACATTTGATTGCGCTTGTTGAGCAAGGTAAGCGCGCCGATAAAATCGCCGTTATGCGCCCGTTTTTCTACGCTGTCAAGCATAAATTCGTCGCTGAAATCCAGCCTGAATACGGAATCGTCCTTCTTCACCTTCTCTCCTCTCCTTCCCGTTTCTCAAAGAGCTTCTTGATATCCTCTTCGGTAAAACTGTATTCGGTATTGCAATAATGGCAGTGTACGGAAATTTTTCCCTGACGGGAAACGAGATCCAGCGCGTCCTCCCGCCCGAGCGTGAGCACCGCCGCCTCCGATTTCTCCCGCGAGCATCTGCAACGGAAACGCACTTCCCGCTCGTCGAACGGGCGGTTTTCGATCCCGCGCAAAACCTCTTCCGCGCCCTTTTCGGCAATAAGCGAAGAAATTGCGGAATAGTTTGCTATTTCCTCCTCCGTACGCCGCAAAATCTCCTCGCTTGCATTCGGCAGGGGCTGTAAAAACACCCCGCCCGCACCGACGCACGTCCCGTCGGGAGATATCTTCACTCCCAAAGCGACCGCAGTGGGACGCTGTTCGCTCGTGAGGAAATAGGCGGAAAGATCCTCCGCGATCTCCCCCGTAAGCAGAGCGCAAGAACCCGTAAAGGGCAAACCGCTCCCGTCGTCGCGGACGACGGTGAGATAGCCGTCCCGACCGACGCAGCCGCCCACGTCCAGCTTACCGTCCGCGCGCGGAGGCAAAACGCAGTTCGGGTTTTCGAGAAAGCCGCGGATATTCAGCTCCCCGTCCCCCGCGACGCAGAGCTTTCCGCCCGCGCCGCCCCCGTCGAACGTCATGGACAGCGAGGACTCCCCGTCTTTGAGCCAACTGCAAAGGTAGGCGCACGCCGTCATGGCGCGCCCCAAAGCGGCGGCGCAAACGGGAGTGAGCCCGTGCCGACCGATCGCCTCGTTCACGAGTGCGGTGGTATCCAACACGGCGAGGGAAACGGAATTCCCCCACACGAGCGTTTTTAAGATCTTGCCTGTTTTCTGCATATCAAATTGAGCCTGTCGCTCCCCTCTTTCGCACCGCCGAGATGCCCCTCGACGGCGATCACGTCAAAGCCGACGCTTTTAAGCGCGGATACGAGCTGTTCTTCCTCGTGGATATACTGCACGTGCTTCTCGTCGAAACGGCAAAACCGCCCGTCCTTTTCCTTTACAAATAAGGTAACGTCCATTTCGACGCGGTCTTTTTTCAGAGAGTTAAAGCAAAGGTAAGTGATGTCGTCGCGGTCGTCCGCAAAAATATTATTTGCAATTTTTTCCCGCAGCTTGCACGCACTGCTTACGTCGATCCAAAAAATACCCCCCGTTTTCAAGCTCGAAGCGGCTCGGGCAAACGCCGAAGGCAATTTTTCTTGCGAAACGTAATTATAACAATCGTTGGGAGAAACGATAAAATCGAAGGGCTTCGGAACGTGCAAACGGGCGGCGTCCGCCTGTATAAAATCGACGCGCACCCCCGCCTCGCGCGCCCTTTTGACGCCCTCGGTGAGCATGGGTGCGGAAAGATCCGCTCCCGTCATTTCGTATCCCGCCGAAGCGAGCGCGCGGCAGAACGCCCCGCTCCCGCAACCGAGCTCCAAGCCCCTTTTGCCCGCGCCCAAGCGGGCGAGCCCGTCAATAAAATACTGCGACCATGTGGCATAGTCGCAGTCGTCGTTTAAAAGTTCAAACCATTTCGATAAATGATCGTATGCGTTTGCCATGAAACCTTATTACTTCCTCGTAAGCATTTTAGGAGGCTTGGGCGGCTTCTTCTTTTTGCCCTTCGTGTCCTCTTGAAGCGCCTTTTCCCGTTCCTCGAACTGACGGTTGTACTCCACGTACTGTTCGTCGTTCTTATGCTCCTCTTCGTACGCCTTTACGTCCTCCTCGATGGCTTCCTTGCTCTCCCTCAAACGGCGCAAATCGTCGCGGGAGAAAGATTCGGGAAGCTGATAGACGTCAAGATCGTCGTCGAGCGGTTTGATGGGACGGCACACGAGCTTGCTCTTGCCCTGCGCCACGATCATCCGCTTATATTCGCGCATGGCGGCGCTGTCCATAGCGGGCTCCTGCTTCGGCTGTGCGCCCTTGGTATTCGCTTTATTCTTATCGTAAAGTCCGCGCCCCGTCTGAATGCCCGCTTGGGGGTTAACGAAGCGGTCGAACGCCCATTGACTGAAATCCATCCATACAAGGAGCATATAGGAAATACCGAATAAGATCATGATGAGCGCGCCGATCACAAGTATAAAGCTGTTCCCGAAAATAAGCAGAAAAATCGGCCAAATAGCAAGCGCGACGAATACGATCGTCTGCGGGAAAGTGCCGATCGTCATAATGACGGCGTTGCGGAAGAGCGCCCAAACCCCTTGCTTGTAGTTGACGCCCAACGAAATCATCCACATACAAATGAGGAGCGCAAGGCACATAAGGATATAGCCGATGACCTTCGATGCGATCATCCACCCGCGCACGCTCCCCTGAACGTTCGCGGCAACGTAATAGTCGGCAAGGTTGCCCGCCATGCGCGCCGTGAAGAGGACGATGGAGAAAATCAGAAGCGCTTCCAACACGTTCCAGTAATTGCGCCTGATCCCGCGCACGAAATCGTTCGCGACGAAGATTCCCTCCGTCCAAATGAGGTTACGGATAATGTACATACCGCCCGAGATACCGAGCGCCGCGATGAACATACTTGCCGCGATCATCGCGAAAAATCTCAGATCTGCCTGAAAGACCATATACTCCGCCGCACCCGCGATTTGCGGAATGACGGGGTATCCCACGCCGAGCCCCGCGCCGAACGCGGGATTGTAGCCCTGACTCATGATGGAAAGGTTGCGCCATACCACGATCGCAACGAGCGGAAGAACGGTTACGAGCATCATGAGGTTCACGAGCACGAGCTTCCAAAATCTTCCCTTTAAAATATCCCAAAACAGCGCCCAACGGCTCGTCGGAAGCGTGCTTCTCGCATAATCCTCGCTGCGCTCCTTGCCTTCCAGCCAGCGCGCAACAAGCCCTTTCTTTTCTCTATCCGCCATATGATCTCCATTCCGAAGTTTTCTCGGTTGCCGTAGCGTTTTGTGACAACACCCGCAAAACGCCGCATATAACGTTATTGTACTACAAAATAAAAAATATTTCAATAGAAATCGGGCAAAATCCTTGATTTTTATGTGTACGTATGGTAAAATTATTTTGCTTCAAAGAGGAGCGGCAGAGCAATAGTACCCGCACGCGAGGAAATTCGGGGATTTCCGCCCGAGCGTACGGCAAAAGGGCATCGCCGCCGAAATGCCCTCTTCCCCAAGAGAGGACGTTGGGAATAAGGGAGAATACCCTTATTACTGTCACCGCGGTGATGCGCTTTCGGCAAAGTTTACGGCGGAAGCCGTAATTTTTTTTAATCGGCCCCTTTCAACGGAGAAAACGTATGGTAAAAAAGTACAAAGTAGGCATTATCGGCGCAACGGGCATGGTCGGTCAGCGGTTTTTGACTCTGCTCGACGGACATCCTTGGTTTGAGCCCGTCGCCCTTCTCGCAAGTGCGCGCTCGGCGGGAAAGAAATATCCCGAAGCGGTCGGCGATAAATGGGCGATGAGCGTACCTATCCCCCTTTATGCGCGGAACATGGTCGTTTTGGACGCGGAACGGGACGCGGAGTCCTTAACCCGAAAGGTTGATTTCGTGTTCTGCGCCGTAAACATGAAAAAAGAAGAAATCAAGACGCTCGAAGAACGGTACGCGAAGTTGGAGATCCCCGTAGTTTCCAACAACTCCGCGCACCGCTTCACGCCCGACGTGCCCATGATCATACCCGAAATCAATGCGGAGCACTTGGAAGTGATCGCCTCGCAGAGAAAACGTCTCGGTACGAAGCGCGGGTTTATCGCCGTCAAAAGCAACTGCTCCCTGCAATCGTACGTCCCCCTTTTGCATCCGCTCAAACGCTTCGGCATCGAAAAAGTCGCGGTGTGCACCTATCAAGCGATCTCGGGCGCAGGCAAGACCTTTTCCACAATGCCGGAAATCGTCGATAACGTGATTCCTTTCATCGGCGGCGAGGAGGAAAAGAGCGAGCAGGAACCTCTGAAAATTTGGGGTACGGTACAAGACGGCAAGATCGTGCCCGCCTCCGCCCCCGCGATCACGGCGCAATGTCTGCGCGTACCCGTTTCGGACGGGCACACGGCGGCGGTATTCGTTTCCTTCAAACAAACGCCTACCGAGAAAGAAATTTTGTCCGAATGGAAAGGTTACAAAGGCGAACCGCAATCGCTTTCCCTCCCCTCCGCACCCAAGCAGTTTTTGCACTACTCGGAGGAGGAAAACCGACCTCAGCCCAAGCTCGACAGGAACACGGAAAACGGAATGGCCGTCATGGCAGGACGGCTGAGAAAGGACGGCTTGTTCGATTATAAGTTTATCGGCTTTTCGCACAACACCCTGCGCGGAGCTGCGGGCGGAGCGGTACTGCTTGCCGAGCTTCTCGCGGCAAAGGGCTATTTCGACTGACACGCCCGACGGAAATTATCATACAATAGAATGCGTCTTGCGTTGGAAAGAAAGGCGCAAGAAAAGGAGAAAATATGAAGGGATTTCTCAAAGGAAGCGCTACGGCGATGATCACACCGTTCACGGAAACGGGAGTAGACCTCGAAGCCTTCGGGGAAATGATGGAATACCAAATCGCAAACGGCACGGACGCGCTCGTCGTGCTCGGGACAACGGGCGAGCCCGCGGTAATGACGGACGAAGAAAAAACGACGCTCATGCGCTACGCCGTAAAGAAAGCCGCGGGACGGGTAAAAGTGATTTTCGGAAGCGGTTCGAACTGCACGGCGCGGGCGGTGAAGGCGAGCGTACTTGCGGAAAGCTTAGGCGCGGACGGCGTGCTCGCGGTAACGCCGTACTATAATAAGTGTACCCAGCAAGGGCTTTACGAATATTACGAGGCAATTGCCGGCGCAATTAAAATTCCCGTAATCTGCTACAACGTCCCCTCCCGCACAGGCGTAAATCTGCTTCCCGAAACGATGGCGCGGATTGCCGATATCCCCAACATTGCGGGAATCAAAGAAGCGAGCGGAAATATGACGCAGGTCTTGGAAACGGCACGCCTCATTCGCGGAAAGTGCGACCTGTATTCGGGCGAGGACGCGCTCAATCTTCCCATTTTGTGCGCGGGCGGCACTGCGGTCATTTCCGTCGTATCCAACCTCGCTCCCAAGGAGGTAAAGTCCATGACGGAGGCGGTGCGCGCAGGAAAACTGACCGAGGCAATTGCCCTTCACGATTTGCTCCTCCCCCTCGCGAAAGCCTGCTTTACGGAGGTGAACCCCATTCCCGTAAAAGAGGGCGCAAACTTGCTCGGCTTCCGTGCAGGCGCGCCCGTTGCACCTTTGACCCGCTTGGAAAAAGCACACCGCGAACAACTTGCAAGCGCTATGCGTGACTTAGGACTGATAAAATAAGAGATAGATTCACACTTTTTTGTATATATGAGGAGTTTTTTATGAAAATCATATTAAAAGGCGCCTGCGGGCGTATGGGAAAAACGGTTGCGGAGCTCGCACAAGAGCGCAGTGTGGAAATCGCGTGCGGGATCGATCTGCACCCCTGCCCCATGCCCTTTCCCGTGTACGCTTCTCTCGCGGACGCGCCGACGGACGCGGATGCCGTAATCGATTTTTCTTCGCCGAACGGATTAACGGAAACGCTTGCATACTGCACCCAAAACCGCACTCCGCTTCTCCTCGCCGCAACGGGATACACCGAAGAGGATATCCGCGCAATCGAAAAAAGCGCGCGCATCATTCCCGTTTTCAAAACGGGCAATTTGTCGGTCGGCGTGTGCCTGTTACAGCTTCTTGCAAAAAAAGCGGCGTTTGTTTTGCGCGATTTCGATGCGGAAATCATCGAAAAGCACCATAATAAGAAAAAGGACGCGCCTTCGGGAACGGCGCTTATGCTCGCCGAAAGCGTAAACGAGGGCTTCGGAAACAGCAAGAGGGCGATGTTCGGTCGGCACGGGATCGTCGGCGAACGGGACAAGAACGAAATCGGGATCCATGCCGTACGCGGAGGGACGATCGTAGGAGAACACGAAGTCATCTTCGCGGGCGACGACGAGATCCTCACCCTCTCCCACTCCGCGCGAAGCCGTCGGATATTCGCAACGGGCGCGCTGCAATCGGCAGTCTGGCTCACGTCGCAACGGGCGGGACTTTACAATATGAATCATCTTCTCGAAGGAATTTTGGGAGACTGATCCCCTTGCAATCAAAATGTATCAGCCTACTATTTTTGAAAAACCGCAAACAGAACCGCTTGCCGCACGTCTTCGACCGCAAGACCTTTCCGAATTCGAAGGACAGGAGCACCTCTTAGGGGAAGGAAAAATTCTCCGTCGGCTCATCGAGAACGACGGCGTTTCCTCTATGATTTTTTGGGGGCCTCCCGGAGTGGGCAAGACGACGCTCGCGCGCATCATCGCAAGGCGCACTAAGGCGAAATTTATCGACTTTTCCGCCGTAACAAGCGGGATCAAGGAAATCAAACAGGTGATGGAGCAAGCGGAAACGGCGCGCAAATTCGGGGAAAAAACCATTTTATTCGTCGACGAAATTCACCGCTTCAACAAGGCGCAGCAAGACGCTTTCCTCCCCTATGTGGAGAAAGGAAGCATCGTACTCATCGGCGCAACGACGGAGAATCCGTCCTTCGAGGTGAACGGCGCGCTTCTATCCCGCTGTAAGGTGTTCGTATTGCAGGCGCTTAAAACGGAAAATCTCGTCCGACTTTTAAACCGCGCGATTCGGGAGGAACGGGGCTTCGGAAGCGAGAAAATCGTTATCCCGGACGAACTGATCGAAGCGATCGCCCGGTTTGCAAACGGCGACGCGCGCAGCGCCTTATCCACCCTTGAAATGGCGATTTTGAACGCGCAGACGGACAAAGACGGCACTGTTACGGTGACGGCGGAAACGGTGGAACAGTGCACCTCCAAAAAATCCCTCCTTTACGACAAAGCGGGCGAGGAGCATTACAATCTCATTTCCGCCCTGCATAAATCCATGCGCAACTCCGATCCCGACGCCGCCGTGTATTGGCTTGCCCGTATGCTGGAAGCCGGTGAAGATCCCCTCTACATCGCCCGCAGAGTGACCCGTTTTGCGAGCGAGGACGTAGGGCTTGCCGATCCGCGCGCTTTGGAACTTGCCGTTTCGGCGTTTCAGGCATGCCATATGATCGGTATGCCCGAGTGCAGCGTGCACCTCACGCAAGCGGTTGTTTATCTCTCGCTCGCGCCCAAATCCAACGCTCTATATACGGCATACGAGAGCGCGAAACGGGACGCCTTGACCATGTTGAGCGAACCCGTTCCGCTGAATATCCGCAACGCCCCTACCAAACTCATGAAAGAGCTCGGCTACGGCAAAGGCTACGTTTACGCGCACGATACGGAAGAAAAGCTGTCCGATATGCAGTGCTTGCCCGACTCGCTTTTGGGAAAGGAATACTACCGCCCCACCGAAGAAGGCTTAGAAGCCAAATATGCCGCCAAGCTCAAAGAAATTAAGGATTGGAAAGCAAGCAGAAAGAAATGACGTCTGTCGGTTTGGGCGTCCTCTTCATTCCGATTTGTTATTTTAAGAAAATTTTCCAAAAACACCGCAAAGCAGTCGAAAACGCTTGCTTTTTCGTATAAAATAAGCTAAAATAAATTTGTTGCAGAGATGGCGGAGCGGTCGAACGCGCACGATTCGAAATCGTGTGATGCAGGAATGTATCCAAGGGTTCAAATCCCTTTCTCTGCGCCAAAACAACGGATAGACTTTTGTCTATCCGTTGTTTTCTTGTACCGAAAATAGAAAGGGATTTGAGGGTGGAGACAATTGCGGGAGCAATTGGTTTGCGAGCGAATTGTTCGCCTACGTACCGAATTGTCGCAAACTGCACAGCACAGTGTGCTGTGCATCGGGGCGCGCCGCCAAAGGCGCAAATCCCTTTCTCTGCGCCACATCAAACCCAACTGAACCCATGAAAGGGATTGGTTGGGCTTGTTTTATATTAAGAGAAAGATATGATAGGTAAGTTTTAACGGCTCTGCTCCGAATTTCGTTCTTTCGATTTCAAACGATTTCTCACATTCGTAGAAAATAAAAGTCCGACGGTCATCACCGTCGGACTTTTTACTGTCTGTGTAGTTGTAGTAGATTTCTATTTTGTCGTTGTAGAGGACGACTTCTTTCACAAGTGCGCTTATCAGTTGTCGCGGTTCTTTCTTGATTGCCGTTTCAAAGTACTCGACGATTTCTTCTTTACTTATCAATAGTTTCATCTTTGATTTTTCTAATGCGATTTTATTGGACAGCTCTGTTTTTTGTTCCTCTAACCGTTCCAACCTCTCTTTGGTGGAATTGGTGAAGATGCCTTGCTCCATTGCATTTAACAGATTGTTGATCGCCTTTTCCGTTGCCGCATATTCGGACAACAGGATATTCAACAGCGAACCGTCGTTTATAGTTGACTGTTCAATTTTAATTCTTATAGGTTGTTCTTTCTTACTTATAATCTTCTATTTTGTTATGCACATGAATCACCACTGCGGGGGCGGATTTATCGTTTGTTTTCCATAGTTTTTGAATTTGTTCCGCGTCGATTTGAAAACTGTTTCTCTCTTCCGAAAGCGGAATCTCCATTTCGTTCCCGCCAATCATGCTTACCGCCGTAACGCTTGTTACTTTGCCTTGGTGCCATTGAAACTCAATACTGTCGGCAAAGCCGAAAACGGCAATCTTTTCGGGCATCTTTTTCAAAGAGCAAATAATATCTCCCCCGACGTAAGCCCGCTTCCCGTTCAACGTGCGGGGAAGCACAGCGACGGAATAAGTACTATTCGGATTAAGAGAACAAACGACGAACGGCTTTGCCCCCGTGTGCCTTGCCGAAACTTCCGGTAGCGGCGCATTGCGCGATACAACTGCGGGCGCGCCTTGACGGATCGTCCGCCCGTTTATCGGTTGATACCAAAACTCGTTTTCCTAGAACGTCCACTCGTCCGCAAGAATTTCTTCGCTTACTTCGACTGTTCCGCCCGCAAACGGCGGCGCGATTCTCTGCCAGAACAGCGCGGCGTCCGCTTCCTTTAACCTGTCGCTGTCGTCCCAGCCGTCCAATCCTTTTCCGTAAACCGAACGCATAATGCCCATCTGACAGCCGAGCGCCGCCGCAAGGTATAACTCGTCCTCCACGTTCAAATAGCCCTTGGCATAAGGCAATAAATATGCGGCTCTGTCCAGCGTACTCGCAACCGAAAAAGGCGGCGTTACGTCGTAGGTGCGGAATACTTCACTGAAAGATACGGCTTGCTTGGAAAGCCCGCTGATTTTTTCATCGTCTTGAAATCTTCCGATCTCTCCGCGCTGCAACTGCTCGGTCACACCGTTGACGGGCGGGCAGCAAATTGCCTGTTCAATCGTAAGCTCGGGATATAGCTCCCGTGCAGTGTCGGTTAAAAACTTACGGAACGCATTATCGTGTTCCGACGTTCCCCAATCCACCTTCCAATACGTTACGCCCACCTGTTTACACCAAAGAATGCGCTCCCGCCAATATTCTTTGTCCGCTTCGGAAAACGGCAACTTGTAATCTTTCCCGCACCTTTGCGCCGCGACCCAGATACCGAGCCCCTTCCAGCCCAAACTCTTCACGCGCTCGTTCAGCGCACGTAGCCGCTCCGCGGGGTCGCCCTCCGCAAAAGGAAAACGCTCTTCGTTTACTTCGA
>CAMUFJ010000030.1 GCA_947088135.1 uncultured Clostridia bacterium
CTACCTCCTGCAAATTCTACGGGCTCGGTTCGGACGGTACGGTCGGCGCGAACAAAAACTCCATCAAAATCATCGGCGACCACACCGATATGTACGCGCAGGCTTACTTCTTCTACGATTCCAAAAAATCGGGGGGCATTACGGTTTCCCACCTCCGCTTCGGCAAATCGCCCATTCAGAGCGAATACCTCATCGACTCGGCGGACTTCATCGCCTGCCACAACCCCTCTTACATCATCCGCTACGACATGACGAGCGATTTGAAAGAGGGCGGCGCATTCCTCTTGAACGCGCCTTGGACGACGATCGAGGAGCTGGATAAAAACCTGCCCGCAAAGGTGAAGAACGCGCTTGCGAAAAAGCACGCCCGCCTTTACGTCATCGACGCGATCTCCATCGCGGCGAAACTCGGACTCCGCGGCAGAACCAACACCATTTTGCAATCGGCGTTCTTCTATATCAACGAGCAGATCATGCCCTATGAGAATGCGGTCGAATACATGAAGAAAATGGCGTACAAGTCTTTCGCGAGAAAGGGCGATGCCGTCGTTCAGATGAACTACAACGCGATCGATTCGGCAAAAGAACATCTCGTGAAAATCGACATTCCCGCCGCTTGGGCAACCGCGACGGAAGGCGCGGAGATGATCGCCCTTGCCGATAACGATTACTTCCGCAAGGTCGTCGCTCCCATTCTCGCGCTCGAAGGCGACAAGCTTCCTTCCTCCGCGTTCGAAGCGGACGGCACCGTTCCCACGGGCACCACGAAATTCGAAAAGCGCGGCGTTGCCGTTATGGTTCCCAAGTGGATCAAAGAAAACTGCATTCAGTGCAACCAGTGCGCGTTCGTCTGCCCGCACGCCTGCATTCGCCCCGCCCTTGCGGCAAGCGGTGCGGACAAGCCCGCAGACTTCGACACCAAACCCGCAACGGGTATCCCCGGCTACGAATTCCGTATGCAGGTTTCCCCGCTCGACTGTATGGGTTGCGGCGTGTGCGCGGAAATCTGCCCCGGCATGAAAGGCAACAAAGCGCTCGTTATGACGCCGTTTGCCGAAATCGAACAAGTAGAAGCAAAGAATTGGGAGTACGCGGTAGAGCTTCCCGAAGCAGACCTTTCGGGCGTGAAGATGGCGGACGTGAAGAAATCGCAGTTCACCCCTTCCCTCTTCGAGTTCTCGGGCGCGTGCGCGGGTTGCGGCGAAACCCCTTACGTGAAGGTCGTCACCCAGCTCTTCGGCGACAGAATGATCGTTGCGAACGCGACGGGTTGCTCCTCCATTTACGGCGGTTCTTCTCCCACCTGCCCCTACACGACGAACAAAAAGGGTCACGGACCCGCTTGGGCGAACTCTCTCTTCGAGGACAACGCGGAATTCGGCTACGGCATGAACCTTGCCTACAAGGCGAGAAGAAGCGCGCTCAAAGATAAGGTCGAAAAGCTTATCGGGCTTTGGGAAGGCTATCCCGAAGATCAAGCCCTTTGCAAGGCTTGGATCGACGGCATGGACGACGCGGAAGCAAGCAAGACGGCTGCCGCCGCTCTCGTCGAAGCGCTCAACAAGCACTCCTCCTGCCCCACCTGCGGGCCTACCGTCAAGGAGATCCTTGCGGATAAAGACTGCCTCGTGAAGAAGTCGTTCTGGATCATCGGCGGCGACGGCTGGGCTTACGACATCGGTTACGGCGGCTTAGACCACGTTTTGGCTTCGGGCGAGGACGTGAACGTTTTGGTGCTCGACACCGAGGTTTACTCCAACACGGGCGGACAGGCTTCGAAATCCACTCCGATCGGCGCGGTCGCAAAGTTTGCTTCCGGCGGTAAGCGCGTGAAGAAGAAGGATTTGGGCATGATCGCGGCTTCCTACGGCTACGTATACGTGGCGCAGTGCGCGATGGGCGCGGACAAAGCTCAGCTCGTGAAAGCGCTCAAAGAAGCGGAAGCTTACCACGGACCTTCCCTCATCATCTGCTATGCCCCCTGCATCAACCACGGCATCAACATGACCAAGTCGCAGGCGGAGCAGAAGAGCGCGGTAGATTGCGGTTACTGGCAGCTTTACCGCTACAATCCCACGCTCGAAGAGGCGGGGCAGAATCCCTTCACGCTCGACAGCAAGGATCCCACGGGCGATTATCAGGCGTTCATTTTGGGCGAAACGCGTTACGCTTCCCTCAAAAAGACGCAGCCCGAGGTAGCGGACGACCTCTTCAAGAAGACGGAAGAGTCTTCCAAGGCGCGCCTTGCAGGCTACAAGAAAATGGCAGGGAAAGAATAATCCCGCATTCAAGCATTAAAAATACCGCCGTGCGCATTGCGCGCGGCGGTATTATTTTTTGTTTCTTCTCTCCCGTTTCTTGTTCCCTTTTTATAAGCGGCGTAAGAATCTTACCATATTTCTTGTTCCCCCCTTTTCATAAAAGGGGGGAACGTCACGCAGTGACAAAGGGGAATTCGTCATTTTTAGTTACAATCCGCAACAACACATCGCATATATCGTTTTACATGCACCGCAGTTTTCACACGTTTTTCTGCCCGTCGTTTTCACGTTCGTTTTCCTCCAATATCTGCCGTATCGCCGCTAACTCCGTCATCAAATCGTTTATCCGCTTTTTTATCATCCCGTTTGCCCTATTCGACCTTTTCGGTTTTCTTTCGTAATTTTCGCAGATTTCCTTTGTGCCTACACACTCCTGTGTTTTCCAACACCGCCCCACTTTTGTTGCGATAAAGTTTGTTGCTCCTTTTATATAGTACCTTTCGAAATACAAGCAACAGTAGCATATTCCGCTTCCCTTTTCCATTTCCTGCTCCTTCTTCCGTTTTTGATAGTTATATTATAACCGTAATTTTTACGGTTGTCAAGACATTCCGTAATTACTACGGTAAAATATTGTCATGGATATATTTGAAGTAAGATTGCGCGAACTTCGAAAAGAAAAAGGGATTACACAAAAGGAGCTTGCAAACGCAATCAATACAACCGATGATAGCGTTTATTCTTGGGAGAAAGGACGCAGTCAACCTTCAATCGATTCTATTAGAAAAATTTGCAGATACTTCGACATAACGTCCGACTATTTACTCGGACTGGAAGAAGAGTAATAAAACACCCCGTGATCGTTAAGACCGCGGGGTGTTTTCATGTTTAGCATTCCACCCCCACCCCTACCCCTCCCCCTTGATAGAGGGAGGGCAAGCAGCGGAGATTTCGCAGTCCGTAAAAAAAGCTCGACTCCGAGCGGAGCCGAGCTTTTTTTGTTAGGCTTTTTTGGATTTTTTTTCGGAATCGCCGCCGCTGCAAGCCTGTAACTTTTCGTCCATCATGTCGTTTACCTTTTGCATGACTTCCGATTGGCTCTTTTTCACCAGCGAACGCGCCTTATAGCTATTAGCGACTAAAAGCGCACCGCCGACCGCGCCCATCACGAGTCCCAAACAAAAAATTTTTTCCATGTTTCCTCCCCGACAGAACCGCCCCTTACGGGTTCGATCCTGCCTATCCTCAGTTTGTGAAAGTATCCTCCGATTATTCTTCGGCGGAGTTGCGTAATTTTTCCAATTCCTCGCGAAGGCGTTCGTTTTCCCGCCGTAAATCGACGGCAAGTCGGGCGTAGAGGGCGTCTATTTCCCGCTCCAAGCGACGCTGCAAGAAAGTCTTGTCCTCCTCGATGCCCGCCGCTTTCGCCGCTCTCGCCACCCTTTCGGGCTGTTTTTTAAGCAAATTGCGATATTTGTTCTGCATACGGAGCATCAGCCGTTCGTCACCCGCCGAAACGTTGATGATTGCACGGCGCACCGAAACGCCTTTACTGCGCTCGGCAAGCACCTTTTTGAGCATTTCATCCGTTTCTTCCTCGGTGAACGGACGAATCTCTCCCGCCTTCAAGTCTTTTCCGCGCAAAATACCCTGCACGCGCGAATCGTCTTTTTTCTTCAAAAACGCGTAATAATAATTACGCACGCTTCCCTTGGCGCGGGAATGCTCTTTCCCGTAAGTTTCGAATAGATAGGAAAGGGTTTTTCCCGCGTTCTTCCCCGTGTAAATGTACTCGATCAAACCCGTCGCTTCCTCTTCCGTAAAGCCGTTTATTTTATTCATAGTTGTCACCTCACGGAAATTGTTGACATAATTTTATCTCTTTATACATCTATTAACCGTATGAGAGTGTTTTTTTTGGCGGAAACGACCTGCGCGCTCACCGTGAACGGCGTGTATTTGGGCATTGTGGACGGCTTCGAGCGCACCTGCGAATTGCAACCGGCCGACCGTGTTTTCTGCGAGTTGAAACCGTGCGACAGGCTTCCCGTGTCCTTCTTCTTCGACGAGGACTTTTTGCTTGCCCCGCCACCGCAAATCAAACTGTACTATACCGAGCGAGGGGTGGCGATCTATGCGGAAAATTTCTCCTACGCCGACCAAACGCTTCGTGTAATATGGCAAAAGCGCTTCGGAAACGCCCTGCTCACACTCTGCACGCAAGGAAAATTGCAACTCAATTTACAATGCGGGGGTGAACTGCATTTGCTCGAATTGCCCGATGCGCTTTCGGACTGTCAAGTTTCCCCCTTAGGCGATGACTTTTTGTTGGAAGGGGACGGCGCGTTTGCCCGCATATCCCGCGAGGGAAAGCTTTTACTCTTTTCGGAGGGAAAAGTATTGGAGCGCGGGGAACACTTACGCGCCGAAGTGCCCTTCCGCGACAGCGCACAGCACACCGCCGTATGCGCTTGGGAGGGCGATAAGCTGGTTGAATGCACCGTGCGAACCGCAAGCGAACCGCAGGCGGATACCTTTGCCATCGCCTTTTTCGAGAGCATTCTCATCGGCGCAGACCCGCTTCCCTTCCTGCACGATACGCTCTCGGAAAAAGCGGACAGCCTAAGGGAATTCTTAGGGGATTTCCGCTCCGTCGTTTTAACGGAAGCGCGCGACCGCGTGGGACTCGTCTACAAACGCAAAGAGCGCATTTACGACCTGCGTTATTTCCGCATCGAGCTTTGCGACGGCAAAATCAAAAACATTACGGGCGGTTGATTTCGCGTACCCGTTGCTTACTGTCCGTCAATTTTCCAAAGCCTACCGTTTTAACTGCAATCCCCCTGCCCTCCCCCTATGTTTAGGGGGAGGGCATAAAATGAGGAAATAAAAAAAGAGCCGATTTTATCGGCTCTTTTTCAGTTTTAAACGAATTAGTACTTCGTAACCTTTACGCTACGGATATAGATGGGCGCTTCGAGAGGAACGTTATAGGTCGCCTCTACGTCGCCGCGGCGAAGCTCTTCGAAATCGGGATCGTCGCCCTGCTCCAACTCGTTGATGCGTTGCATCACGCGCTCCGAAGTAAAGGAATACTCGCTGTCCTCGCCCTCGGGCGTGCGGTCGGAAACGTACTCGTTGATCGCGTCGATCAGGGGACGGAACTGACCTTCGTAGTCCGTTGCCATACCGAATACGCAGTGGTCCTGCGCGCGCGAAGAGGACGTTTCGCCCGTATAGGTGTAGAAGAGCGACGTCGCGCTGTTGTACATATAATCCTTGTCGTTATCGTACTTGTCGTTGTTGTTGCCCTTCCCGCCGTCGTTGCGCAAGGTAGTAACCGTCTTTTTGAAATTCCCCTTGTCGGTATAAGTCATGACGAGCGCACCCGCACTGTGGGTAAACTCGCGGGACTTAGCGGGATAGTTGCCGTTTTTGTCGAATTCGCCGTAAACGGTGTAAAGAGGGCTGTCCGTATCTCCGCGCTTCCACACGCTCTGCGTGAACGTGACGCCCTTTTCGCTTTCGAGCTTTTTCACTTCCGTGAAATAGTCGATCACGCTCAGCTCGCCCTCTTTCATGCGATATCCGCCCATTTGGAGAAACGCGCCGTCGTAATCGTGTACGCAGGTATCGTTATAAAAGCCCGCGTCGGCAAGCTCGATGAAGTGCGTTACCGTTTGAGGCGCGTCCAAACGCGAAAGCTTATAATCTACTTCGTAGGTTTCCCCGTTAAATTCGTAAGTGATCGTGACCTCGGGATTGTTCGTCGAACAGCCCGCAAGAAGCGCGCTGCCGCCTACCGCGATTACGGCAGCCGTTGAAATTCCCGCTACACGGCGTAAAAGTCTTTTCACCATGAACCTCCGTCCATTCTATTCCCTTCTATTTTACCCGTAAAAATCAAATCCGTCAAGCGGTTTTTACCGCTTGACGGTGAAAATTGCGTGGAACTCACGATTGTGAGTCTATACGCGCGGCTTACCGCTTTGCAGATTACTCGAGAACCGCCGTAGCGCCCGCTTCTTTGAGCTTGGCAACCGCCGCTTCCGCGTCCGCCTTGGGAACTGCTTCTTTGATCACGCCGAGGCTCTCGACCGCTTTCTTTGCTTCCGCAAGACCAAGACCGGTGAATTCGCGAACCGCTTTGATAACGGCGATCTTGTTTGCGCCGAAATCTTTGAGGACGATGTTGAACTCCGTCTTCTCTTCTTCCGCGGGAGCAGCTTCCGCAGCGCCTGCCGCGCCTGCAACCGCTACGGGAGCAGCGGCGCTTACGCCGAACTCCTCTTCCAATGCTTTAACAAGGTCGTTGAGCTCGACCACCGACATAGCTTTTACTTCATCAATAAGTTTTTGAATATCCATTATTTTAACCTCCGGTTATTTTTAATTTTTTTGGTCCGCGATTGCCTTTAATACATAGGCAAAATTCGCAATAGGCGCCTGCAAGCACCCGAGCATCTTTGCGATCAACACTTCTCTCGACGGAATGGAAGCAAGTTTCTTCACGCCCGCCGCGTCCACGTAAGCGCCGTTTACGTACGCGCTCTTCGGAACGATTTTCACTTCCAAAGCAGGATTTTCCTTGACCGACTTTGCGATGATCGAGCAACCGCTCGTTTCGTCGGGGCAGAACACGAACGCCGTCGTGCCGTTTAAATCCTTCTCGAAGCCTTCCACACCCAGCTCCTCGAACGCCTTGCGCACAAGGGTGTTTTTGTACACCTTGTATTCGCAGGAAGCGTTGCGGAACTTGTTACGAAGACCCGTGACCTCTGCAACGGTAAGGTGGTCGTACTTCGCGAGCACGACGGACTTGCTTGCCTGAATCTTGCTCTTGATTTCTTCGACGACTTCCTTCTTTGCGTTGAGGTTGACGGAATCTACCTTCTTCGCTCTCGTTTTGACTTTCGACATATTTACCTCCGTTAAGCGCATACGCGCCCGATTAATATTCCCGCAAAAAGTTTTGCCGTTTAACGGGAATTCTGTTGCAAAAAAACTCCGTACCGCAAGACAGGGTACGGAGCAAAATACTAAGAAATGCTCTCAACCTCGACGGGAAATTAAGCCTAAGGCGCCCGTTGTCTGCGGTTAAAGATTTGATTTGTAATTTTATTTTAGCAAAATTCCGGCTTGCCGTCAAGCAATTTTGCGCGCCGCGTCAAATTTTATTGTAGTTGACTTTAACGCCGGGGCCCATCGTGCTGGCAAGCGTGACGCTCTTGATGTACTGACCCTTCGCCGCGGCAGGCTTCGCCTTGACGATCGCGTCCATAAGCGCGTTGAAGTTTTCGAGCAGTTTTTCCGCTCCGAAGCTCTTCTTGCCAATGGGGCAGTGAATGATTGCCGTCTTGTCAAGACGGTATTCGACTTTACCTGCTTTGACTTCCGCAACGGCGCGCGCCACGTCCATGGTAACGGTGCCCGACTTGGGGTTGGGCATCAAGCCCTTAGGTCCTAAGATACGACCGATACGCCCTACGACGCCCATCATGTCGGGGGTCGTGATCATCACGTCGAAATCGAACCAGTTTTCCGTTTGGATTTTTTGGATCATCTCTTCCGCGCCGACGAAATCCGCGCCCGCAGCCTGCGCCGCATCCGCGCGCTCGCCCTTCGCGATGACGAGAACTTTCTTCGTTTTGCCCGTTCCGTGGGGAAGAACCAAAACACCGCGAACCTGCTGGTCTGCCTGACGGGGGTCGATACCAAGACGAACGTGAAGCTCCACCGTTTCATCGAACTTCGCTTTCGCGGTGTTGAGCACGAGCCCCATTGCTTCCGTAGATTCGTAAGCCTTTACGCGGTCGTAGGATTTGATGCTGTCGGCGTAATTTTTACCGTATTTCATTCTTCGACCCTCCTTACTCTTCCACGGTCACGCCCATGCTGCGCGCCGTACCTTTGATCATGCTCATTGCGCTCTCTAAGGAACTGCAATTCAAATCGGGCAACTTCATTTTCGCGATTTCCTCTACCTGCGCCTTGGTAAGCTTGCCGACCTTAACCTTGTTGGGGGTCGCGCTTGCCGTTTCAAGCCCGAGCGCTTTCTTGATAAGAACGGGCGCGGGGGGCGTTTTGAGGACGAACGTGAACGAACGATCCTGATAAATGGTCATGACGACGGGGATAATAAGCCCCTCCTGACCTGCCGTTTTTGCATTGAATTCCTTGGTAAAGCCCGGAATATTGATTCCGTGGGGACCGAGGGTAGAACCTACAGGGGGTCCCGGAGTCGCCTTACCGGCGGGAAGCTGCAACTTAACGACTGCTGTAATCTTCTTTGCCATATAAATTCCTCCGTGTGGTTATTACAAGGCGGCGCTTTGGATTTTCCGCCTCTCCCACTTTATCTTAAACGGGAACTCCCGTCTAATTCGAATCATTACTCCTCTTCCTCGTCTTCGGGAAGAGTCACGGTGTCAGGAATGCGTTGCATCTGCACGTATTCCACTTCCACCTCTTGCTTGCGCCCGAACATGACGATGCTCACCTTCGCGCGCTGCTGTTCGTCGTTCACTTCCACGATCGTACCGATGAAGCCCTCCAAAGGACCGTTGTCGATGGTAACTCTGTCGCCCGCCTTGAAGTCCGCGTCCACGACGTACTCTTCGAGCCGCATTTTGCGGATCTCGTCTTCCTTCATGGGAATGGGACGGCCCTGCGGTCCGCAGAAACCCGTTACTCCGCGCGTGTTGGTAACGAGATACCAAATCTGGTTGGAGTAGATCATTTTAATAAAGACGTAGCAAGGAAGCAACTTGCGGTTGACGATTTTTTTCTTCCCGTTCGCTTTTTCCTCGATGGTCTGCTCGGTGGGAATCTTTACGTCTACGATCATGTCGCCCAAATTGTTGTTTTCGATGAGGCGCAACAAGCTTTCCCGCACCATGGTTTCGTAGCCCGAATAGGTGTGGAGAATGTACCACTTGGGTTCTTCGTTTTGCACAGCCATGTAGCTTACCCCCTCGTAATGAAGTGAAGGAGTGCGACAGCGCTATCCTTACTGTCCCACTTGGTGATGAGTTCCAAGAGCTTTCCGAACCCAAAGTTGACGCCCGTAACGACAACGGTGAAAATGAGCACGATGACGAGCACCACGCCCGTGGCTTTGAGCGCCTTGCCGAAGGACGGCCAACTGACGCGTTTCAGCTCGGAAAAGGTTTCTTTCAGCTTTCTGCCCATACGCACGAAGAGATTGGGCTTTTTATTCTTGTCCTGCTTCTTCGGCTTCTTTTCGGGCTCTTTATCGCGCTTCCCTTCCGTTTCTGTCGTTTTATCGGTGGATTTAGCCATTTTTCTCTCTCCGAAAATTTACTTCGATTCTTTGTGCGCAGTGTGCTTTTTGCACACGGGGCAGTATTTATTCAGCTCCAAACGATCGGGATCGTTCCGCTTGTTTTTGAAGCTGTCGTAATTCCTGTTTTTGCACTCGGTACATTCAAACGTAACTTTCATTCTCGTGGATTTCGTAGCCATTGTTGTAAAAACTCCATAAAAAAATTACACCCGATGAGGTGGTATAGAAAGTTTACCACAACGCGCACCCGTTGTCAATCGATTTTGCATTCAATTTACGGATATTTTCGGGTTTTTTCAAAGACGGGGAAAACGCGGGGAAGAACAAAAAGGAAGCGTCCCTTGCGGAAACCGCAAAGGACGCTTTTATTCTTTCTATTTCCGTGCGAAATTATTCCGCATCGGGATACCGCCAAGACGTATGCGTGTAAGACGCTACCGTGAAAGGAGCTTTTTCCGACGTGAAGTGGATATGGAGCTCTTCCTGAGGATTCACAAGCGTCAGCACGTAATCGATAATGACCGTGCCGAGCGTTTCGTTGAAAAGACTTACCTGTACGTCAACGAGTTTATCGCTATTGCGCTCGAAATGAATCGTCCATTGGCAATCCCTTGCAACGTCTTTGTACAATTCCCAAGTGAACGTTCCCTTCTCGCCGTCCGTGCCGTAGTAGCTCGTCTTTGCCGAATAGGTGGCGCTGAAATTGTGAGCATCGCCGAACTCCCAGCCCCAAGCGTCCAAACGGCCGGTGAAGCCTTCCTTGATTTCCCACAAAAGCGTTTCCCAATTGTTTGCCACTTCGCCCGTCTGCGTACCCGTAACGGTGAGCTGCTGACCAACGCCAAGCGCAACGGGAATTTCGTGCCAAGTTACCCAAACGACGGGCTCGTCGTATTTCGCATCGACCGCAACCGTGGTCTCCGTCCAAACGCCGTCACAATCCGCGCAGACGTTATTGTTTACGTGCTCGTGTTTGCACAGGTCGCCGCAGATGCAGACGCCGCGGTTGTGGAAATCGTGTACGTGCTCGGGCTCCAACATACCGCAGTGCGTGCAACGGCCGTTCGTGCCGAATTCGTGCGTATGGTGAAGATTGTCGATCCTGCCCGACAGCACCTTGATGTCGGAGTTCTTATAGGTGAAGTCCGCCATACCCGTAAGGAACAAACTGTCAGCCGAAGTCAATTCGAGTTTGAGAGTATAGGTGAAGTCCACGTACGGCGTGCCGGAAGCAACGTCCACTCCCGCCTTGTAGAGCTTCATGTTAACGGTAAGCACCGTTTCCGAATAGGTGATCATATAACGGAACGTTGCGCCGATCCTTGCCTTGTTGAAGGACTCTGCGTCGACGGGATTTCCGTCGGAAGCGATCCAGCCGATCAAGGTATCGTAGGGGTGCTCTTCCGTAATGAGGGAGCTCCACATTTCCGAACCGTCGTTCTCTTCGGTCGCATTCGGGTTGGAGTAATCCTCGTAATCCGCCTTAGGCCCGATTCTGTTCGCCCAGTTCGTGTCGGCTTTTTCGTACAAACCTTCGCCGTTCATCACGTAGTGGTTCGTGCCGTCGGCGCCGTTGTTATCGACGACCACGATCGCGTAAGCGTTCGCCGTGGAAGAGTTTCCGCCGCACTCGCTTCCGAGATTGCTGTACCTGCCGATAATGTCTACAAATTCGCCGTCGCCGATCGTGAAGGTGTATCTGTCGTCCCACCAAGTCGTAGGAGCATCGATATTTTTCGCCTCCGAACCGCAGATGAGGCACACGCCGTCTACGATATGGTGCATACCGCCGCTTACGGCAACGCCCGCATAGAAGTCTTTTCCGTCTACCGTAACTTTGTAGCCCGTGTAGCCCTTGTCAAGGCAACCGCCCTTCGCGCCGAGTTCTTCCTTAGCGCCTGCGGTCACGCTCTTTTCCTCGATTGCCGTAACGTCGCCCTTCTGCGTCGCCATGTAAACGGATTCGGGAACGCCGTCGTCATCGCTATCCATTTTCACCTCGAAGAAGTACGGAACCTGCTCGTAACCGAGCTTCGCAACGTCTACCGCAAGGATAATGACGATACCCTTGTCGTAATCGTCGCCGTTATCGATCGTACCGAACATGGTAACGTAGGGAGTTACCAAACCTTCGGGAAGTTCGTTGATGAAACCGAGAGCGCCCTTATTGAAAAGGAAACCGAAATTGATGAAGTTGAGCCCTTCCTTCGTGCCGTCGTTCATGTTGAGCATGAGCTCGGGGATCATGATATATTCGGATCGCAAATCATGCGTATCCGCAGCGACCATGAGATAGAGCATCGTGCCGTCCGCTTCAACATGAATCACTTGGTCGGCCGTCACCGTACCTTCGGTTTCGTCGAATCCGAAATCGTAATATACGGAATCCTGCGCGAGCGTGGTGCCTTCGCCGTCTTGCAATACCAAGTCGTATTTTTCGATTTGTTCGATCGAGAACTTCGGAACGGTGTACTTGACGGTAACGGTACGGCCCGCGTCGTCCTTCTTGACGGATACCTTCACCGTGTCGATCATACCCGTGTAATCGTAGCCCGCTTCCGCAGTGTCGGAAAGCGCGTTGAAACGTGCGCTAGCGCCGTTCACGTAAATCCTCGAACGATCGGTCATCTTGGCGTATTCCGCTTCGCTCATGGAGTAAACCACGGTGACGTCGCCGCCCTTGTTGAGATACAGCGTACCCTTTTGCACCTGCGAGGTAACGGAAACGCTTTCCAAACCGGAAAGATCGATCTCTACGTCCACGCCGCCCGCAACGAGCCCGCTCACGACAACGCCCTTTTCTCTGACGGAAGCGTCTACGGGAATGATGAGATCGACGTATTCGCCGTTACCTGCAACGCCGGCGTACGCCCCTGCAAGCGCGGTATCGCCGCACTTGACGACAGGCGCCGCGCCCTTAAAGTTCGCCGTAGCGCCCTCGCGCGCCCAAAGTCTGAGGGCAACGTATTTGTTCGCGGTAACGCCCGCAAGCTTCGCCTTCTGCCCGTCGGAAAGGGAGTTCGCCCTGCCCGTTACCGTGAGTTTCGCGGTAGCGTCCGCGCCCTTTTCTACCGCGGAAAGAACGATATCCGCAATGGAATCGTTGTTCGCAAACAACGTGCCGTCCACCTCTACGGTGTAGGGAACCGCGCGGTCAACCGCGTTGGTTTTAATCGTAATGAAATTATCGAGGTCGATGTCGGCGGTCTTGGTAACGTTGCCCATCGTACGGGTAACGCGGAACGCCTTCATCTTCGCCCCGTCGAGCGGGGTCGTGCTGAGCGACACCCAATTCGGCGCTTCCGCCGTGCCGATATTCGCTTCGATGTCGAACTGCGTATCCGCGGAAGGAGAGCTGCTCTGCTCGGTGGTGATCGTCACGTTGAACGCGTTGAGATCGAGCATTTCGTTGTCGAGCCAAACTTTTCTCGCGTCCGCTTTCAAACCGCCGTAGGAAACGCCCGTGAGGGTGGTCGTTTGGACGGTCGTAATTTCGGTAAAGTGCATTTTCACGTACTCGCCGTGCAAAATGGTATCGTAATAGCCCTTGGAAGAATCGGGCACCTTGGTGCGCGCCGTAAGGCTGATCTGGCTCGTAAGGTTGTTGAACACAAGCTCGATGATGCCGTTATTCAGATACGTCCAGGTGAATTCGACTTCCTGCTCGTCAAGGTAGGTGTCGGAAGTGGAAGTGGTACCCGTACTGTACGTAAACCACTCTTTCCAATCCTCATAAGAGGGCGTACCCGTGCCGTGATCCTCATAGCCGTCGGGTTTTTCGCCCGTGTCGCTGGGGTGCGAACCGTAGTTGCCCGAATCGTTCGCACCGCCGCCGCCCGCCGCTTTTCCTGCGAGCAAACGGGGATTGCCGATTCCGTCGAGCAAGACCCAGCCCTCGTTTCTCACGATCACGGAAGTACCCGCGCCGCCCGTGTAAGAGCCGATCGAGGTATCGGCAAAGCCGAGGATGGGGAAGAAATAGTAAAGATTGGTAACGCCGAGCTCGTCGTACGTCGTTTCGGCAGTACCTTTTACCGTAATAGACATCCCCTTTTCGAGTCTGCCCACCGAATAGCTCTTCACCTTTTCCTCTCTGCCGTCCACGGACATATTGCCGAACGGGTGAATTGCAGCCTTGCTTGCATCGTCCGCCGCCGAATAAACGGCGTCGCCCGCGTGGAAAAGTTTATATTCGAGCCCGACGTCGATCGCCTGCGTGGTGCGCGTTGCGCCGTCCACCGAACAAACGTTGTCCTTAAAGTCGTGCCCGATCGTGACGTCGATGTTTCTCGAAGCCTTGCCGTCGGGATTGTTCGTCTTGGGCGTGACCTTAACGGTGTAGTTGCCCACTTCGCCGAATCTCACGGACGAAACGTCGTAGTCGCAGTCAGCCGCACTGTATTTCCCCTGCGAGTGATCGGAATAGCGGACGGTAATGGAAAGATCGCTCGATACCTTCGATATGAACGAATCCTTCGTATCGGCGTCCGTAATATTTACAAGCGAATTTCCGATCAAGACCGTCGTGATCGTCTTGTCGTCGGACGGTTCTCCCGTATCGGGATTGTCAGCAGGCTTTTTCCGACAGGCGACCAGCCCGACGGTTAACGACGCCGCCAAAAGTGCAAGTAAAATAACTTTCAGCTTCTTCATGTTTTCCCCCCAGAAAAATTTGTGTTATGCTATTTACGATAGCATTTTTATTTTACAACAAAAATCAACCGCTGTCAATACGTTTTTCAAAAAAAACTTTCTAATTTAGCAAAATTAGTTTACTTTTTTTGTAACAAAACGAGATTAAAGCGCAAAAAAATGCATATCGTTTCCTTTTGACGAACGAAAATTTCAATTTTGCGCAATATTCCCCTCCCGAATAGTTTCGGTAATCCGAACGCTTTTATGCGGGGCGCATATCCCTTCCGCAATAAAAAAGCCCGCCGAGCTCAAAAGAGAAGCCGACGGGCTGACGATATTTCACGATTCGCTATTTTACTTATAAACGCAAACGCGTACGGCGGACGGGTGCGCTCTCCGCGCTTTCGTCTTCCTGCTCCGCAGGCTGGACGGGTTGGACGGGCTTCACGGGGACGTACTGCACGGGAGCGGGCGCAGGGGCGGGCTGTACGAACTGCACCGTAACGGGCGAGCCTTGCACGGGCGCGACGGGCTGTACGGGCGTTTGCGGAGCTCCCGCAAGTCCGGCAAGCGCGCCGCTGAGCATAGTCACCGCGCTTTCCGTAAGTTTGATGGTAACTTCCTTCGGCTTTTCCTGCTGAACGGGTTGAGCGGGCTGCACGGGAGCTTGATGAATTGCCTGTTGCTTTAAACGCAGTTCTTCGAGGCGCAACAAACGCTCCTCCGCCTTTTTGGCGCGTTCCTCAGCCGCACGAATCCGATCTTCCATAGGATCGCGCACGGGCTGTTGATATTGCACGGGAGCAGAGTGTACCGGATTCAAATCCGCACCGCGCAGACGCTGATCCTGCATATACCGCAGAATGCGCTCCTCCGCGAGCCTTGCGCGCTCTTCCGCGCGCGCCTTTTCCTCCGCCATGCGCATGAGCTCGAAGGTGGGCGCATTGCCCCCGCCGCCGTAGCTTGCCTGCTGAACGGGCTGGGCGGGCTGCACGGGAGCCGCCTGTTGAACGGGAGGCTGTTGCGCGCCGTAGGGAGGTTGCATAGGCATCTGCGGCATCATGGGCATTTGCGGCATCATTTGCTGTTGCATCATTTGTTGCTGCATCATCTGCTGTTGACGCATCGCCTCCATGCGTGCTTCCTGCTCCAATCTGCGCTCTTCTTTGCGTTCCGCTTCCAAACGCTCCTGCCGTTCGCGCTCCTCGTCAAGCGCCTGTTGGCGTTTCTCTTCCAAAAGACGCTTCCGTTTTTTGGAACGCTTTGCGCCGACAATACTGAATATCACGATGAGCAGCACGCCGCCTGCGGCAGCAAGCACCCACCAATAATTTTGCAAAAATCCCATGAAGGCGTTGGGCTTCTCTTCCCCGTTATCCTGCGATCCGCCTTCTTCGTCCGCGGGAGGAGTCGTTTCTCCGCCCTCTTCGTCTGCGGGGGGAGTTACCTCGCCGCCTTCTTCGTCTGCGGGGGGAGTTACCTCGCCGCCCTCTTCGTCTGCGGGGGGAGTTACCTCGCCGCCTTCTTCGTCCGCAGGAGGAGTTACCTCGCCGCCCCCTTCGTCCGCAGGAGGAGTTACCTCGCCGCCCCCTTCGTCCGCAGGAGGAGTTACCTCGCCGCCCTCTTCGTCTGCGGGGGGAATCGTTTCTCCGTCGGGATCAACCTCCTCCGCATAGGTATAAGAAACGCTAAGACGATTGAGAGCAGAATTCCCGAACAATGAAAAAAACGACCCGAAAGCCAAAAAAAGACAAACGGCTACGGCGAGCACGCAAACGCTCAAAGCAAGCCCTTTCCCCTTCCGTTTTGTTTGAATTCTATTGCTCATAGCATTCCTCTTTCTTTTTTCGTATGCAAAATCGCATATTCGCCCCTCTCGGAATCAAATATGCAACGCTTTTCCTGTCCTTATTATATCATTCCCGCCGTGAAAATTCAACACTTTTCGGCGAAAAATCGGAAAAATTTTTTTTCCCTTTTTTTACCACTATATGTTGTGGTTCGCCTTTTTTGCCTCCACAATCCCGCTCGGAAAAAACGTGCGAAATTGCCGTTCAGGCAAGAATTTCCCCCTTCATCCCGTCGCGGAAGGGCTCTGAAAGGCGAACGCGGCAGAACGCGCCCTCCTCCGCGCCGTCGCAATACACGCGGATATAATTGCCCGTATATCCCCCGTCCCGCTCAAACAAAACGACCTCTTCCCTGCCCGCAAACTTTTGCAGATACGCCTGCTCCGCGCGCGAAGCCTCGCGGAGCATTCTGCCCATGCGCTCTTTCTTCACCGCACCGCTCACCTGTTTGAGTTTCGCCGCCGCCGTGCCCTCACGGGAGGAGTACGGAAAGGCGTGTACCCGCGCCAAGCCGGCTTCTCCGATTATAGAGAGAGATTCGAGAAATTCCTCCTCCGTTTCCCCCGGAAAACCCACGATGATATCGGTAGTGATCGCCGCGCCGGGAAACGCTTCGTAGACAAGCGCGCACCGCGCCAGATAGTCCTCGCGGGTATAGTGCCTGTTCATGGCGCGCAGGACGCGCGTGCTTCCGCTCTGCAAGGATAAATGGAAGTGCGGAGCGAAGTTCCCCGCCTGCTTTACGGCGGAAAGAAACTCGGGCGTGATAACGCAGGGTTCCAAAGAGCCGAAACGGAAACGCTTATCCCGATATTTCCCCAAAGCCTTTACGAGCGCGGTGAGATCGGCTTCGCCGTCTTGGTAGGAAGAAATGTCGATGCCCGTTAGCACGATTTCCCGCGCGGAAGCACGCTCCGCCTCTTCGAGCACGGAAGCGAGCGAACGCGAACGCGTTCTGCCCCGCAGATAGGGGATAATGCAATAAGAGCAAAAGCGGTTGCAACCGTCCTGAATGCGCAAAAAGGCGCGCGTTTTGAAGGTTTTGGGGAAAGGCAGTTCGCAAAACGCCTGTTCGCGCTCGCAATACGCGCCCGCCTTGTCGAGAAGCTGTAAAAGCTTGTCCTTGCGCCCCGTGCCCCCCACGACGGTAACGCCCTCGCGGGAAAGAAAATCGTTCGGCGAATGCTCGGACGCACACCCGCAGACGAGAACGGGAGCATGAGGATTGAACGCCCTGAGCCGAGCCACCGCCTGACGGCTCTTGCGCTCCGCCTCCGCCGTGACCGCGCAGGTATTAAGGATATACAGATCCGCGTAACAAGGCGTATCGGCAACCTCCCAACCGCGTTCGGCAAGCCCCTGCATCAGCGAGGCGCTCTCCACCTCGTTCATTTTACACCCCAATGTGAATATGACAGCTTTCATTTCCTTTTTCGCAAACTTTTCGTTCCGAAAAGCTTTGCGTGCTACTCCCTTTGTTGGTTTCTCTAAATCGGCTTTCCCTCGGAGGGAGGGCAAGAGCGTTTAGTCCGTATGCACGCGACCGCAATGGGGACAAACGGGCTCCATGTCGTCGGTCAGCTCGGTGACGTTGCGGAAAAACATCCGCGCTTCGCTCTTGCGCTTTGCAAGCCACGGCTCGTCGTCCTGCCCTGCGGGTTTGCGAAAGCCCGCGATTTTAGTATAAAAATATTTCCGCTTTGTATCAGGGCAAACGCCGTGAAAAATCTGCGTGCGGCAGGAAAGACACTCGTAAACGGGCTCCTCGGAAAGCTCGGCGTTCGGCACGAGCCCATTGCGGCAGAAGGGGCAGTCCGTCCGCGTTCCGTCCGAATAGATCATGCCCCGCAACACGATTTGCTGAATTCTTCGGAAGGATTCGATACCCGTGATCCCGATGAGGCACCGCTCCCGCCCGTCGTCCTCGTAGGGCGTGCAGAGCACGTATTCGTCCGCCGCCACACTGCTCTTTAACGCGTTCAGCTCAGCTTCGCCCAAGGATAAAACGGTCGGGATCAATACGATTTTATAGACCGCGTCCTTTTTGACGGTCAGCGCGATCGACGGCTGAACGGTGCGGGAGCCTTCTATTCTCAACTCCCAGCCCCGAAAACGGAAACCCACGTCGAGGCGGGAAAAATCGACGACCGCGTTTTCGCCGCATACGAAATTGAAATGGCTGACGGCAAAAACGCACAGCGCTTCGCAAAAACCGAAATAGCTCCTTTGCAGTCCCTCCAACGCCCGTCCGCCCGGCGCTTCCCCGCTCTTCGGCGCGCCCGAAGGCAGGAGTTTGGCAAGCTTGTATATTTGGCGGTAGTCCTTATCCATGGACAAAATATTAGTTTTGTGAACCTTGATTTTGGCGGGGCGAAATTTGTTTTTGCTGTAAACGGGGCGTTTGAGATTGGGCACGATACCGTCGGTAATGCGCTGTAATTTTTCAAGACAGCGCATGGAAACGGGATAATAGAGCTCCAAATTGCGGCTGTAACCGATATGCAATTTGCCGAGCGCCAAAAAATAGTTGAGGTGATTGACCCGCTCCAAAAAATTGATTTCGATGGTTTGGTTGGTATAGACGAGTTCCTTGAAAAAGCGCATATAGGTACGCACGAAGGACATGACGCCGTCCACCGTTTGACAGAATACGAGATTCTCGTAAATGCCGTAATTGTCCTCATAGATACGGGTCAAAAGCTTGGCGGGCTTGATTTCACCGTCTTGAATATCCGTCCAAAGTTCGCTGTGCGACGACAGGTGCTGAATGGTTGTATTGTTGATGATCCGCACCGACTCGGTGGGAAGAATTTCCCCCCGCTCCTTCAAGTGAATGCGCGGTTTGGAAAAGATGTGCTTGATCGCGGGCATGGCAACGAGAAAAGCGTCGATTTCCCGCTCTAAATCCTCAAAGCTGAAATCGGGTTCCAACATAAACAGCGCCAAGCCGTGCGTGACGGCGTATTCGAACTGCATGAAGGAGAGCCGCGGGCTTTTCGCGAGAAAGGATTGGATCTCGCGGTAATCCCTGAGAAGCCGTATGAGCTCCTCCTGTCTTTCGGGGGTCGCGTCCATCGATCAGTCCTCGTTGAGCTTTTGCACAAACTCGCAACACTTGGGCAAGCGCAATTTATTCAGCTCCGCGACAAGGGCACGCTTGTCCGTCACGATCTTGGTTTCCAGCTTTCGTACCACCTTGCTCAATAGAATGCGGTCAACCGCGTCCTGCACGATCTCGTCGCTCATGCCGTCGAAACAGGCGCAATAAATCTTTACGAAGTCCTCCATCTGCTTTAAAATACGGTTGCCGAACGAGACGTTGTAGGGCGCAAGCAGTTTTTCCACGGAGCGGACGAGCGGGTTGTCCTCCGCCTCGAACCTCACGCCGTTTTTCGCCTGTTCGAAGAGCGCGGTCAGCGCGTCGCTCGGCAAGAACCGTTGCGGGATCGGCGCGCGGAAAGAGCGGATCTTGGGCGCGCGCTTGTTGAAGTCCATCGTTTGAGCGCGATCGTAAACCTTGTCGCTGATCTCGAAGGTGCTCTCGTCCCTGTTCGCCGTGCCGATAAACCACACGTTTGACGGCACTTTCAGCGTGTGCCCCTCCGAAAGCGCACGGTAAGAATATTTTTGTCCGTTGACGGTATTTTGGAGCTTGACGTTCAAGAGCTTGATTCCCCGCCTATCCTCCTCGTGTTCCATGAGAGAGAGGAAGTCCGAAAAGTAGTACTCGATTCTGCTCAGGTTCATTTCGTCGAGCACGATAAAGGTCGGAACCGTGGGATTTAAGCATGCCTTATAGAGGCACTGCGTGAATTTTTTGGGCGTAAAGCACTTACTGAATTCGTTGTAATAACCCAAGAGCTCGTTCTTGTCGCGCCAGGAGGATTCCACTTCCACGATCTCGCAGTTGCCCATGATCGCTTCCGTGAAAATTTTGGGCAGGCTCGTTTTGCCCGTCCCGCTCATGCCCTGCAAAATCGCAAGGCGCGACGCGCCCAAGCCCGCCACGAAGGTCGCCATAGTTTCGAAAGAATAGGACAAGTGCAATCTGCTCTCCCGCGCGTAGTCGACGACGAAGCCGACGACGCCCGACAGCGTGGGCGCGGAAAACAAGCTTTGGCGTTTGGCGGCGAGCTCCGCGCTGAATTGCTTGACCTTTCCGTCCAACTCGCTGAACGCAGGGCAAGCGTCGAAGTCGCCCGCTCGCCCCGTCGCCCCCTCCCCGCTTTCGGGAATCGTTTCGCCCCGCTCTTGCCCCTCGGCAAGAGCGACGGCTACGGGTTTCTCGTTGAATTGCCCCCTGACAAGAGCGACCAACAGCACGACCGCACTTGCGGCGAAGGCGTACGCCGTTTGGCTCGTCACCTTGCTGATGTACTCGCCCGTATTGACCGTAATATTGTATGAAGCTAGAAGGGACAGCAAATTTTCCTCGTTTATTTTCTGCGCGATCGAGTAATAGATCCCGAACAGCGCCATTGCCATGACGCAGAGAAAGTTGAGGAAAATGCTCGTCCGAACGATCTTGGGACAGGCGTCGCTCCTGCTGAAAAAGGACGCGAACGACAGCACGAACGCCGTGCCCGAAAAGATGAAAACGGCAAGCAAAACAAAAGCGAGTACCTGAAATCCGCCCTCCAAGCTTTGGGAGTCGGAGAGCAACTGATAGCCGTTAAGGGAAACCTCGTAGGCGAATTGACTGCCGTAGCTAAGCCGCACCGTCACCACGTTCAATGCGAGCAGCAGGAAGGTGACGAGCGTCGTCGCAGTCACGTAAACGAGCGGCTCGAAGCCGAATTTTTTCTTCTTTTTACCCGTCTTGACTTGCTCGGCGACAGGCATCTGTCCCTTGACGATCCAATATGCGACAAATACGATCGCGGAAAAGATGAGCGGAATATAGCTCTTGGTCACGCTCTGCTCGATGAACGCCAATATGTAGCCCATTACAAAGTACACAAGCGGCAAAACGAGCGCAATATACATCTGCCTCTGCGATCTTTCCAAAAATTTGCGCTCGTCTTTAAAATACCCGACTGCCGTTGGAACGAACAAGAACAAAGCCGCAAAGCAGGCGATAAAGACGAGAATGGATATGATGGCGAGGGGCAGCGAATAAACGTCCCCCCTGAGCGCGCTGACGGGAGAGCGCGGCACGCTTGCGCCGTACTCTTCCTTGGAATAGAGGGGAACAAAAATCAGACAAAAGGCAATGAGCGTAGCAATTCCCGTTAGAATCAGCAACGCAAGCTTGCGCATTTTCAGCCGTCTGCCCGCGGCAAATCCATTGTCAAAAGACGGGGACGGAACAGGTTCGTTCCGCACGGGCGACGCTTGGGGCTCCGTCTTGG
>CAMUFJ010000031.1 GCA_947088135.1 uncultured Clostridia bacterium
TCCCTTGAAGCCTGCGCCGTGACGCGCTTCGTCCTTCGCCATCTCGTGAACGGTGTCGTGGATCGCGTCGTAACCGAGCTGTTTCGCGCGCTTCGCAAGCTCTAATTTACCCGCGCACGCGCCCGTTTCCGCCGCCGCGCGAAGCTCCAAATTCTTCTTGGTGGAAGGAGTGACCACTTCGCCCAAAAGCTCCGCAAATTTGCTTGCGTGATCTGCTTCCTCGTACGCGTAACGCTTGTAAGCCTCCGCGATTTCGGGATAGCCCTCGCGCTCCGCAACGCGCGCCATTGCAAGGTACATACCCACCTCGCAGCACTCGCCTTCGAAGTTGGCTTTCAAGCCCGCCATGACCTCCGCGTCCTCAACCTTGCCGTCGCCTACGTGATGCTCGCAGGCAAAGCCCTCCTCCGCGATGGGTTCAAACTTCTTCGCCTTGCAAACGGGACAAACCTCTACGCCGTCTTCAACGATCTCTCCGCATACTGCACATCTCTTCATAATGATAATCTCCTTTTACTCGCCGCGCTTCCCGCGACGCAACTATATTATAACATAATTAAGATTGAATATCAATCTTTTTTCAAAAATTTCAGAGAAATTTTTCCAAATCGCCAAAATTTTCCGCGAAATCCTTCGCACCCGCACGGGTAAGCTGTTCGCGCGTGCGGTATCCCCACAGGCAGGAAACGCCCCGCATCCCCGCCCGCAAAGCTGTCTGCACGTCCGTTTCGCCGTCGCCCACGAACAGACATTCGGCGGGAGCGACGCGCAGGGAGAGCGCCGCAAACAGGGCAAGCGCGGGATCGGGCTTACAGGGGAAATTTCCGCTGTCACCGCCCACAAACGAAAAGACGTCGGGGAAAAACTTCCGAATTAGCCGATCGGTAGCGCCCTGAGATTTGTTCGTAACGATGCCGAGCTTCAACCCTCTCGCGCGCAACTTGTCAATCGCCTCCTCCTCGCCCGCAAAAAGCTTGGTGAGCGCGTTGTCGCTATTAACGAAGTGCTTCTTAAAGAACGCAAAGCACTCGTCAATATTATTTGCGCCTCGGGGAAGCGCGCGCTCCACAAGACGAAGCGCGCCGTCGCCGATGTATTTCTGTACCTCTTCACGCGAAATTTCGGGGTAGGAGAACGCCCGAAGCATTTCGTTCACGCGCGCCGCAATGTCGTCGAGCGTATCCAAAAGAGTGCCGTCCAAATCGAATAAAACCGCTTTTATCATGTTACATTTGTTCGGGCACGCCGATCCCGAGAAGACCCAAAGCGTTTTTGAGCGTAGTGAGCGTCGCCTTTGTGAGGGCAAGGCGGTACTCCCGTAGCTCTCCTTCCGCCTGTAAAATTTTGCAGTCGATATAAAACTTGTTGAACTTCTGCGCCGTGTCCACCGCAAAGCGCGCCACAAAGCTGGGCTCGTACGCCTTCGCCGCCGCCGCAATCATATCCGGAAAATCCGCAAGCGCCTTTAAAAGCTCGAATTCCTGCGCGCAGGGCTCGACATCGTAATGCTCCTTCTGTTTGAAATCGCCCGCCTTCGCGAGTACGGACGAAGCGCGCGCACAGGTGTACTGCACGTATACGCTCGTTTCGCCGTCGAAGCTGAGCACTTTATCGTAAGAAAAGGTGATATCCTTGATCTTATTATTATAGAGCGCGCCGAAAATGACCGCGCCGATGCCCACTTTCTCCGCCACGTCGCGCTTGTTTTCAAGCGCGGGATTCTTTTCGGAAATGATGCCGAAAGCCTTTTCCACGCAACGCTCGATCACGTCTTCCAGCCAAACCACCTTGCCCTTGCGGGTCGACATCGCGCCGTCCTCCAAGGAAACCATGCCGTAGGCGATGTGATACAAATCCTTCGCCCATTCCTTTCCCATGAGCTCCAACACTTTAAACACCTGTTTGAAGTGAAGATTTTGCTGATAGGCGACGACGTATAAGCACCGTTCGAAATCGTAAGTATTCTTGCGGTAAATGGCGGCAGCCAAATCGCGCGTGGCATAGAGCGACGCGCCGTCCGAGCGCAGAATCAGGCACGGGGGCATTCCGTACTGCTCCAAATCGACGATTTGCGCGCCGTTGCTCTCGGTAAGCAAGCCCTTCTCTTTAAGCTCGTCCACAACGGGCTGCATTTTATCGGTATAGAAGCGCTCGCCCAAATAGCTGTCGAAGCGGATCTGCAAGCGTTCGTAAATTTTCTGCACGTAGGAAAGCGTGATGGATTTGAACCACTCGAAAAGATCGTTCGCCTCCCGATCCCCGCTCTCGATGAGGCGGAAGTATTCGCGCGCTTCCCGTTGCATTTCCTCGGAAGCTTCGTTATTAAAGCGCACGTATAACTCGTTTACGGCATGAATGCCCCCCCGCTCCACTTCCGAACGGTTTCCCCAACGCTTGTAGGCGCAAATGAGCTTGCCGAACTGCGTGCCGTAATCGCCGAGATGGTTGATCCCCACGGCGTGATAACCGAGAAAATTGAAGATGCGATAGAGCGCGCCGCCGAGCACCGTAGTAGACAGATGCCCGATATGAAAAGGCTTTGCGATGTTGACGGAGGAATAGTCGATGCAGACGACCTTTCCCGCGCCGACGTTGGACGAGCCGTAATAGCCCCCCTCCCTCTTAATGCGGAGAAGCGTTTCGTCCGCAAGCCCCTTGCGGTTGATTTTAAAATTGAGATAGCCGTTTAACGCAGACGCCTCTTCGACGACGTTATCGGCGGGAAACTCCGCCGCAAACTCCTCCGCGATCTGAACGGGACTCTTGCGCAAGAGCTTGGCGAACTTAAAACAGGGGAGCGCGTAGTCCCCCATCTGTGTATCGGGAGGGACGGCAATCGCCTCGGCGATCTCCTCCGCACCCATTCCTTCGATTTTTAATTTTTCGGCGATATAACGCTTATAGTCCATAAATTACCGACCTTGCTTGTTTTCATTTGATATTTTAACACATTTTTCCGCGTTTGGCAAACGAAAGACTTGCCGTTTTTTCCGATTTATTATATAATGAGATTTAAGAACGTGCGCCGAGCGCGCACGGGAAGGAGAACTGCCATGAAGCTCGGAGTGGTAGGACTGCCCAACGTAGGAAAGTCCACACTGTTTAACGCCATTACGCACGCAGGCGCGGAAGCCGCCAACTATCCTTTTTGCACCATCGAGCCCAACGTGGGCATGGTAGCAGTGCCCGACGAACGGCTCGACCGCCTCGCCGCATTATATGCAAGCAAAAAAGTGACCCCCGCCGTCATAGAATTCGTAGACATTGCGGGGCTCGTGAAGGGCGCAAGCCGCGGCGAGGGCTTGGGGAACAAATTCCTCTCGCATATCCGCGAGGTGGACGCCATCGTACACGTGGTGCGCTGTTTCGAAGATGAGAACGTAACACACGTGGAAAACGGCGTCGATCCCGTACGCGACATCGAAACCATCAATTTGGAGCTGATTTTAGCCGACATTGAAGCGGTGCAAAAACGGCAGGACCGCATTAAAAACGCCGCGCGCGGAGGAGCGGACAAGGCCGCCGCAACCGAATTTGCCTTTTTAAACAGGCTTGCTTCGCACTTGGAGCAGGAGAAACCCGCCAACTGTTTCCCGCTCACCGACGACGAGATCCCGCTCATGGAGAATTTGTTTTTGCTCTCCTACAAGCCCGTCATTTACTGCGCCAACATTTCGGAAAAGGATATGGGCGCGGGAGAGAACGAGATCCCGCTCGTCTGCAAGGTGAAGGAATATGCCGAACGGCACGGCGCGGGCGTAATCGTCATCTGCGCCAAAACGGAAGAAGAGCTTTCCCAAATGGACGAGGAAGACAGAGCTGTATTCTTGGAGGAATTCGGGCTGACGGAAAGCGGGCTCAACAAGCTCATCAAAGCCTCCTATTCCCTCTTGGGGCTCATTTCCTATCTTACGGCAGGCGAGAAGGAAACGCGCGCTTGGACGATCAAACGGGGCACGAAAGCCCCTCAGGCGGCGGGAAAGATCCACACCGATTTCGAAAAGGGATTTATCCGTGCGGAGGTAGTGGAATGGGAAACGCTGTTGGAATGCGGCGGACTTGCGGGCGCGCGCGAAAAAGGCAAAGTGCGCTCGGAAGGCAAGGAATACGTGATGAAGGACGGCGACGTCGTTCTCTTCCGCTTCAACGTTTAATCAATACGCAAAAAGCGGGACGCTCGGTAAGCGCCCCGCTTTTTCATTTGCAATAAAATTATTTTTCTTCTTCGTCCTTCGATTTGGAGGAGGAAATCGCCGCTTCCGCATGAACGGGAACAAGCTTTTGTTGCCCCGACTGATTTTTCGCGTTCTCCTCTTCTTTCTCCTTTGCGATCTTTTTCTTGTGACGGTCGACGCAGAAGAAAATGATCGTAGCAACGCAGAACGCACCGACGAATCCGACTGCCGACAGCATGACCAAACTGGAACCGCCCGAAACGGATACCAATTCCTGTTCGGCGATAATTGCCGATTCCTCCGCAAAGAGCGCAACGATGACGCTCTTGCAAGCCGCCGTTTGCTCCTCCATCACCTGATAAAGCTTATCGAGATCGGCTTTGAACCCGCCGTCCGGCTTGTAATTCGGCACTTCCGGCTTTACGACGTTGCCGTTTGCGTCCATTGTCCAACCAATCGCTTCCAAAAGCTGCTCTGTTTCGATGTCGATTTCGGCATTCCGCATGGTAAGATTGGTGATTTGACTGTTGAACGGCTCGAACGCGCCGATATCGATTCCGGATTGATCTTTATAATAATCGATGATTTCCTGCATCTCCGACTTTAAATTAACGATTTGAAGGCTGTTTTTCTGTTTTTCCAAAGCAAGCTGGTCAAGCTGCGCTTGAACCATGTTCGCACTTGCAATTTGATCCGCATTGGTATCGTGCAACAAATAGCGGTTATTGGCAAGATCCTTTTTCAAAGTGGAGAGGTGCAACGCTTCCGCATTTCCGCCCTCCAAAGCGACGGAACACTCCGCGCGGAAGGTGGAAAGGCTCTTTTCGTGCCCTTGTCCGTCCTTATAGATAAATCTATTGAAATCCTTATATTTGTCGTAAACGTCGAGAAGATAGTTTTGCTGAGCCTCCAACACCTCGATTCTCGCAGTGTAATTGGGCAGACTGCTATAAGTGGCGAGCGTGGAACCAAAGTCCATATTCAAGACCATCGCCGTTACTTTGTTGAGAGAATTTTGGAAAACGTCCCTGAGAAAAGCGGCGGCTTGCTCGCTATCCTTAAAATAAGAGCCCCTCACTTTAACGGTATAAATGCCCAAATCTTGCTGAAATTCACCCTCTCCGCGCGAAGCCTGTTCGATTGAAATGGCGCGCTTCGCCGTCATCTTTGTCGTATCGATGTTCGAATATTCGGGCTTGGATTTCTTCACCGCGTCTAAATTTTCCGCATAGATCATCGATTCGTAACGGAAATCGGTCACGCCGTCGGGATATTTCAAATCCTCGTCGCCGGGATATTCGAGCATGAAAGTCATTTCATATTCCCGTTTCCCCGGATTAATGGCAAACTGTACGACCAAACCGACGATCAGCGCAACGACGACGGAAATGGACAAAATCCAAATGATCCGTTTTCCGATAACGCGGAAAATGTCGGAAATCGTAAATCCATCCTCTCTCTCCTCTTCCATATTGATATTCCTCCGTAAAAAATTCGTTTATTCTCAGTATAAGATAGCTACGGGACAATTATACTATAATTCTCTCGGAAAGTCAAACCGATACCGCTTCTTTTCTCCTTAATTTCCGACAATTTCTCGCATTTTCATTTCGTTGACACAAAAAAACGGCTTATTCGCCGTTTTTTCTTGTTTCCCGCCATTGTGAATCTTCGTTACAAAGAATATCCCGCAAGGAAGGTTGCCTTCCGCAGCGGGACACAATTTGCGCAACACGCTGCGCTTACTGACTTTCAACGAGATTACAATTATGAATGCAGCCCGCAAATCTTTTCAGTTCGAAAAATTTGCGAAAGACCTTTCACGATTGCCCCGTCGAAATAATATCCTCCTCGTCCGCGTGAGCGGCGTCGGGCAAAATCATGCAGTAGCGCGCGTTGTGCGCGTAGTTCGTATCCGTCTGCCCGTGATTTTGATTGTATTTTATATGCTTGTTTTTCTTTTTCGACATCATACCCTCCCTGTACGGTTGCTTACAGTTTGTGCAGGAAGAGCCCGTTCTATGCCTTTCCCTTCACTTAGAACTTGCCGCGGTTATTTGTTTGAGGGCTTTGGAAAACCTGTCGGCGCTTTGGTCGACAAGCTGTTTTTCGGCGGGCTGCGTTTTGTAATACCCGCGCGCAAGCATTGCTTCGTAAACGGTAAACTGCGTTTCCGCGTGCTCGCCGTAATGTTTCATCAACGCTTTGCGGAGAGGCTTATTACTTCCCTCCGTGAGCGCGGCGTTGTAATAGCTCATGAGGAGCTTTTCCATATCGAGCATATCTTGAAGAGCGTCCTTTTCGGACAAAGTGACTTCCATTTTCGTTTTCATTGTTTCCCTCCGAGCAGTGCAAACAGGGCGCTGAAACGCTCTGCGTGCGCGTTTGCGATATTTTCCATTTCCCGAGCAAGAGCCGTATCCGTAAGCGTGTTCGCGTAGACCCGCGCTTTCTTGCAGGCGATTTCCTCTCCCGAGAGCAGATGGGAAAGAACGTCTACGTCTTTCATTGTTAAATTGTTCATAAAAAACCTCCCGCCTGATTATTGACGGGAGGCTGCTGTTTTAAACGTACCGATCGTTCCCGACCGACGAAGGACATAAATGCTTCAAAGTGCATTCTTCGCAAGCGGGGCGCTGGGAATGGCACACCTTTCTGCCGTGCCATATGAGCCAATGATGCGCGGCGGACCAATTTTCCTTGGGAATCGCCTGCATGAGCCCCTTCTCCACTTCGGCGGGCGTCTTGCCCGCAGCCAGCCCCAAACGGTTGGAAACGCGGAATACGTGCGTATCTACCGCGATCGCATCGCCGTCGAAGGCAACGGAGTAGACCACGTTCGCCGTCTTTCTCCCCACGCCCGCAAGCGTTTGCAATTCCTCCTGCGTGGCGGGTACTTCGCCGCGGAAACGCTCCAAAATATCCTGCGAGGCGGAAAGAATGTGCTTCGCCTTATTCCTGTAAAATCCGCAGGAAAAAATTTGTCGTTCGAGTTCCTCTTGCGAAAGGGCGAGCATCTTTTCGGGCGTGTCGTATTCTTTAAAAAGCTCCGCAGTCACTTTATTCACCCGTTCGTCCGTGCATTGCGCCGACAAAATGACGGCGACGAGCAATTCGTAGGGCGAACGGTACAAGAGCGCGGGGCGGGAGCCGAAATACAGCCGTTCGAGCTCCTTTAAAATTTCTTCCTTGGTATCCATGCTTTTATTATAGCAAATCCGCCCGCCGATTGCAAGCAGATTGCCGAATCGGCGCGCATTTTATCACGCCCGAAGCGTCAGAAATCCCGCGAAGGAGGAATAAGACCGCGCGGAAAGCACCGCCTTTGCGCGGGACAAAAAACGCGCGTTGAACTTCGCCGAAATGCCGCACCCGACGCCTGCCTCCTTAGGCGTGGAAACCGCCTGCGCGGGTACGCCTGCGGCGGACAGACGCCCGATAAAATCCAGCGTCTGCGCGCGGGACTTAAACACTGCTAACATTGTCATGATTGTTTTCCTGCCTTCGTATAATAGAATATCTTTGATTCTCGGAGTAAACGTGATTATGATTTATCTCGACCATGCCGCTACGGGCGGTTCTAAGCCCTATGCGGTGCAAAACGCCGTGCTCGCCGCCATGAAGGGTTGCGCCAACCCCGGCAGGAGCGGACACAAACTCTCCGTTGCGCTCGCCGAACGGGTGCTCGCCTGCCGGAATCTTCTGAGCGATCTCTTCGACGGCTACGGCTATGAACGGGTGATTTTTACCAAGAACTGCACGGAAGCGCTCAATATCGCCATCATGGGAACGTTAAAAGCGGGCGATCATGCCGTGACGACCTGTTTGGAGCACAACTCCGTGTTGCGCCCCTTGGAGGCGCTTAAAGCGCGGGGCGTGGAGTACTCCGTTGCTCCCTTGACGGACGGCAAGCTTTTGCCTAGTACGGTCGCCTCGCTCGTGCGCCCAAACACCCGCGTCTGCTGCGTGACGACAGCTTCCAACGTGACGGGCGAAATCCCCGATTTGAAGGAAATCCGCCGCCTCCTGCCCAAGGACGTACTGCTGTTTGCCGACGGCGCGCAGGGCGCGGGGCACATTCCCCTGAAAATGAAAAAAACGGGAATAGACGCCCTTGCGCTGGCGGGACACAAGGGTATGCACGGCATACAGGGCGCGGGAGCGCTTCTCTTTTCCGAGCGCGTTGACCCCGCCCCGCTCCTTTACGGCGGAACTGGAAGCGAGAGCTTTAATCTCGGTATGCCCGCGTTCTATCCCGACGCGCTGGAAAGCGGTACTCTTTCCTATCCCGCAATCGCCTCTCTATTCGAGGGCGCGCTCATCGTAAAGGCGGGACAAAAGCGGTTCGCCGAAAATCTCATGCGCCTCACAGGCGCGCTCTACACCGCGCTCGGCGCGCTCGGCGGATACACCGCCCATTTCTCCCCCAACCCCTGCGGAATCGCCTGCTTCCGCAAGGAGGGAGTTCCCTCCGAGGAGCTTGCTGGGATCTTATCGGAAAAATTCAATATCGCCGTGAGAGGCGGACTGCACTGCGCGCCCCTGATTCATCAGGCGCTCGGTACCTTTCCCGACGGTTTGGTGCGCGCGTCATTTTCTCCCTTCCAATCCATGCGGGAAGTAAACGCGCTCGTGGGCGCGCTCAAACGCATTTAGCTGTTTTTCAACCATTACGTCTTTTTCAGCTGTTCGACGATCTTTTGCAATTTTTTTCGCTTCGCGCCGTCGAGCATGGGCGCAAACTGCTTATAAAAAGCGTCGATCTGCTCGTTCGTGAGCGTGCCGTTCCGCTTTCCCTCCAAAGCGCGGGAATAGATCTCTTTCATCATATCCCCCTCGCTCCTGCCGTTATATTGCCCTGCGACCGCCTTCGCCTCTTTCATCCAGTCGTCGGCGGTCTTTTTCTGCTGATCTTTCCCTTCAAAGCTTGCAAAATCCTTCATAAACACCTCTACACCCATTGTATGACGGGAACGGGAATTTTGACAACGGCATAGTATGGTCGTATGGAAACGATTTTGCTCTTGTTTATGCTTTCCACTCTCGAAAAAGACCCCGCCGCCAAGCAGCAGATCTCCTCGCTCTTGAAATTCTATCGGGAAAACCGCGAACTGTTTTCTGCGATCGCGGGCAAAGAAACGAAAAGCGGATCTATCGACGCGCCCAAAGAAAACCGCCCTCCCCGCGAAGAGAAGGACGGTAATTTAAAAATTTTAGAAGAATACCTCGCAAGAAGCTGATTCGATCCCCGAAGAAATTATTTGTTCGCAAGATCGGCGAACACCTGCGTTAAGAAGACGTCTTCCGCACCGCGGAAAAAGGGCGCGACAATGCCGTGCGCGCCGTCTTCCTCCGTAACGCCCTTGTCGTGAATGCTGTTCCCGTTCGGCCAGAAAATTTCCGCAGAGGTAATGCGCATCGCCGCGCCGTTCGACGTGACGTAGGTCGTCTGCATGACCCCTTTCCCGTACGAACGCGCCACGCCCGTTTGGGCGTCCTTTCTCAAATAGATGTCGCCGTAGCCGATCGTACCGTAGTCGTACAGCGCGCCGATCAGGCATTCCGAAGCCGAAGCGGAATACTCGTCCGCCAAAACCGTAATACGGGAATCGGCGTTGAAATAGCTGTCATAGTCGTTGCCCGTTGCAAAATAATTTGCCTTTTTCCCGTCGCGGTCTACCGAATATGCGACGAGAGGCGCGCTCCCCTCCGCGTCTTTGAGCAGGTGCGAGGATATCTGACGGAACAAGTCCAAATATCCGCCGCCGTTGCAGCGCAAATCGATGACGAGATTGCTTCTGTTCCGGTTCTTCATCTTCGCAAGGCATTGCTCGAACTCCCAAGCGGAATTGCCGTCGAAGCCCTGATATCTGATATACGCGGTTTGTGAATCGAGTCCCGCAAGCCCGCCGCCCGTGGTTTCCAAGCTGAGCTTGGTTTGTCCGCGGAAGGAGCAGGTCACTTCGCTGTCGCTGTAAGTGCAGTAGGAGGCGAGATACTCCTTGCTCTCCAAGGTATAGACTTTTTTCTCGGCTTCCGAATAGCCGCATTCCAAGCAAAAACTGCCGCGGTTGCTCTGAACGAACAACCCGATCTCCTGCACCGAGGTCGCTTCCGTAAGCGAACCCGCGTCCTTCCCGTAGCTGAAAATGGTCATACCGCTCGTAAGCCCCGCAAGATCGGCGGAAGAATTGCCCTGCACGAAATAGACTTTCGGGATATCGCCGTCCATTAAGGCGGACAAGCCCGTATCGCTATTGCTTCCCTCCGCTTCCTTCATAAGCGTGGCGAATTCCTCTTTGTCGAAGAAGGAGCAGAAGCGGTCGGGCATCAGTCCGTCGTACACCTGCTTGTAATACGCTTCCCGTTCCGCGTCGCTGAGCTTGTGATAATAGTCGTTTTCAACGCGGTTCAAGATCCACAAAATGTTGCGTTCCTCTTCGCTGAGCGCATAATAGCGGGAAAACCACCCGATAAAAAACACCGCAACCGCCAAAAGGATAGACCCCACCGCAATGATGATACTGCGGCTTCGGTTAGGTTTTTGCGGGCGGACCGCAACAGCGGCGGGCGCAGATGCGGGAGCAGGGGTTTCCCTGTCCCAAAAGCCTTCTTCCAAAGCGTTGTTTGCACTTTGATTTTCTTCTTTGATTTCGGTTTTATCGTCCATAAAATCCTCCAACGAATATCTTATTCTTTTACAGTTTCACGTTCACGTCTTTATATTATGCGCGCCATATGCCTTCCAATCTTAATGATTGAGCTTATATAAAATCGTCATTACGCGGAAAGTGACCGCATCCGAAAACTTTCTGATATCCAGCCCCGTCGCCTGCTCGATTTTATCGATGCGGTAGGCGAGCGTGTTGCGGTGCATGAACAGCGAGCGCGACGTTTCCGAAAGGTTCAAGCTGTTTTCCAAAAACGCCTCCGCCGTATCGGCGAGTTCGCCTCCGCCGAACACGTCCTCCCTGTATGCTTCGCCGTAGCTTTCCGTATATTCCTGTAAGCGGGCGCGCGGAATTTCTTCCAAGAGTTTTACGAGCAGGTACTCCCGATAGGAATGCACATCCCCCTTCGACTTGAACGCCGTACTCATACGCACCGCCGTTGCCGCCTCCAAATAAGAACGGGCGATTTCCGAAAACGAGCGCACCTCCGAACCGACCCCCGCCTGCGCCCGCACGCCGAGCTCCTCGTAGAGCGTTTGCACGAGAAACTGCGCGAATTCCATAGGCGGCACGTCCGATTTTTGAGCAAATTTTACGACGGCGATCCGTCCCCCGTCCATCACGGCGCATAAGTCCTGCGAGCCCTCCAAACACCGCGCGATATGCCGCCCCGATTCCCGCAAAAGCCGTTCGGGAAACAATTCGATCGCATAGCAATCCGTATTCGGCACGGCGTAACGCGTCATATACCGAAAAGCGTTCCAACCGCCGCCTTCGCCGAGTAAAATACTCTTCAAATGCTCTTCCCGCTCGGGCATGGTACGCTCTTTCCCGTTTTCGACGAGATAGCGAACCAGCTTTTGCGCCCTTTCGTCCCCGTCTTCCAAAACGAGATTTACGGCGATTCCGCAATAGTTGGCGGAAAAAGAACCCTCGCTTCCCTCGTCCCCGCAGAGGCGGACGGAAAGCCCTGTTTTACGGCGGACGTCCTCTAATAGGCGCGTCAACCCTGACATGGTGTCGTCCATTTCCGTTTTCCTCCTCGCCGTACGGCTCGATCCCCGACTGCAAAAACGATTATACCACTTTTTCCCAAAAATATCAAGAGGATTTCCCGATCCCCCGCTTTTTTCTCCCGCTTTTCATAAAACGCAAAAAAAAGTTGCATAATAATGGGGAAATTACGCGACAAAAAATTGTTTTTTTCGCATTTGATGTTGACATGGTATGCCCGTTCGTGTTATAATTGTAACGATATTTATTGTGGATAGGTATAAAATTAAGTATAAGAATGCAACTTGCCAAATATACGCCGCCAAAGTGCAGCGCCTGTTTTCCAAGTTTCGTCTGTGACAGGAGGTCTGGATGTTAGACGATTCGGGATATATGAATGAAAACGAGTATGACAACGTGAACGCCATGTTGGGCGAACTCGATTATCCGCCTGAGAGCGAACAGCCTGCGGAGAAGAAGAAAAAGAACCCCCGTCCCAAAGGTATGGGGAAGTATATTTTTCTCGCGCTCCTTTTTATGTTGCTCTCTTTGGGGGGGCTGTTCATCGGCTTCATCGGCGGATTCTTCAAGCACCCGTCATTGAGCGCATCAAGCGGAATCGACGCCACGATCTTGGGTGCGTTTATCAACCTCGTTTCCAAATTCGGCGAAGTGATCGAAACTATTTCCAAAGCGTTTGCAGGCGATGAAGCGTTGGGAATCACGGGAAGCATCTCGGGCGGAATCAACGTCTGCATCGGCTATCTCGTGTATCTGCTCCCCGTCCTGTTCGCGCTGATCTCTTTGATTCTATTCATCGTATCGCTTGCGACGCGGAAGCCCGAGCGGGCGCGCTCCTGCGCCTATGCGAGCGGGATTCTTACTTTCCTCGCTTACGGCGCGATCTTCCTTTATACGTTCGCCGTGCTCAGCGCGACCGAGCCCGTTGTATCAAGCGCTCCTGCGGTAAAACCTCTTTCCGAGGTGCTGGATTATTCCTGCCTTTCGGTGGCGGGCGTGTGCTTCGTCAGTCTTTTCATCGCTTCCTGCATACGTAGCAAGCGGACGGGATTTTTAAACGCTCTTGCGCTCCTCTTCACGGCGGTATGCGCACTTTGCGTTTACTACCCCGGTACAATTACCTCCACCCCCTCCTTGATCGCGTTTGATCTTGCGAAAGGGAATATGCTCTTCTTCGGAATTGCATTCCCCGCCCTTCTCGTTATGCTGGTATTCAACCTCGTCGTTTCCTCCGCTCGTCTGAACGCGAAGAAGGGGCTCGTGTTCGATACGATCCGCTACGGGTTACAGCTGATCGCACTTTTGCTCACGGTCATCGCGACGATTTGTTATCCGCTCGGCGAGGATAGATGGGCGATCTTCAAAGACACCCAGCTGATCGCGACCGTCATATTGCTCGCGCTCTCCCTTGCGTGCCTGTTCATTCCTCTGTTCACGCTCGTGTACCGCGCAGTAAAACGCCGCGGCGAAAAGCAAGCGGCAACCGCGGCGACGCAGTATCAAGGCGATACAGCGCAAGACGCGTCTTACAGCGGCTACGACTTCACCGAGGGCTACGACAATGGCTATCCGAACGATTACGCCCAGCCTCAGCCCGCCGCGCCGCAGGAACAGCCCCAAACGCAGAACGACTACGTTCCCCCGCAACAACCGGAAAACAACTATCAAAATTATAATACCTATCAAGAACCCGCCCCTGCTCCCGCTCCCGCGCCCGAGAGTTATAGCTATCAAGCGCAAATGCAACAACAGTCCGCGGCGGAAGACGTGGTGGTTACGATCGACACGGACGACTTGCAAAGCTTCTTCAATCCGCAACCGGAGCCTCAGCCCGAACCGCAACCCGAACCCGAAACGTTGCGCTATCAGGCGCCCGAGCCCGAGCCGGAAGTGCTCAGCTCGCACGAGCCCGTCGTTATCAAAGAAGTTATCCGCGAAGTAATCAAGGAAAAAGAACCCGATCCTTCTCCCAGACCCGAGCTTACCGAATTCGAACGGCGCATGGCTGCGCTCGCAAGATCGAGCGACGCACCCAAGGAAGCAACCGCCGCGCACGAACAGGACAAGTCGACGCAGCAACGCCCCCGCCAAAACGGACAACAACAAAACGGCTTCCGTCCGAATTACCGCCAAGGTTTCAACGGCGGGCCTGCCCGTCCCAACCCGCAGAGCAATCCTTTCCTGCGGCAAAACCAACCGACGGAACAGCCCTTTGCGGGACGCAACAACGAGCAGGGCGGCAATCGCGGCGAATCCAACTACAACGTTCCCGCCTTTGCCGGAAACCGTCCGCCCAACAGCTATGTGTTCGGCGGCGCGCAATACACCTACGATCCCTTCATCAACACGCTTACCCCTATGGAGAAGAACGAATTCGGCGACGTGTTCATTGCCAATTTGTACGGGATTCATTCCTACCTTCCCACCTACGTGATCGGCGGGGACAATACGGAATTTTTCCAGACGATCTTCATTCATCTCGGGCGCTTCCGCGGGAACATCTCGCAAGAGCTCATGGAAAAAATCTATTCCTACGTAAGCAAAATGTAAACCACAACAAAAAAGAGCGTTGCCGCGGCAACGCTCTTTTTTTTGTCTATTGGATTCTCACGATCACGCAGATCCCGTCCTCGCAGGAGTATCGGCGCGATTCGCTCACCGCGTCCACAAGAAACAATCCCCTTCCGCATTCCGCGTTCGTATCCGAGCAGACGCTCTTTTCGGGAGGCTTAAAATCGCAAGCGCTTTTCACGGAAATGTGAACGGTATTCCCTTCCCGCACGGCGCGGAAGCGCGCGCTCCCCCCGCCGTAACGCAACGCGTTAGACAGCAGTTCGTTAGCGATCAGCTTACAGTCGAACACCGCCCCTTCGGGCACCTCCTCTTCCATAAGCTTGGCGCACATATCCGCAAGCGCTTTTTTCAAGGCAGTATAGCCGTCTATTTCGAATAACATCATTCCACCAAGCTCTTTGCGAGCGTCACTTTCAGCTTTTGCAAAATTTTGCGTTCCATGCGCGACACGTTCATCTGCGAAACGCCCATGCGCTTTGCCGTTTCCACCTGCGACAGCTCCGCCCCGAAGCGGTAGCGCACCAGCGCAAGCTCTTCTTCGTTGAGCGTCTTTAATGCGGAATTGACCGCGTCGCGGTTATCCACCTCTTCGAACACGTCGTCTGCGGCGGGAAGCACCTCGTGATAACTCATGCCGTCGCTGTCCTTATCGGGAGAATTGTCGAGCGAAACCACTCCGCCCGCCTCGGCGCAACGCAGTATTTCTTCCTCGCTCACACCCAAATGCGCGGCGATTTCCTTTGCGGAAGGAGGTTTCCCCGTTTCTTTTGCGATTTCTTCCGCTGCCCGCTTCATGGAAATCCTCAATTCCGCCACCCTGCGCGGAAGATGGATGAGGCGGGAACGGTCGCGGAAATAGTTCTTGATTTCCCCCGTAATGGTCGGCGTGATGAAGGTGGAGAATTGCACTCCCTTGCTCTCGTCGAAGCGGTCGACCCCCTTTAAGAGCGCGAGAGAGGCGACCTGATACAGATCGTCGTATTCCACCCCCCGCCCGACGAATTTTTTCGCCAATACGGAAGCTATGTACAAATATTTTTCCACGATTTGATTGCGGATTCGAATATCGCCCGTTTCCCTGTATGCAGCGAAAAGTTCTTCGTCGTTCATGCCTGTAACCCAAAACGGAAGGATATGCGGTAAAGCTCTCCCTCCTTTTTCTCTAAAACGGCGTTTTCCGCGAGCGCGCACAAAATCGCGGCGGATATTTCGTCCTCCTGTCCCGCGTTCTCCCGCTCCGTTTTACAAAAACCCGTAATCTCGACTCCCAATCCGTTCTCGACGGTAAAAATAATTTCCGCCTCGGCGTATCCGCGGTGCATGAGAAGAAGCAAACTCTCCGTAACGCAGACTTTGCAATCCTCGCCGTCGTCCATGCTCAGCCCCGCCACCGAGCACGCGCCGCCCGTCGTCAAGCGCACGGTGGTCATCAATTCGCCCGAAATCGGCGTTTTAAGCTTGATCTCACTCATGACTCGATCTCCATGATGGTATCGAGCGCGCAAATGACGAAGAGCTTTTTCAAGCGGGGTTGCAAATGCGTAAGGCGCAACTTGTGTCCGTCCGTCTTGGCGTGCTTTAAAATTTTTACGATCGTTCCCAGCGTTGTGGAATCGATAAATTCCAGCTCCGTACAGTCAAACACGACGTCGGACGGAGCGGCGTCGTACGCCTGCATGATCTCCCCGTAAAATTCGTCCGCGTTCTCCGAATCGATCTCTCCCCGCAAGGAAAATTCCAAATTCGATTTTGAAGATTTCAGCGTAACCTCTTGCATGAACATTTCTCCTTTGACTTTTTTCGATAGCTTCGCCATCGAAAAGATACATCTTTCCGTATATTATATAAAGCAATTTACAACTGTTTGAAACGAATTTCAGACAATTTCCGCCGAAATTTTCTATTTATAGCTCCATAAGTCCGAAATCCCGCATGATTGCGGAAAGCCCGTCCCCGCAACGTTCGGGCAACCGTCCGAGCAAGTTGGCTTCCCCCTCGGGCGGAGTTTTTCCCGCAAGCAACCGAACGGCGCGAATATCCTGCGGACGGCGCTCGCAAATTCTCTTGATTTCACTCAAAAACGCCGCGCGCGACCGTTCCAAGGCAAACGCCCGCTCCGCATATTCTTTTTTGCTCGGAGGGATTACCGTTCCCTCCCCAACCTCGGCGCGCTTAGCGCGGGCGAAATAATCGGGTACGAAATATCTGCGAGGCTTTCCGCATTTGAAAAACGCGTAATAGAGGGCTGAGAGCGAACGAAACGCCCGCCATTCGGACAAATCGTCCCCCCGCTCGCGATACATCTCTGCAAGCGTTCTGCCTTCGCCCCGAGGCAGTCCCGTCCGTTCATAACGGCGGATCCGTGCGTTTAATTCCACGATTTCCACCGGCGTTTGGGGTAACGTGCCGAGCGAGGCATATGCCGTTTCGTGCATATCGCTCTTTTCCCGCCCGCAGAGCACGCGAAGCGCGCGTTCCTCGAAGAGCGCAAGACGGCTCAACAAAAGGGCGGCGTAGCCGTCGGCAAGCGTTGGCTTTAAGAGTGCTTCGTCGTAGAAAACCTCCGCGTCGGCAAGAGGTACGCGGGTCTTACCGCCCCCCACCGTAACTTCCCCCGTCTTTTCCCAAACGCCGTCGAGCGTTGCAGAAACGGGAAAGAGATAGCAAGGAATCTTTCTCACCTCCGCAAAGAAGCGGGCAATGCGAAGCGTGTCCGCACTACCGGACGCAAACACCGCCCCTACGCCGTCCGGCATAGAAAAGAGCGGGAGCGCGTCCCCCTCCGCCACGACGGAAAGAGTGCGCATTCCCCGCCCAAGCGGTGCAAAACGGACGAGTGACTGCGAGTCCGCCGCCAACAGCGCCTTCCCCGCACAACCCTGTATGCGCGCGCCGAGCGCCTCCTCCGCTTTGATAAATTGTACGCTCTCTTCGCTACTTGCGAAATTTATCTTTGGCAGGGGATATTCGGCGAGCCGCATATGCCACCTCGTTTCTATTTTTTTAAATTGTTATAGTAATAACCCGATTGCATTCGCCGCATAACCGACGGCAATGCCCAGTCCCAGTATGAAGACGACGATCCACGCCGTTTCCCGCCATTTCTTATAGTCGCGCAAGAGCACGAGATAGCCCAAGCCTGCATTGACGACAAGCCCGCAAAGCAGACTTCCGAAAGCGATACCGCCCAAAGCGTACGTTTCCGCAAGCGCCACGCTGGACGCGCAGTTGGGCACAAGACCGATCAAACCGCAGACGAGCGGTTGATACCAAAATCCCGCGACCTGTAAAAAGGTGATCACGCGCTCCTCGCCTGCCTCGGCATTTCCTCCGCCGATTCCGAAAAAGAGAAACCCGAACGCCAAATTAAATAAAAGAATAAACGCGGCGATTTTCAACGAATGCACCAAAGGCGTTACGAAATAGAGGGAAAGATTACTTTCTTTGCCGTGTTTGTGCTCGCAAACGCTATATTCGTGCCCATGATGATGCGCTTCGCTATCATGGCCGTGCTCGTCATGTGCGTGTACGTGCATTTGGGGCGCATTTTCAGCCTTTTCGTTCTCATGTGTACGCTCGCACGTATGCGTTTTGACGCATCGATCCGCAAGCGGTACTACGGCGGAGCGCTTTCGCACAAGCAAATCGGCAAGATACCCTACCGCGATCCCGAGAACGAGCTTGCTTCCGCACAGCGCGAGCACCGAGAGAAGCTTGTCCGACCAAACCATGGGCGAAAGCAAGAGCACGATGAACGCCTCGTCGCTTGTGGCGATGAATACCGCGAGTAAAGTGCCCAGCGTCAAATGGCGGTGGCGGTACAATTTTGCCGCCATAACGGAGAACCCGCACATGGGCACAAGCCCCGTCGCCGCGCCGATGACAGGGGCGGCTTTCCCGCATAGAGCGCCGTTTGCCTTTCCGATTTTAGTATTATGCTCCATAAGCTCGATCAAAATGTAGAGCAACAGGAGAAACGGAAACAGTTTAAGCGTATCGAGCAACGCTTCGGTAATTACTTCCCACCACATTTTCCGCCTCCTTTTTTAAATCGATTCCGCAGAAGAATCTTCTATTATCATACACTTTTTTACCGTGTTTTGTCAATGATTTATGCCCGCCCGAATCTATTTTATTCACGGAAAGCCCGAAAGGAAAAGAGCGTTTGCCCATTGACAAACGCTCTTTGGTAACTGAAATTATTTCTCTTCTTTGGTGGTCGTTTTAGTCGTTTTCTTGGGAGCCGACTTGGAAGCCGTCTTGGGAGCTGCCTTCGGTGCAGTCTTAGGCGCAGTCTTAGGCGTAGCCTTAGGTGCAGCCTTAGGCGCCGCTTTGGGTTCCGCCTTGGTTTCCGTCTTGGGCTCTTCCTTGGATTCCTCCTTGGGCTCTTCGGGAGCAACTACGGGTGCGACCTCGGGAACCGCTTCGGGAACGACTTCGGGCGCCGCAACTGTCTCGGTCACTTCCTCGACGGGAGCGGCTTCCACGGGAACGTCTGCAACGGGAGCTTCCACGACGGGGGCTTCCGCAACCGCCGCACTCTCTTCCTTCTTCGCCGCAAGCTTCGCGTCGCGCTTCGCTTGCTTCTTCATTTCCTTGGTGATAACGCGAGCCGCGTCGATCTGCGCCTTCATTTCCTGAGGCGTAGGAGGCACGAACGCCGCGCCCTCCGCATTCTCGGGGATCACGTCATAGTGCTCGTCGCGCTCCAACATGGTCGCTTCGGTATAACCGTCGAAGAGGTGAATATGCTTCGCGTCGAACGCAAGTTCCACGATCTCGCCGAGGTTGACGGTTGCGCGGGAAGAAATCTTCGCGATCATTTGCGCCGCATTGTCGACAATAGAGCCCTTGTCGTTTTCATAGTCCAGATCGCAGTAAATCTGCGTTTCCGCACCGAGTTTTTCGATAACCTCGATACGCGCCTTGACAAGCGTTTCGGGCGAGTTGGAGATGAACAGATCGTCCTCGTGAATGTCCTCGGGACGAACGCCGAGTGTGACCTCTTTGCCGGTGTTGCAGTATTCGTCAAAGTTCTTGATCTTGGCAACGATCGCCTTGGGAAGAACGATCTTGTTGTTTCCGATGAAATTGACGTAAACTTTACCTTTCTCCTCGGTAATGGTCGCCTTACGGAAGAAGTTCATCTGAGGCGTGCCGATGAAGCCCGCAACGAAGAGGTTGATGGGATAATCGTACAAGTTCTGAGGGGTGTCTACCTGTTGCATGAAGCCGTCTTTCATAACGACGATACGCGTACCCATTGTCATAGCCTCGATTTGGTCGTGCGTAACGTAAATGAAGGTGGTAGCTAAACGAACGTGAAGCTTGGAGATCTCCGTTCTCATCTGCGCACGGAGTTTCGCGTCGAGGTTGGACAAAGGCTCGTCGAGCAAGAACACCTTGGGCTCGCGGACAATCGTACGGCCGAGCGCAACACGCTGACGCTGACCGCCGGAAAGCGCCTTGGGCTTACGGGAAAGATAATCGGTGATGCCGAGGATCTCAGCCGCAGCTTTAACTTTCTCGTTGATCACTTCCTTGGGTACTTTTCTAAGCTTCAAGCCGAACGCCATATTATCGTAAACGGACATATGAGGATAGAGCGCGTAGTTCTGGAAAACCATTGCGATATCTCTGTCCTTGGGAACGACGTCGTTCACAAGCTTGCCGTCGATATACAGCTCGCCCGAAGAAATTTCTTCGAGCCCTGCGATCATACGGAGGGTCGTGGACTTACCGCAACCGGAAGGTCCTACGAATACGATGAATTCCTTATCCCGAATATCGAGGCAGAAGTTGAAAACCGCCTGATTTCCGCCGGGATAAATCTTGTTAATGCCTTTCAGCAACAAACCGGACATAAATGTTTCTCCCTTATGGTTGATGTTACTACTATTTTACTCGATTTTACAGGAAAATACAATAGGCAAATGCTATAAACTTTTCTTTTGTTTTTGTGCAAATTGCACAAAAAATATCATATATTCCCCCCGTCACTTCGTACAAATTGACCAAAACGGATCTGGCATTTTGACAAAAAAGAAAACGACAGGCAAAAGCATTCGCGGTCGGCGTCTGAAAAAAAGGTATAAAAAAACAGCGGGCTTTATTGCCCGCCGATTTTTAAACCAATTCGATAATTGCGGTTTCCGCCGCATCGCCGCGGCGCTGACCGAGCAAATAAATTCTCGTATAACCGCCGCCCTGTCCGAGCTCCTCTTTGCGTTGCGCATACTTGGGCGCGATCTCGTTGAACAGCTTCTCCATAAGGGGATGCTGGATCTGCTCGGTGCGCGCTTTGTATTCGCTCTTCTTCTCGTTGAAGCCCTTGATCTCCTGCAAGTCGTACGTCTTTGCCATGATGGCACGGCGTGCCGCAAGCTTTTTAGGGCCGTCTTTATAGCTCGTCGTTTTGATTTCCTTGCCCTTCTTGTCTTTGGCAACGACTTCGATCTCTACGACGTCGGCATAGGTGTTGACGGCTTTCGTGATGAGCTTCTCTACATAAGACTGCACCTCTTTTGCGCGAGCCGCCGTGGTTTCGATTTTTCCGTACCAAAGAAGCTGAGAAGCCTGATTCCTGAGAATTGCCATTCTCTGCTTTGTGGTTCTGCCTAATTTACCCGGCATCTTTTAATCCTCCTTTTTTTCAAGTGTAAGACCGTACGCTTCCAGCTTCTGCATGACTTCGTCCAAAGACTTTTTGCCGAGGTTTCTCACCTTCAACATCTCGTCTTCCGTCTTGCGGCACAGGTCCTCCACCGTGTGAATGTTCGCTCTCTTTAAACAGTTGTAGGAACGTACGGAAAAATCCATATCCTCAATCTTCAT
>CAMUFJ010000032.1 GCA_947088135.1 uncultured Clostridia bacterium
TACTTTGCCGGTGTGGTGGAATTGGCAGACGCGCTGGACTCAAAATCCTGTGGTAGTGATACCGTATCGGTTCGACCCCGATCACCGGCACCAAAAAAAGCGACCCCTTGCGGGCCGCTTTTTTAGTGCGTACAGCAGGATCTTTCGTGTCTGCAATGTTCAAAATAAAAGTCTTTACGGCAAATAATGGGAGCGATTTTTTGTGAAAGGTCACGCATTTTCAGCTCGTTCGGAACGTATGATATAGTAACACAAAAAACGTTACGGCAATATAATTGTTTTGTCAGGTAAAAAATATTATATAGGAGATATTTGTTATGGAAAAGATCACTACGCCCACCGCAACCCCTACGCCTGCGACCGCCCCTGCGACTGCTCCTGCTCCCACGCCGACGGTATCGGCGGAAGAAGAGCTCTGCGGATCGGTGAACATTCTTGACACCGTACACCTGAAAAACCTTGTAGACGATCTTGCAAAGCTTTACGGCACGTCCGTTTGCACGAAGGTTGCAAGAGATACGAAAGTTGCCGCAGAAAAACGCCTGATCCAAGCGATCCGCGCCAATCTCGACCGATACGAGGGCTAAGAACGCGCAACACAAGCTCCGTTCGGCGCTTTAAAATGCTCAAAAAACGACCCGTGCAGGGTCGTTTTTTTATTCAGCAGATTTTATTTTCCGCGCTCGGGTTTCCGCTCATGAAACCGATCGCATTTTCTACCGTCGTTTCCGCAATGGCGTTGATCGATTCCTGCGTTAAAAAGCCTTGGTGCGAAGTTACGATCACGTTCGGGAAGGAGAGCAGTCTTGCCGTTATGGAGTGTTCGAGAATGTCGTCCTCCAAATTTTCGAACACGTAACCGTCCTCCTCTTCGTAAACGTCAAGCGCAACGCCGAAAAACTTTTTGTCGCGGATTCCCTTGATAAGGTCGTCCGTTTTGATGAGCCCGCCGCGCGACGTGTTGACGAGGATCACGCCGTCCTTCATCATGGCGATCGTTTCTTCGTTGATCAGATGATAGCTGTCGCTCGTCAAGGGACAGTGCAAGCTGACGAGATCGGAGCATTTCAGCAATTCGGGCAAATCCACATATTCGACACCCTCTTCCCGTTGCGGGAATTTATCGTATGCAAGAACCTTCATGCCGAACCCCCTGCAAAGTCTTGCCATTGCCAAGCCGATTTTGCCCGCGCCGACGATCCCCGCGGTTTTTCCGTAAAAATTGACGCCCGTTAGCCCCGTTAACGAAAAGTTGTTTTCGCGCACCTTGATATAAGCTTTGTGAATTTTGCGGTTGACGGCAAGCGCCAGCCCCATCGCCATTTCCGCAACGGCTTGCGGGGAATAGTTGGGCACGCGCAAAACGGTGATATTCGCTTGCCTGCACTCCTCGATATCCACGTTGTTATATCCCGCACAGCGAAGCAATATCAGTTTCACGCCGTTCTCCTTTAAGCGCGCTACCGAACGCGCGTCTATTTCTATATTGACGAATACGCAGATCGCGTCGAAACCTTTGGAAAGCTTTGCCGTGTGGTAATCGAATTCGCTTTCCAAAAACACGACTGTCAGGTTTTTGATTTGATTAAAATTTTCTTCGAACACCGCTTTATCATAGCTTTTTGTTCCGTAGAATAGTATTTTCATCATACCGCCTCTTTCTTATTATTTTCGATTCGGAGCAGGAATATAACCCGACGGGCGAAATAACCTCCGCCTAAGAGATTGCCTTTCCCCTCCCGTTATGGTATAATAGCCGTGGAATCAAACGGGAGCGTGCAAAACCGTGAGTGAAATTTTAACGTTTTCCAATCGTGAAACGTTTCGGGAATGGCTTTCTACCCACTGCCTGTCAAGCAAAGGTGTGTGGCTTGTGTTCGGCAAAAACGGCGGAGCGAAAACAATCAAGGCGGACGAGGCATTGGAAGAAGCTCTGTGTTTCGGTTGGATAGACGGTCAAATGCGGAGTATGGACGACACAACGTATCAGAAATACTTTTCCGCACGCACCCCGAAAAGCAAGTGGTCAGAGAAAAACAAAACGCTCGCAAAGAGCCTTGAAGAACGCGGGCTCATGACCGACTACGGCAGAAAAAAGATAGAAGAAGCGCAAAAAAACGGTCAATGGGACGCGCCCGATTTGATGAAGCTCGGGGAGGAACATATCGCAGTTCTTTCCGCACTCCTCAAAGACCGCGAGCCTGCCTATACGAATTTTCTGGCAATGCCTCTATCGGTAAAGAAAACGTATACGCGGGCGTATTTCGACGCTAAGACGGATTCGGGGCAACAAAAACGGCTCGCATGGATCGCAGACAGACTCGACAAAAATTTAAAACCGATGTGAACGAGGAGAAAAACACTATGGGGAGCACGGAAACGATGGGGGCATGGCAAGAACAGCTGTCGGTTTATAAAGGGATTTTATTCCACAACCGCAATTTTGAAAGCGACTGCACCGCCGAATTCACCTATGATTTTTCTTGCAAGGAATACGAAACTCTGCGGGAAAAGTACGACCTTGCGGGCATTGCGGGCAAGGGAAGCGAATTTGAAAGAGCCGCCCGCCTGACTGCGCATTTTGCGCCCGCACTCGTACATAAAGGCGAATACGCCAACGAGATCCCCTGCAACGCGCTCGCCCTTTTGGAACACAGCTTTCAACAGTCCGAGCACGGGATCAACTGTCTGAATAAATCGAAAATTTTACAAGAATGCTGCCTTGCGCTCGGCATCTACGCGAAGCGGATTTGCATCATGCCCTATTCTCCCTACGACGATGACAATCACGTGGTCAACGAGATTTACGACACCGCGCTCAAAAAATGGGTGATGCTGGACGTTACGGCAAACGGATATTTTTCCGATGAAAACGGCTCTCTCCTTTCTCTTTTGGAAATGCGGGAACGTTTCGCCCTCGACCGCGTTTGCAATTTTACAAAGCTAAGCGACAAAATTGCCGAATATTTCGACACTCGCGAGGAGGAGCGCCTTTACTATGCAAAATACTTTGCAAAGAATTTATTCTATTTAATTGCCGAACAGCACAACTGCTTCGGCGAAAAAAACGCCTACTTGTACTTTCTCCCCAAAGGATTTCACGACGAAGCGGGAAGAGAAATGAACCGCCTGTTTCGGCAGAACCAAACGAATCGATACGTTGATAAGGATCTCCGAAGAAGTCATGCCTGCGATATTCAGTGTCTGACGAAATCTCCCAAATAAAAACAAACCCCCCCCCTGCTCGGCAGGGGGGTTCGTTTTAAGAAATATTCGCTTTGATTTGCTTTAACGCCGTCTTTTCAAGGCGGGAAACTTGTGCTTGGGAGATGCCCACCTCCGCCGAAATTTCCGTCTGCGTCTTACCCTCGTAATAGCGTAGAGTGAGAATTTTGCGCTCCCGCTCGGTGAGCCGTGCGATCGCTTCCCGAAGCGCGACCCGTTCCGTCCAAATTTCGTCGCTCTGCGTTTCGTCGCAAAGCTGATCCATAAGTTGAAGGGTGTCCCCCGTTTTGTTATATACGGGATCGTACAGCGACACGGGATCGGAGATCGCGTCAAGCGCATAGACGACTTCGCGCTCGGCAACCTGCATTTCTTTGGCAATGCGTTCGATGCTCGCCTCCTCGTCGCGCTCCTCCAAACCCTCCCGCACCTTTAAAATGCGGTACGCGGTGTCGCGGATAGAGCGGGAAACACGCAAGCTGTTCCCGTCCCGCAAAAACCGTTTGATCTCTCCCAAAATCATGGGCACGGCGTACGTCGAAAACTTTACGTTAAAATCCAAATTAAAGTTGTCGATCGCCTTAATGAGCCCCACGCACCCCGCTTGAAAGACGTCGTCCGCATTCGCATTCTTCGCCCAAAAGCGTTTCACAAGGGAAAGCACCAACCGCATATTGCCCACGATAAACGTTTCCCGCGCCAAATCGTCGCCCGCTTTCAGGCGTCTCATCAGTTCGTCGTTCTCTTTTGCGGAAAGCTTGGGCAAGCCCGAAGTGTCCACTCCGCAAATGACTACCTTTTGCAGCATATTCACTCACCTCCTCGATGCAAATATGTACCGCAGCGTACCCCCGGGATAATCAGTTTTGGCATTCGAAGAAGCTTTTATGCAATTTTATTATCACAACTTTATAAACGTTTTTCCCGACAAATCAATTCGTGCCGTCCTTAATGAACGAATTATTTTAAAACTGAAAATGAGTCCGGTACAATACCGAACTCACTCTCAATTATAAAATTTTCACTCCGATTCGCGGACGAGGGGATACCGCAGCATTCGCTGATCGATCAGAATAAGCTGATTTTCCTCGTTTACGGAAAGTTCAAGCCAAATTTTATCGGTCCCCTTGTGATCCACGAAGATTTCCAGCTGCTCTACGTAAAAGGAAAGCGTTTCCGTGACCGCCTCGTCGGGAATAGGCGTTCCGTCCGGCTCGGTGGGCGTTCTCGTCACGGAAATCGTCCCTTTTACTGTTGCCCCCTCGTCGGCGCGGTTGAACGTGAGCCTGTAAACGTTGCCCGCGGCGTCCTCCGCCGTATAAGTCCCGCTCAGCAATGCGGAATAATCGGGCGCGTCGCTTACCGTAAACGTGAACGTACAGCTCTGCGAGGGAGAAGCCGTAGAAGTGATTCGGATCTCGTACACACCCGTAACGGATGCGGAGAATTTAAAGCAATCGATGCCGTCGATCTTCGCGCGCTCCAAAATCGATGCAGACGCATTCCCCGAAATAAGCTCCGCCTTTTGGTCGGCGTTGGCAAACGCCTCTACCGCGCCGTAGAAATACACCGCACCGCCGAGCGCGATCGTTTTGGTTTCGCCCTGATAAAAACTTCCGCTTGCATCGTTGAGAATGTACGCAGTGATTTCGGCGGGAGCGACCCCCGTTACGTTGATCGTCAAGCGTTTCGTGACGTTTTTCGTTTGAAAAATGAGCGTCCAGCTTCCGCCGTGCCTTACGGTAAGCTGAATTGCAGAGCCCGAACGAAACACCGTGAAGTGCTCGTTGTTCTGCATCGAAGCGGAGCCGTTGCGGTTGCCCTCGTAATCGAAGGTAAGATCGTCCTGCGTGAACAACGCCGTTACGGGCAGAATGTTCTCGATCCCGATCACGTACGTGCCCGTAGCGACGTCGCATTCGAGCGTCGCGCCGTCCTCCAAAACCTGTCCTTCGTACGTCAAATCGAAAGAGCTGATATCGAACAAATTGCGGGGGAACTCGTTTTCTGCCGTCCTCTCTCCCGTCGTCTGCGACATCGTAACAATCACATAATGGGAGGGGCGTTCGCTTTGGGGCGTCGTGATCCCCGTGACGGGATCGGTTATGAACGTTCTCTCGTCTAACTCCTCTTTCCACGCGCTGTTGTCCTCATAATAGTCCTGCCTGAACTCCGCGGTCGCAATGGTAAAATCCTCGCTCAGCGTGAAAGAAACGACCGTTTCATAATAGTCGTAATTGTTCGAACGGCGTTCGAGCCCCGAGAAGGAGAAGGAATACTCTCCCGTCGCTTCATTTACCGTTTCGACCAAATCTTGATTCGTGCATTGCTTGGCGTGCTTGTAAAGTTGGACGAGTGTATCCTCAATGCCAAATACGGTATCCTTATAATACCACAAATAATAAGGAGAACCGTTCATCATATCGGGATGATGCAAATCGTTGGTAACGATTTTATCTCCCTCCTGACGAATGATAAAGATGCCGTCTTCATCCATACTGCAATGGTAAGTGTTTACGGGCTCGATGCGCACGTCGGAAAAGCGGGTATAGTTGTTGCCGTACTCGTACTGATAATGGAAGGATTCGTGCAAACCGTTCGTCGCGATTTCCTCTCTGATAACCGTATCGCCCGAAAGCACTTTGCCTTTATTCAAGCTCCCCACGGTGATTGCGCTCCCGACGGTAGAAACGTCGATCTTGTCCGCCGTCAGCTCGAAAGACGCCTTCACGTTCCCCTGCGACACCGTTACGGTATATTTGCCGAGCGCGGGCAGTATATCTTCGACGACCGTGCCGTCCTCCCCCTTGATTTCCACGGTAAGATCTTTCAGGCTTGTCGTTTTCACGGGGTCGCCGTGCAAATTTTCATAGGTGAGATAAAGCACCAAGCCGTCGAGCGATACGGATTCGCCCAAATTATAATTCTTTTTGACGGCGGAGTGATCCAGATCGATTTTACTCAAAACCCGCTCGATCCCGTTCACGTACACGGTGTATATTTCTCTTTTTTCGCCGTAGCTCACGGTGATCTGATAATTCCCCGCCACGTTCATATCCATACCGCTCTCCTGCCGTACGGATACCTCGGCGGTAACGTCTTTTTTCGTTCCGTCGTCATATACGGCGATCACGGTAAAATCCTCGCCCGTTTCGAACTCGTCGCCCTGCATAAAATCGATGCGCGCGTTTTCGATCCGCAGTGCGGTGATCTGCGGGTTCGATTTGCAGGCGACAACCCCCACCGTTAAGCATATGAGCGACAGCAAAAGTACAACCGCTATCGCATACCGTTTGATTTTCTTCATTCTATCACCTCAAACAAAGCAATTTTTTATTCGTAGATCCCGCAGGCGAACAGCCAAAGCGAATCCTGATTGGCGGTATATCCGTTAAACTCGGGCGTGCCGACAACGGGGCTCACGCCGTCGGTATAAAGCGAATGGTTCTCCGCAAATTTTTGCAAGAATACGATAAGCTCGTCCGTCACGTAGCAAACGCCGTCGCTGTTGCACACCCTGTAATAATCGTTGCGGATAAAGCTCGTATAGTCGAACGTGGCAAATTTTTGCTCTTCCTCGATCCAAGTATTATAGAGCATGAGATAGTTCGAGCCGTTAGGGCCCACGCTGTTTGCCCGATACAGCGACGGCACTACGCCGTACGCCTCTATCGGCTTGGTAATGGCGCAAAGGAGCATGGGGCCGTAGCCCTTTCCGTAGCCGAGCGGGTTATCGCCGTACAACTCTGCGTCGTACACGTGATATCTGCCCGTATTGGGGCTCTTTTTGAATCTGTTCGCGTTGAACACCTTCGTGCCCAAATCGGCGGCGACGAAAGTCTGCCCTTCCTTGGGCTCGGGCGTTTTTCCCCTCGCTTCCTTTGCCGACTGCGGGCGAACGTCGTTATAATCGCTCGTATAATTTCCGATCCAAGTAATGGCGAAATCCACGTAAAGGGGATAGGTTTGCGATTTACTCTCCCCGCCCACGGCGAAAGTGAACGAATTGCCTACCTCGGACTGGGAAACCGCAACCTCCCAGCGGAAGTTTTTAGTAAAACCGCCCTCCAAACTTGCTCCCCCGCCGTCCAACTTGCGGACGAACCACTTAAAACTCGAAGAGCCCCCGTATATTTCGATATACGGATTGATTTGGTCCTCGTAAACGCCGACCCACGATTCGAAAGCATACACGCCCGCGCCTTCGGGCTGAAATTCGTAATAAAGCGACTGATTTTCCCGAGCAATATGCGCGCGGTAAGTCCCCTCCCGCCTCGTTTGATAGCATCCGAGATTGACGTACATACTGCTTCCGTTGCCCACCGACGGCGTGAGCACCGAGGTAAGCAGAACGGAAATCTGCCTTTCGTCGGATGTCGCCTTATAACCGTTGGGATCGTACGTAAAAGTATCGGGCAGTCCTACGAGATACACGTTGAAATCACCGTCCAGCTCGCCCGCGTCCGCCTTGCCGTTTTCATCGAGAAGGCTCCGCGCAACGTTGTTGTCGTTCTGCCAAACGACGGTGATCTCGTAATCGGCGGGCGCAAAGGGCTTATTGTCGTAAAACACCGTTACCGTGTAATGGGTAGAGGTCACGGGAGGATTCGGGTTTTCGCCCCCGTTCGGGTCGTCGGGGTTGCCGTTGTCGATCGTCGGTTTGTCCGCGCCCTTTTCGTAATAAGTCCCTAAACTGCATCCCGAAAGGCAAAGCACGAAACTCAGCATGATTGCCGTCAATGCCGAAACAAATTTATTTCTCATTCGATTGCCTCCGCAGTAGTCCTTTGAAGAAGGAAACGACGTCTTTCCATCTCAACTGACGAATGATAATGTCCGCTACGAACAGCACGACGCAAATCAAAAGGAGCGGCATGATAAATTCAAACACGTAGGTAGTATATTCCGAATCGGAATTTTCCAACACGTTCTCCCCGTCGAGTTCGAGGATTTTGCCGTTTTCGGTCAACAAACGGTACAAATACGCCCTGTTAAAGCTCGTAAAGCTGTCGTATTCGGCATAATAGGAAACGGAAAATTCCGTTTCCGTGCTGTAATGCAATTCGCCGTAGGTATATTCGATCAGCGCTTTGTAAGTGCCGGGGGCATCCATTACAAATGCGGACGTATACCGCCCCGCTTGGAACACGAGCGACTGCGTGCTCACGATTCCGTTCGGATCGGTGAGCGTTACGGTAAAATCACCGCTTGCGGGAAGCGTCTGCGGCGCGGTCACGTTCACCGTTGCGGCGCTTCCTGCGCCCTCCACCTCCAAGATAAACGGCGAGTCGATCCGCTCTGCGGGCAAAACCGCCTCGGGAATATTCTTCAAAAATATTGCTCCGCCCGAACCTCCCGTCCAGCCGTCCGTCCAATCGGAAGTGATGTCGGACAAAAAGCAGGTGACTTTCCCCGCCCCGCACGCGCCGTAGGCGTACAAGGGCACGTCGAAATAAGTGACCTTATCGCGGTAATACCGCACCGTGAGCACGGCGACGGCGTTATTTTTAACGGAATTGTACCAAAAACCGCGAACGGGCGCAATGCTTTCCACACCCTTCACGACGCTCTCGTTCGCCTTAGCGATAGAAACGGCGTACGAATCCCCCTCGATGAGAATCTCCTGCGTGTCCTTGCGCAAATCGCCGATCACGACGTCCACTTGGCTCTCATGCTCGATGTCCTGATAAAAAGTACCGCTTACCGCGTATTTGTTATGGACGATATTCGTAAACAGCGTTTTGCCCTCCGGCTTTGCGTAAACGGTGAGCGCCGATACCGCAATGCCCTCTTTGGACATTTTCTCCGCCTCGTCTACGGCGGAAGCGTGGTCGCCCTCCGGATCCAAGCCGTCGGAAATGACGATGACCCGCTTATCGTAAAAACGTTTTGGCATTAAGTCGTGCGTGTGGCGGAGCGCGGCGCTCAGATTGGTTTCGTTTTCCACCTCCAAGCCCTGTATGGTATTCACGATCACTCCTACCGTCGTCAGATACGTGGGGTCGAGAAGCGGACGGATCACGCCCGAATAGCCCACCACCATAACCATATCGGTGGGATTGAGCGCCTGCAAAAGCCGTATCGCCGCGCCTTTGGCAACGTTTAAACGGCTCTCGAAATTCATACTCAGAGAAATATCGAGCACAATCGCAAACAGGCGGGCGTCCTGATTGGAATTGCCGATCGTGACGGGCAGAAGCTTTGCAAGCATGGCAAGCGCCTCGTTGCTTCCGTCGTTTTCCTGAATAAAGGTATTGCCGTAAGTGGAGAGCGTCTTGCCGTAGTCGTTCACAAGCGTGTTCAGGCTCGACAAAAACATCTGCCACGAAGACACCGTACGCACGTCGAAGTTGCACAGCGCGATCTCGTCGTACACGCACATTTCCTCCACGCTGAGCGGAAGGCTTTTGACGTCGGTAACGAAAGTCACGTTCTCCGTGCCGTAAACGCCCCTTCCCGCCGCGGCGTCCGCTTGCGAACCGCCGATAAACAACACTTTTTTCTCGTCGGTCACGCTCTGCGTAAACAGCATGCGGTTGTTATGGGGCGAAGTATCGTCGGCAGTATTTACCGTTTCCACGCGCACCTCGTAGCGGAAGGTGCCAGCGCTGTCGGTGGAAAGCGGAAGGGTGACGACGTTCATGCCCCGATACAGGCTCGCCGTCTTGCGCGTTTGCAATTCGCCGTCGCGGTATAAACTCACGTAGCCGTCGCAACGTTCGATCTCGTTGCCCTCCCCGTCCAAACCGCTGTTTACGCGAACCAAAACGCGCACTTCCTCCTCCTTGTTCAAATAGGTGGAAGCCGTCGCCTCCGCAGAGTCGATTTGCACTTCCCGCACGTCGGGAGTAATATTGTCGTCCAAATACACCGCGTCGATATAAACGCCGTCGTTTTGCAGAGAGCCGACGATCCTTAAAATATTGTTGGAAGCTACCGTTTCCACACCGTCGGTGATCACAATGATGCGCTTGATGACGTCGTCGTCAAACAGGTTGCCCGCATAGCGGATCGCCGCGCCGATGTCCGTTGCGCTCCGATCCACGCCCGTCGCCGAACGGACGTCGGGCACACCCTCTCCCATTTCGGATATTACCTCGTAGTTTCTGCCGAAGCAGATGACGCTCATGCGGGAATTTTTGGGAAGCTTGCCCGCCACCTGTTCAAGCTTTTTCTGAACGTCGTCCAAATTGCGGTCGGCAGAATAAGAAATATCCGCCAGCACGTAAACGTTCGTTTCGGTGACGACGCTTTCATACTTCATACCGCTCACGGCAAACGTGAAGCAAACGCAAAAGACGAGATGAATGACGAGAGAAGCGATATTGTGTCCGTTGCGGTTATCCTTACGCACCGCAATGCAAAACGGCACGATCGCCAACGCAAAAAGCGGTATCAGTAGAAACAGCAACCAGGGGTTATCGAAGCTGATATTGCTCATAGCAGTACACCCCCCAATCCGCAAACAGTAATAAGGCGATCAAAACAAAGAACGCCAGCAGACTCTCGTAATAGCCGTCCGAATAGTCGTATTCCCTCTCGCCGGAAAGCGCCATAGTCCCGCCCGCCGCCGAACGGCTCTCTTCCTCGGGCACGCAGGCATAGGCGTATAGATTGCTCTCCTCGCTCCCCTGCAATTTTACGGTAAGGGTGTACACCCCCGCTTCCCCGAGCCGAACCTCGCACACGTCCGTACCCATCGTATCCAAAGTATTTCGCGTGCCCGAAGGCGACGTTAAAACAATCCCCTCGCAGGAAGGAACGACGTTCACCGCCATCGTATCTCCGCAGACGTAGGTCGTTTGGGAAAGTACGGCGGGAAAAGAGTATTCCATTAAATTGCGTACCAATATGAGGAAATCGTCGGTCATGCCGAAGTTGGAATCCTGAATGCGGAAGGCAAACACGACCTGTCTGTCGTTATTTTTATTGAGCCCCGCAAAAACGACGCTGTCGCCGCCGATATTTAAAATAGACGCGGCGTTGCGCGGAACGCTGTACTGCGCGTATCTGCGGACGGCGATATCCCGCTTTACAAGATCTTTCAGAAGCATTTTTTCCAGCGCGGAACTGCCTGCGGTGTATTCGGGCACGTAATAGCTATCCGCCCCCTCCGCATCGCGCGGCGTCATATAGTCGCGGAAGCTTACGCCCGAATCCCCTCCGCTTCCGCCGACGGAATCGATCAGCCAAATCGCCGCATTCTCGGGGAGCTCGGCGGGCGTGTAGCCGTTGAATACGTACATACCGTATCCTAATCCGGCGTATGTCTTTGCGCCCTGCTCGGCATAACTCTTGGGCGAAACCGTATCCACATGCGCTTTTCCCGCCGAAGCGATCGCGCTCCGAAGATAGACCGCGTCGGAATTCTCGCCCGTATCGCTTACCAAGAGCACCTTGCGGTCCTGCCCTTTTGCAGGGTCGAACAGAACCACGCGGTTGTCCTGTTGCAATGAATCTTCGTTTGCGATGCGAAGCTCCAACTGCGCGAATTGACGCACGGCAGAGGGAAGCGTAAAATCGGTCGGCTCTCCTTTTAAAACCGCAACCTCGGTCACAGCGGTTCTTTGCGGTTCGTCGTTTGCGTTTGCGGCGATCCAAAGTTCTACCGTAAGGGTCGCATCGGAGGCATAGGAAACGACCTGCCCCAACCCGAGAACCCCGTTCGCATCGATTTCGTACCCGTATTGATAAAAGGCGTAATTCTGCCCCTCTTCCGATACGTCCACAAGCGTGAGCGCATCGTTCACCTCGTACTCTTTATCGGTAACAAGATACATGACTGCCGAACGGTTGGCGTCGAAATACGCCTGTGCAAGCGTCATTGCGGATGCGCAGTCGGAAGCCGTCCAGCCCGCCGTAAGCCCCTCCACAAAAAGTTTGGCTTGCTGTTTGTTGGTCACGCCCTCGAAAAGCACGTCCGTAGAATCTCCCGCAAAAATCAGCGTGAACGTGCTGCCGTCGTGCGATTCGTCAATAATTTCGTTTATTTTTTCCTTGGCAAGCCCGAAGCGGGTTTGTCCGTCCCGACGCATATTCATGCTTGCCGAGCCGTCTAATACGAAGTAGATATCGTTTGCCGAATCGGGCACCGTGAACACGGGATGCGCAATCGCAACCGAAACAAAGAAAACGGCAAACACTTGCAATAACAGCGAGATGATGCCCGTCAGCTTGGAAATAGGCTTCCTCTTTTTTAAGAACTTTTCGCTCAGCTCCCACAGATAAGTGGAGGGCACCGTCTGCTCGGTATATTTGGATTTGATGATATAGATGAGGACGATAACGGGAATGCCGAGCAGTCCCAACAGCCCGAGAGGATAATAAAAACTCATTCCAACACCCCCGAACCGACAAAATTCTCAAAGACGATTTCTTCCACGGTCTTATCGTCCTGCGCGAGCAAATACTGCGCCCCGCGCGCCGCACAGTAGCCCTGTAAGCGTTCCTGCACGTAGCGCACCGCCGCGCGATACGCCGAAATTACGTCCTTTCTGATATTCTTGCGGTAGCGCCTCTTCTCGTTCTCGCTGTCGTAAAAAATGTTTTTCCCGCGCACCTTGGGGTTGAGCTCCTCCTGCGAGAGCACCTGTACGCACAGCAGATCGCGCTTTTTGTCCACCAAAAAGTCGATTGCGCTTTCATAGTCGTTATCCGTCAAAAAGTCGGAGATGATCACCGAAAGTCCGTCGCCGTAGCCCGCCTTTGAGGGCAAAATGCCGTCGGAGAGAAAGCAGTCCCCGCCGAACTCCACTTGGTTGAGTTTACCGATTTCGGCAAAATAGCGCTCCTTGCCCGCAACGGAGGAGATGATCTCCTTCACCTCGCTCTCGCGCACCGTATAAACGGAAACCCTGTCCAATTCGGATACGGAGAGATAGGCGAGCGCAGCGGCTATCTCCAAAGCCGTTTGCGCCTTTTTACCGTCGCCGTACTCCATAGAACGGCTTACGTCGATATAAATTTTTGTGTGAAGTCTGCGCTCGTCGAGATAGAGTTTGAGGTTTAAAACCTCGCTCCGCGCATAAGCGTTCCAGTCAATCTTGGTAATATCGTCGCCCGACATATAATTTCGGTAATCGACAAATTCGCAAGACGAACCGTACGTCTTGCTTTTGTGATTTCCGCCGAACATTCCGGCGATATTATTTTTTAAAACGGTTTGCAGAGTTTCGAGCCTCTGCAAAAACGCTTCGTCGATTACAAGATTGCGCATATCACTGCCTTAACGGGTCAAGCGTCGAGCTTACCCGAATTTTTTTCCTTTGCATTTTCCGCTATGAGCTTGGCGATCACGTCGTCCACCGTCAGTCTTTCGTTCATAGCGGCGTAATTGATTTTCATTCTATGGCGTAAAACGGGGTACGCCAACGCGTCGATGTCCTCGTAAGAAACGTTGAACCGACCTTCGATCAGCGCCCGCACCTTTGCGCTGGTGATAAATGCCTGGCACGCGCGCGGCGAACAGCCGTACTTGATATACTTTCTCGCCGTTTCTCCGCTATCGGGAAGCTCGGGGTGCGTGCGCGAAACGAGGCGCATGGCGTAATAGAGCACGTCCGGCAAAACGGGCACCTGCTTGGCAAGCTCGCGCATTTCGAGAACGGTTTTCCCGTCCACCACCGCATTCGCCGTTTCTTCTAAAGTGATCTGCGTCATGTTTACGATGTCTGCAAGTTCCTTCACCGAAGGAAAGCCGACCAACAGCTTGAACATGAAGCGATCCATCTGCGCTTCGGGCAACGGATACGTACCGTCCTGCTCGATCGGGTTCTGCGTGGCGAGAACGAAAAAGGGCTCGCCGAGCGCATACGTCTTGTTGGCGACGGTAACTTTATGCTCCTGCATCACTTCGAGCATGGCGGACTGCGTTTTGGGCGTTGCGCGGTTGATTTCGTCCGCAAGCACAAGGTTTGCAAAAATCGGCCCGCGACGGAACTCCGTTTTCATCTTGCCCGTTTCGTCCTTTTCGATCACGTTCGTGCCTGTGACGTCCGAAGGCATCAAGTCGGGCGTAAACTGAATGCGCGAAAACGGAAGGTCGAGCACCTTGCCCAGCGAGCGAACAAGCCGCGTTTTTCCCACTCCCGGCACGCCCTCCAAAAGCACGTTACCGCCCGCGATAATGGCAATGACGACGTTGTTTACAATGTCCTCCTGCCCTACCAAGTCTTTTTTGATCTCCTCTTTGATCCGCCGTACACTGCGGCTGAAATTTTCCACTTGCGTCTGATTATCCATTTTTGACCTCTATTGATTCTTCCTCTTCGTTTGCTCTCAAATCGGCAAAGTAGGTCGCAACGATGTTCTCCCACTCCTCGCGGGAAATCGTGCCCTCCAACATTGCGTTTTGAATCATACCGTAATATTTTTCACGCACCTCGGGGTCGCCGCTCGAAACGTAGCCCTTTTCGGGATCGAAGAACGGAACGCCGTCGATCACAAGTTCTCCCGTGCCCGTGTTGTTTCCGTCCGAGCCTCCTTGCGAATCATCGGGCTTTTCGGGCGGAGCGGAGGGGTCGCCGCCCTCGCTCGGCTTCTGCAACGAGAAAATCTCGTACAGCCTCCCGACAACGTACTCGCCCTCTTCGCTGTTGCCCGTTTTCTGTTCCTCCGTAATGCCCTGCTCCTCGTTTGCTGAGCGCACGGCATTGCGCACGCCGTTTACGGTATTTTGCACAAATACGGGCAAACTGCTCTCGGAAACGCCCGAAACAAGTACGCTTCTCAGTCCCTCGAGCTCGCTCACGATCCCCGTTTTGGCAACAGTATCCGCTTTTTCGGAAGCTTTTACGTATTCGATGAGCTCGTCGAGCGCCTGCCATTCCCAATCCGTTACCTCGCGCGGCGGATCGACGGGCTCCGTCACGCCCGTATCTCCGCCCGCGTCGGCATAGACCGCCACGATCGGCAGAGTACACACGCCGAGCGCCAACACAACCGCCAAGACAATCGTCAACCCCAAATTGCGGAAGGACAATTTTTGAACGCCCGCAAGCGCGGAAGCAGTGTCGGCGCGCTGTAAATCGTGCATTTCGCCCTCTTCGCTTTGGTACGCGAGCGCGGTCTGCACCCGCTCGTTCAGACGGAGCTCACCGTCGATCCGCGCGGCGATTTTTTTATCGTCGGTACGGAAGCAGAAAAACGCAACCGAACCGCCCGAAACGGCTCCGCCCAAAGCGATGAGCAAATACCACGCCCACAACAGACGGACGCCGTTTAAAAGACAGGGCAAAAGCACGGCGTTTACCGCGAGAACGGCTGCCGCGGCGGAAGAGAGCGCGCATTTGACGGCTGTTTCGACGCGAATTCTCTTTTTCAATTTTTGGAATTGTTCGTTCATGGCGTTTTGCACCTCCTTATATTCGTCCCCCTTTCGTATTTTCGAAGCAAGGTTGAAATACGCGTAAACTATCCCGCAGAAAAACGAGATAGTTTTTGCATTTTTTATAAAAATTTGTGAAACTTTCCGCTCACTTACGCCTGTTTGGTAAGGGCAACTGTTTCGAGGAAGGAATCGACAATGGTTATCGTAGTCCCGTCTTCACTCACGGTAAAGCTCGCTGAATCGCCGTAGGTTCCCCATTCGAAGTAGTAAGCTCCGTCCTCTTGATGGATCGTAATTTCATAGGGCCCGTCGCCGTCGCCGCTGTACGTTCCCGCCGTCATGTCGCCATTCAAAACAAGCGTTACCGCGATAGGATCTCCCCTCGAAGTACAAATCCCCGTATAAGCCGTGCCGGAATTGGGAAGCGACAGGGTGAACGTTCCGAGGAAAGAGTCGTTGATGCTGATTTCTGTTCCGTCGGCGCCCAAGGTAAAGTTCGCCGAATCGCCGTAGGTTCCCCATTCGAAGTAGTAAACTCCGTCCTCTTGATGGATCGTAATTTCATAGGGCCCGTCGCCGTCGCCGCTGTACGTTCCCGCCGTCATGTCGCCATTCAAAACAAGCGTTACCCCGATAGGATCTCCTCTCGAAGTGCTGACCCCCGTGTAAGTTACGGAGTCCCCAACGGCTTCTTTTGCAATCTCAAACGCTTCGCCGCCGTTCACCGCAGTGTCGGTAACGGAAATCTTGCCGTCGACAAACGTGAAAGTAACGGTGACTTCTACGGGATTGAACCAATCGCTTTCATCGGTATATGCGAACGTATAGGTTCCGTCCGTTCCGGCTACGATCGCCACGTTTCCGCCCAATTGATAGGGACCGTTTTTCACCGTATAGACAGCGCAGTTATACGTGGTCAGTTCGAGCGTAACGTTGCCGCTCTCGTCCTTGTACAAGCCTGCTTGATCCTTCGTAAAGATCTCTTCCGCCGGCAAAATCGTAAGCGTTGCGGAGTCGGAGTCGCCGTATCTGTAATCGAAGAACAGCAAATCACCCGCTTTGATTTCGACAATCGTATTGACGGAGATAGCGGCATTGCCGACCGTGAGCGTGTAATTCGGCGCCTTGAAGACATACTTTCCTGCGGAAAGAGCGATAAATACCGTTTCCCCGTTTTGCAGCGTAACGGTGTTCTCGCCGTCTTCCGCCGAAGCCGTGACGGGATAGCCCTGACTTCCCTTTGCGAACGTCTGCGAAAACGTAACGTCCTGTTGCGTTTCGGAAACAACCTTGAAATAGACTCTTTCGCCCGCGGAAATCGTTGCGGTGAACACGCCGCCCTTCTCCTCCGCTTTCACGGAAGCGCCGCTCTGCATCTTGATCGTGAACGCCGCACTGCCCGTAACGGTAACGGAGCCGCCCTTCGTAGATGCAATATAGTAGTTGCTTCCCGAAGCCGCGGTTGCGGAAACCGTAAGACTGTCGCTTTCGGGAGTACCCGTCATCTTGATTTCACTCGCACCGAAAGAAAAATCCTCCACAACGGCTACCGTAATAGACGATTTACTAAACATATACTCGCCTACGGTAACGTTGATCTTAAACGTTTGACCTGCGGTAGCGGCAACTCTCGTGATCGCGTCTTTTGCGGAATAACCGAAGTTATACGCTTTTCCGTCTATGGTGTAACCGATTACAAAGTCCGAATTATCTGCATTGCCATTGTCGTAGAATGCGTTGAAAGCAAGACTGCCCGCTTCCGTCGCAGTATATTCGAAGTAATAAGTCGTACCCGTAACGATATCGTTGATCGTTGCCGAGCCGCCCGCCAAGGATTTCGGATTGTCCTCGCTATGTCCTGCGGGGTCTTCCGCAGGCGCTACGGTAAACTTCGTCGCCGCAGGCGTGCCCATAAACACGCCAACGGTCGCGTTCTCGGCGAATCTAACGGCAATTCCGTTCTCGATCGCGCTTCCGTTCTCATAATCCAGCATCGGATCGTTCGGGTTGAGATTATAGTAAATCGCAACGTCGGACTGAATGCCCGTGAAGGAATACCATCCCTCCGTTTTTACCGTAAAGAGATACACAAGATCTTTTTGGAAATCGGACGCCGCGATGGAAATTTCCGTTTCTTCGGCGGGAAGTTCGTGATAAATATACTCGAATTTCGTGAGCGTATCCAACTGCACGCCCTTTGCGTCGAACAGCACGATCGTCTTTTTGTCGTCGGAAACGGTAAGCTGATAATAAGTTTCCGTATTGCTTATCACCAAAACGGTGTATTTGCCCGTATCTTCCGCGTACTCCATTACGATCATCGTGTTCGTGCCCTCGGCACCGAAGTACTGCGAACCGGAAGGCGTTCTCACCGTATGGGTCGTTCCGAAATATTCCGCATTTTCCTCAACGGGAAGCTTTGCGGGAGGGACTGCAACCGTATCGCCAATGCGCTTATACGTTTTGGTCCCGACGCGAATGCTCTCCACCGAACCGTCGTCCGCCAAATTGAGCGTTACGGTATAGCCGTCGAAGGTCAGTCTGTTTTTCGCGGTATCGTACACTGCCGACTTCATATCGGCATACACACCGTTTTGCTTGAAACGAACGGAAGTGGCGGTAGGCGAACCGCTCTCGTAGATATAGAGCTCGGTAATGCCGTCGGTTGCTTCCTCTTTCGGCTTATAATAACCGAAAACCGCGCTCAAAGCCACGGGATCCTGCGGCTCGAAATGCTCTAATTTGCTTCCCGATCCGCTCGATCCGCTGTTGGTAAACGCGTAAGACCCGTCGGCGCCCGCGCTCAAATAGAACGTTGTTGACTCCGAACCTATCGTTACCACGTAGGAAATGCGATCGAACTTACCGGCGATATATCTGAACGGATAAGCAACGCCTTCATAAGTAACGGTCTTGTTCTCCCTGTCGATCTCCAACGAATAAATTTCGTTATAATACTCGCCGTCGGGGAAACGGTCTTCGGGAAGCGGCTCGTCGAGGGTTTCGCCTATCATAACGCCCGCCGTCACGTCCTCGCCGTCCTCGCCCAAATATGTGAACTTGATATAAACCGTTTGCTTCACGTCCATGTCGAACGTGACGCTGTCCGTGCTCTGATCTTTACCGAACACCGTATCACCCGTGAGCGTAGTGGTGAACGTGCTGTTTTGGCTGTTCACGCCCGCGCCCAAGGAAACGGTATATCTTCCGCTGTTTTCGGCGCTGTAAACGTAATATACAACCGCACCGCTCTTCACTTCCTTCAAGCTCTCTTCTTCTATCGTAAGCTTATACGCATACTTCTTGCTTGCGCCCGCCGTGGTATCCTCTTCCCACTTCGCGTAGATCGTAGTGGCTTTTTCGATGGTATCCTTCCCGAAATCGAACGCCTCCGTGCAAGCCGTGTCTTTAAACCAGCCCTTGAATTTATAAGCGTCGTCGTCGGCAGGAGTTTCGGGCGCAACCGCCAACCCGCCCGAAATAATTTTCTGCGCCTCGGGAGCAGTGCCGTGCCCCCGCATGGCGAACGAAACCGCGAAATAATCTCGCGCGCAAGCATCGCACTTGCCGTCCGAATCCTCGTCCGCGTGGTCGCCCTCGCTGATTTTATCCTCACACTCGCATTCCTGCCAATGCTTCGTTGCATCCGACTGCCACTCGTAAGTATGTACGTGTACGTCCGCTTCGCAAACGTCGCACTTGCCGTCCGAATCCTCGTCCGCGTGGTCACCCTCGCCGATTTTATCCTCACACTCGCATTCCTGCCAATGCTTCGTTGCATTCGACTTCCACTCGTAAGAATGCACGTGTACGTCCGCCTCGCAAACATCGCACTTCCCGTCGGTATCGGCATCCGTATGAGCGCCCTCGTTGATCTTTTCGCCGCATTCGCATTCCTGCCAATGCGTTTTACCGTCTGCGGAATTCTTCCACCCGTACGTATGCTCGTGCCCGCAGGCCGCGAGCGCCGTGGCGGAGATTCCCGCAAGGAGCAGCAAAATCGGTAACGTTCTCTTTTTCATCGCCTTCCACCTCTCAAAATTTTTACGCAATGCGATATTGCTCGGCGGAAAGTATACTTTTATGCAAAAATAATTCTTCCGCTTTTATATAGAATAACCGATTTACCTGCGAAAAGTCAAGTAAATGAGTGTATAAATTTAAATAACCACCTAACTTTTACTTATATTTTATATAATCAGTACTTATTTTTTGTATATATGAATTTTTTTAAAGTATTTTATTCATGTTTATGCAGTTTCATGAATAGGCTTGTACGCGACTTTCTCCTTCGTGCCGAACGAAACGATTTGAAAATTATCGATACCTATTTTGACCGTGCCATGACGGGACGGAACGGCCAACGCACAGCTCTTCAACAAATGCTTTCCGATTGTGCAAAGCCCGTTTTGTGAGATATCGTGCTTGTTTACGCCATTGACCGATTCGGGAGAAACTCTATCGAAATACCGCCGTTTCCGTCTTGAAATACGGGCGCAGAGCCGAGATAAGCCGTTCGCTCGCCCGTGACAGCAATCTTTTCCAACGGCAAAAGCGCATCGCTCTCTTGCGGTGCGCTTTTGCCTGTACTTCGGAAACCTCGGCGGGCGGCTTATTAAGGTAAGGCGCGGACAAATCGAAAATTTGAAAAAAGGGAAATGGCTCGGCGGGCAAATACTTTACGGTTATAAGGCAGAAAACAAACGGCTTGTAATCGACGAAGAAAAAGCGAAAATCGTAGTCTATATATTCGAACAATACTTTGCGGGAAAAATCGTTCCCGATTACCTTTTTAACGCTGTACAATCTATGATGGCAAAAAACAAGCTCGGAAGGAACAGTAAGGATATGATTTATTATTTGCGCGGAAAAGTATTCTGCGGATATTGCGGCAGGCGAATGAACGCTGAAACGGGAACTTCCATGAACGGCGAGATAAAAGAAAACGTTAAGAAAAGATGAACTGGAACAGCTCGTCATTGATACGACGATTCAAATCCTTGATAACAAAGATAATCTATCTGCAATCGCAGACAAAGTCATGACCGTTCACGAAGCAAAAATGCGCGATCAATCTGTTTTGAATTTTTTGCGTCAAGAGGAACAAACCACTCAAAAAGCCATCGACAACTTACTTAACGCGATTCAACAAGGCATTATCACCGAGTCTACCAAAAAGAGAATAGAAGATTTAGAAGAACAGTTGCAGTCTATCCGTCAAAAAATTCATTCCGAAGAAACCAAGATTGGAAACCAACTGACAAAAGAAAAAATTATCGATTATCTCAAAAATGGTATAAAAAAGAAGCCGCAAATTATGCTAAACTTGTTAATCAACAAAATCATTTTATACGACGATAAAATAGAAATTCATTACAATTACACCGAAAATCATGATCCCGACGGCAGCAATCGGGATTTTATTTTATATGCAACGCTCGTTCAAGATATAAAAAAACAAACTAAGCCAAACTTAATCGTTCAACTTAGTTTGTCATGGCTGCCCCTGGCAGACTCGAACTGTCGACACTGCGGTTAACAGCCGCATGCTCTACCGACTGAGCTAAGGGGCAATAAAAGGCGGCAACTACCTATCCTCCCGGGTGGTTAGACCAAGTACTTTTGGCGTAAG
>CAMUFJ010000033.1 GCA_947088135.1 uncultured Clostridia bacterium
CATTTGGCAAATTTATAGGTGGTGCTCTCCAAGGGAGTGCCGTAGAGAGAGAAATCGATTGTTTCTTTCGCTTTCCACTCTTTGCACTTGTCGTTCATGTGCTTCATCACCGAGAGTGCAAACGGCTTCGCCTCGTCGTCCGTGTGCGATTTTCCCGTCATGAATTTGGTGCATTCGTACAGCCCCGCATATCCCAAAGAAATGGTGGAATATCCGCCGTATAAAAGCTTATCGATCGTTTCGCCCTTTTTCAGACGAGCGAGCGCGCCGTATTGCCAAAGAATGGGCGCGGCATCGGAAAGCGTACCCTTCAAACGGTTGTGGCGGTACATGAGCGCAGTATAACAAAGTTCCAAGCGTTCGTCGAAGATCGTCCAGAATTTATCGAAATCGCCGCCCGAGGAGAGCGCAACGTCCACGAGGTTGATGGTTACGACGCCCTGATTGAATCTACCGTAGTATTTGGGATTTCCGTTCTCGTCCACGTAAGGCGTAAGGAAGGAACGGCAACCCATGCAGGTGTAGCAGTGTCCTTCTCCGTTACGGTCTACCTTATATTCGAGCATCTTCTTTTCGGAAATATAATCGGGCACCATGCGCTTTGCGGTACACTGCGCGGCAAGCTCGGTCAAATAGAAGTACTTACTGCCCTTTTTCACATTGTTCTCTTCCAGCACGTAAATGAGCTTGGGGAAAGCGGGCGTCACCCATACGCCGGACTCGTTTTTTACGCCCTGAATGCGCTGACGGAGGGTTTCCTCGATGATGAGCGCCAAATCTACCCGCTCGCGTTCGTCCTTCGCTTCTCCGAGATACATGAACACGGTTACGAAGGGAGCTTGCCCGTTCGTTGTAAGTAGAGTGACAACCTGATACTGTATGGTTTGAATACCTCTGCTGATTTCGGAACGCAGACGTTTTTCCGCAATTTTGTTGATTTGTTTGTTGTCCTCGATGCCGATTTCTTTGAGTTCTTCGGCGACCTCCGCACGAATCTTTTTTCGGCTGATATCCACAAAGGGCGCAAGGTGCGTAAGCGATATGCTCTGCCCGCCGTACTGGTTGGAGGCGACCTGCGCGATAATCTGCGTCGCGATATTGCAGGCGGTGGAAAAGGAATGCGGTTTTTCAATGAACGTACCCGAAATGACCGTTCCGTTTTGAAGCATGTCTTCCAAGTTTACAAGATCACAGTTATGCATATGCTGAGCGAAATAGTCGGCATCGTGGAAGTGAATAAGCCCCGCGTCGTGCGCCTCTATGATTTCGCGGGGAAGTAATATACGGCGAGTAAGATCTTTGGAAACCTCCCCGGCCATATAATCTCTTTGTACGGAGTTAACGGTGGGATTCTTGTTGGAATTTTCCTGTTTCACCTCTTCGTTGTTGCATTCGATAAGGGTGAGGATCTGCGCGTCCGTCGTGTTCGCATGACGGGCAAGCGCGCGGGAATAACGGTACGTAATATATTTCCGCGCCACGGCAAACGCCTTTTGCGCCATGATTTGGTTCTCGACGAAATCCTGCACTTCCTCGACGTTTACAGCACGATTCAAATCACCCGAAAGCGCAGTCACCTTTTCGGAAATCAGCTCAATCTGCTCCTCCGAAAGGCGGTTCTCTTCACTTACCTCGCGGTTTGCCTTGCGGATCGCGTTTACGATTTTGCTGACGTCGAACGCGACTTCCGTACCGTTTCTTTTAATAATTTTCATATACTCTTCACTCCCTGCCGATTACTTTCCGCCGTTCGTAAAAACAGCGTTCCTCCGAAAAGAGGAACGCTATTATCATACACGATACGTTCTGGTTTGTCAAGATTTTTCCACTACATTTTGTAAAATTTTTTCCGCAAAACACAATATATAGTATGTTGCGCGAATTTTGTCAACAAAAGAAATCGTGAAACACGGGCGCATAAGTTACACGGCGAAAAAGCCTTTCGGCAGTAGTGACGCAATTGCGTTTTAGGGCAGTTGGGTCAAGCTTCGAATTCCGTGATACTCAGGCTTTCGTAAATTTCTTCGTATTTGCTCTTCGTAAAAGAAATCGTTCCGAAGGTCGTGACCGTCGCCGTTCCCGCGGCAACGCCCGCGCGCAGAATGTCGGGCAGATCCGCCCCCTTCTGCATCATGGCGGCAGCGGCGGCGACCATGCCGTCCCCCGCTCCGACCGTAGAATTCACCGCAACGTTGATACTCTTGCAATAGTAATTCTTCGTACCGTTCGTAATAACTGCTCCGTCTTTTCCCAAGGAAAGCAACACTGTTTTCGCTCCGCGGGACAGCAGTTCGCGGCAACCCGCCAACATATCCGCCTTATCCTTAAATTCTCTGCCGAGCGTTTCTTCGAGCTCCTCCAAATTCGGTTTTACGAGATCGACCTCCGCTTCGAGCGCGGAAAAGAGTTTTGCGCCCTCTGCGTCCGCTATGCGGAGAGAATGCCCGTCTACGGCACGGAAGAGCTCGCGGTAATACTCCGCGCCGACTCCCCTCGGCAAACCGCCTGAAATGACGGTTACGTCCGCGCGTTGGCTCACGTTGCGAACCATGTGCAAAAGCTCCATAAGTTTTTCGCCGCTTACCTGTCCGCCTACGTCGTTGACTTCGGTGAGCATGGACCGCTTATCGATGCATTTATAATTTTCGCGCACCCGCCCGTTGTTCCATACGAAAGAGAAAGGTACTCCCTCTTTGTCGAGCGCGCGCTCGAACATACTGCCGTTCTCGTTGTACATGAAACCCGTTGCATACGCTTCCGCCCCCAAACGCGCCACGCCGATCGCGACGTTCAACGCCTTTCCCGTGAAAGAAAGCGTCTTGCTCTTTACAACGTTCACCTTACCGACGTTCAGTGAATCGAGCTCAATGGTGACGTCTACGCTCGGGCTCATGCAGACTGTTAAAATCATTTGGTGTAACCTCCCTCTTGGGACACGCGGTTTGCCTTAGCGCCCCGTGAGTTTATTATATTACATTTTTCGGAAAATTTCAATACCCATTTTGGAATTTTTTGCCGATTTTTTATTTTTATTCACCGAATTAACGTACCGTGCGGAAGCGTTATGAATATTTTTATGCATATATTCAAAAAAGCCTTCCCATTGGGAAGGCTTTTTTGGATATGCTTATCACATAGAAATCATTTGCAACGTTTCATAGAGCTCGTAATTGAACCGTTTCTTCATAGAAACCGCTTCGATAATGTCCATATCGATAATCGAATTTTTGTGAATGCCGACTACGCGGTTGCCGATGCCGTCTTTGAGCAAGCGAACCGCCTTGTTGCCGAACTGCGCCGCGAGCATTCTGTCTGCCATCGAAGGCGAACCGCCGCGTTGGATATGCCCGATATTCGTTGCGCGGACGGAATAGGTCGTGACCTCTTGGAGCTGTTTCGCAAATTCGTCGGCGCTCGCCGCGCCTTCCGCAACGACGATAATATTAGAATGCTTCCCGTTTTCGCGCGAACGGTTAATGCGGTTCACAATGTCGCTCATATCATACGAAATTTCGGGCACAACGATAATTTCCGCGCCCGATGCAATGCCCGCGTACAGTGCGATGTCGCCGCAATGCCGTCCCATGACCTCTACGACGGAAACTCGTTCGTGGGAATTCATGGTGTCGCGTAATTTATTGATGATTTCAAGACAAGTATTGACCGCCGTATCGAATCCGAGCGTGTAATCGGTATATTGAAGGTCGTTGTCGATCGTACCCGGAATTCCGATCGTGGGAATTCCAAAATCCTCCGTGAGGCATTTTGCACCGCGGAAAGAACCGTCGCCTCCGATGACGACAAGCCCTTCGATCCCGTGCTTTTCAAGGGTATCCACCGCTTGTTTCTGCCCTTCGGGAGTAAGCATTTCCAAGCATCTCGCCGTTCTGAGGCGGGTTCCGCCAAGCTGAACGATGTTGGAAACGCTACGCATTTCCATCTTATACATCGTATCCTCGATAAGTCCCGCATAACCGCGTTCGATGCCGTAAACTTCCATGCCGAAATAGATTGCCGTGCGCACGACCGCGCGGATCGCCGCGTTCATGCCGGGTGCGTCGCCGCCGCTCGTTAAAAGCCCGATGCGCTTCATATAGATTTCCTCCGTATTTGCAAACTCTATACACCGATATTATATCAAGAATAAACGAAAAAAGTAAAGGAATTTTTTGTAAAAAGTCAAAATTTCCCCGAATGTGACAGGATTTTCATTTAGGGCAAGATTTTCACACAACTTTCGGGCAAAAAGGTCCTGATTTCCGCCTGAAACGCGCGCGATAGATTAATCGAAAATTCAAATCGCTTTCCGTCGTGCAAAATTTTTGTGCGCACGGGACCGGGATAACTCTGCACCGTTTCCAAAAGTTCTTCAAAGTCTTCCTTCGGAAGCGCGCGCGCGTCGAGCCAAACAACCCGCTCCTCCTGCGTGTGCTGTACAGGCGCGGAAGGTTTTTCATCGGGCGGGGTGAACTCTTTTAAATCATCGATGATTATTGTGGGAAGCTTTTCGCTCGGCATATCGATTTTTCCCGAGATCCGAACCACAGCGTCCTGCCGCAAACTCGGCTTGATCTTTTCGTAAATGCGCGGGAACGCAATACATTCCACGCTACCGTAAAGATCTTCGACGGTGATAAACGCCATGATCGAACCGTTGCGGGTGTTTACCTTCTTCACGCCGGCCACGATCCCGCCCATTACAGCGAGTTCTCCGCTCTTGATCAAATGATACGTTCTATCCCCTGTTTCCTCGTCCTCTTCATAGTCGGCAAGCAAGCCCGTGTGGAAGGAACAATCGGTGAAATACTGCGCGTAAGCGCCGAACGGGTGTCCGCTTACATATACGCCGAGTACGGATTTTTCACGCGAAAGAAGTTCCGCGGTATCCCATTCGGGAATATTCGGATAATCGACGGCGGGAGCTTCTTCCTCGATGATGTCGCCGAACAGCGACATCTGACTGCTGTTTTTCTGTTTTTCGATTCCCGCGACGCGGCGCATCAGCTCTTCATACACCGCTTCGTATTGCGCTCTGGCGTGCCCCATGCCGTCGAACGCGCCTCCGAAAATCAAGCTCTCCACCATGCGTTTGTTGATGTATTTGGTACAGCGCATGAGGAAGTCGGAAAAATCTTTAAACAAACCGTTCTTTTCCCGCTCCTCGATAACCGCTTCCATTGCAGAAATGCCCACTCCGCGCAGAGCGCAAAGCCCGAACCGAAGCCCGTCCCCCTCTACGGAGAAATACGCCTTGGAACGGTTGACGTCGGGCGGATACGCCTTGATATTCTTCTCCTTCATGTAGACGATATATTTGGCGATTTCTTCGATTTTGGTAATGCGGTTATTGAGAACGCCCGCTAAAAATTCCTTGGGGTAGTATTTTTTTAGGTAAGCCGTTTGGTAAGTAACTACCGCGTATGCCGCCGCGTGCGATTTATTAAAAGCATAGGAAGCGAAACTCTCCATCTGCGCAAACAGCTCGGAGCTCGCCTCAGGCGGTATGCCGTGCGCCTGACAGCCCGAAATGTTCCCCCCCTTATCGATGTCGCCGTAGATAAATTTATCGCGTTGCGCCATCAGCTCGGAGCGATGCTTCTTCGCCATTGCACGGCGGACGAGATCTGCCTGTCCCAAGGAGTAGCCCGCAAGATTTTGGAAGATCTGCATGACTTGCTCCTGATAAATGATGACCCCGTACGTCTTTTCGAGGATGGGTTTGAGCATGGGCGTGAGATACTTGATCCCCGCGGGGTTGCTCCTGTTTTTGAGATATGAGGGAATGAAGTCCATGGGACCGGGGCGGTAAAGGGAAATTCCCGCGATGAGGTCTTCGAGGCAGTTGGGTTGCAACTGCTTCATAAAGCGTTTCATGCCCCCTTGTTCGAGTTGGAACACCGCGTCCGTATCCCCTTCCGAAATGAGCTCGTAAGCCTTGGGATCGTCGCAACCTTGTCCGAATTCGATTCTCTTGCCCGTGTCTTCATAGATATAGTCGAGCGTCTTTTTGATGTCGGTCAGCGTAGTGAGCGCAAGGAAGTCCATTTTGAGCATTCCGATGGACTCCACTTCTTTCATGTCGAACTGCGTGGTAATGTCTTCGCCGTTGCGCGAAAGCGGAACGTTATCGGCAATTTTTTTACTGCAAATAACGACGCCCGCAGCGTGCATACCCGTCTGGCGGGGCATTCCTTCGAGTTTTAACGCCATGTCGATGACGCGGTGCAACGTTTCGTCGGAATTGTAAATATCGATAAATTCACCGTTCCGCTTCGCCTCTTGGTCGTTGAGCTTTTTTACCGCCTCGTCGTGCTTGTCGGGTACCGATTCCGAGTCCTTCACCGCCTTTCGGCACTTTTCGATGTCGAGCCCCAAAAGCTCGCGTATGGTTGCTTTGCCGTCCATGAGCTTTGTAACGCGGTCGGTGTCCGAGAACGGAACGCGCATCACGCGCCCCACGTCTTTGATGACCGCGCGGGAAGCGAGCGTGCCGAATGTGACGATTTGCGCCACGTTTTCGGGGTGATAGCGTCTGCGTACATATTCGATGGTTTCCGCCCTACGTTCGGTGCAAAAATCGACGTCGAAGTCGGGCATGGAAACACGGTCGGGATTGAGGAATCGCTCGAAAAGCAAATCGTAACGGAGCGGATCGACGTTGGTGATGCCGATCGCATAGGCGACGATGCTTCCAACGCCCGAGCCGCGCCCCGGCCCTACGGGAATATCATTGAGGCGCGACCAGTTGATATAGTCCCACACGATGAGGAAATAGTCGGCAAAACCCATTTTGATGATGATGCCGAGCTCGTAATCCGCGCGCGCCTTTATCTCGTCGGTAACGACGGAGTAGCGCTTGGGAAGCCCCTCCTCCGTGAGCCTTCGCAAAAACTCGGGCGAAGGCGTTCCGTCATCCGCCGTATATAATGGGATAAGCGATTTATCGTAGACGGGAGAACCGTCCGGCTTCAAGTTGAACGGCGTGTCGGTATCGGAAATTTTATTTGCGATCACGCGCGTATTGGAAATCGCGTCGGGAAGCTCGGGGAAAATCGCCGCCATTTCGTCGCCCGATTTCATGTAGAACTCGTGCGTCTGCATTTTCATACGGGAGGGATCGTCGAGGGTGCGCTTGGTTTGAATGCACATCAAAACGTCCTGCATCTCCCAATCCTCTTTTTTGAGGTAATGCACGTCGTTAGTGGCAACGAGCTCGATGCCCGTTTCCCGCGCAAGCTTAATGAGAAGAGGCAGAATACGGCGCTGTTCGGGAATACCGTGGTCTTGGATCTCGATATAGAAATCCTCGCCGAACATCGACTTCATTTCGAGCGCGAACGCCTTGGCTTTGTCGTATTCGCCGTTCATCAAGTAACGCGGAATGCGCCCCGCAAGGCAGGCGGACAAACAAATAACTCCCTCCGTATGTTCCTTTAATACGGTATAGTCGATGCGCGGGCGGTAATAGTACCCGTCTACAAAGGCGAGGGAGTCGAGCTGAACGAGATTGATATAGCCCGCCTTATTTTTGGCGAGCAGTACGAGGTGATCGGCGTGTTGATCGATGTGTTTGCGGTAATCGTCTACTACGTAAAATTCGCAGCCGATAATCGCCTTGATTTTGTTCTTCTTGCACTTTTCCGCAAAACGCAAGGAGGTATACATATTGCCGTGATCGGTGACGGCCACGGTGTCGATTCCGTTTTCCTTGCAATGCTTGACGAGATCGTCTACCTTGACGGCTCCGTCAAGCAGACTGTATTCGGTATGCAAATGTAAATGTACGAAATCGGTCATAATGTTTTCCTTATCGTTTGTAACTTTTGTCGTAGAGATCCATCAACTTGCGCAGACGGTGGTTAAAACAGCTCTTGGAAACGCCGAGTTTTTCGGCGAGCTCCGAGAGCGAATCGGCGGGATTCTGCATACGGCATTCCGCCGTTTCCTGCAATGCAACGGGGAGCGCGAGCAAAAACCCGTCCTCCCTCATACGGCGAAGCGCGACGATTTGAGCTGCGCTCGCAATGGCGGATTTATCGGCATTGCCCGCATAGCAGTTGCTGACGCGGTTAAAATGATTGCTTTCCTCCCGCTCCGAGGAAACTTCTTCGAGCCGTCGAAGCGCCCCTTTTGCGTCCACCGTGGAAAGAAAATCGCTGATGATCTCTCGGCTCTTGCAATACACGACGTGCTTTTCACCGCGCACGACGAGCTTGGAAAGAAGATCGAGCGAAGTAAGCAGATCGGAAAAGTTCTCCGCAGATTGCGCGGTTGAAAAGACGAATTCGAGATGATATCCCGTTTTTGCATCCCCTTTGGGGAGCGTACAGCTACCTCCGCCGAGAAACGCGGCGCGCAAGTAAGAAACCGCCCTTTCTCTATCCTCGGCAAAATGGCTCATAGCGGATTTCGGGAACGCGGCGGCAAGAAGCTTGGAGGCGTTCTCCCCCGCGCAGAAAAAGGTGAGCTTGTCCCGCTTACGCTTGGGATCGCACACCGCGTCGCCGAGCTCCATTCTCACGCCGAGCGCGTCGGTCAGGCGTAGAAAATATTCGGCGATCCGCTCGTTTTCGCTCACAAAAACAACTTCGCCGTGCGGAGCAACGCTGCACGCCGTATTTAAAAACGCGGCGATCTCGGCAACGACGTTTTCCCTTTTTCGCGGAAAGCTTTGCAGAAGATCCCGCTTGATTTCCGAAGTGAAGTTCGCCATGATCAGCAGTGTAATTTCTTATATTCCGTAAAACGGAAATTCGGCATGCGGCCGTCGATATTATCGATTCTGTCAAGCGGAACGCCCACCCGAGCGATTTGCTCCTCCGCAAGCTTCAAATCGCCGATCCGAGCGATCTCATGCGCATCGGAATTGATGACGAAGCGAACGCCCGTATCCACGACGGCGGCGAGTTCCTCGTCCGTCAAATGCTGCTTTTTGGAGCTGATTTCGAGATAAGTGCCGTAGTCGCGGCAGCATTTCGCAACCTCGACCGCATCGGCAAAGCACATGAAATTAAGGTGCGTGAGCACGTCAATCGGGTTCTTTTCGATTGCGTGGATATATGCCTTCGTCGTATAGTCGATCAGTTTTTTGGAGGGTTTTCTATGCGCTTTTGTGCGCATCCAACTTCCCAAACCGAGCTTTTTATCAGCGCATTTTTCGAACTTGACGACGACGTGAATTCCCGCAAGATATACGTCGAAATTCTCGTAGTCCGATTCATTCAAATCGCAAAGCCCCGAGATTCCGCGGATATTGCTTTCGATTCCGACAAGAGTGCGGACACCCGTACGCTCTTCCGCCTCCTTAATGTCGCGAATGAACGCAGGCATTTGCTTTCTGTGAATCCCGAAAAAGACATGCGAAAAACCGTGCTCCGTAATTGCAATTTCCCGAAGCCCGATTTCCTTTGCCCGTTCTACGTTTTCGAGAACGGTGTTGTTTCCGTCGGAATAGACGGTGTGAGTGTGATAATCAGAAGTAAGTCTCATAGCAGCCTCTCGGGGCGCTATGCGTCCCGATTATAAAACCTCGTATCCGATGCGGCGGATCTCCTCCCGAAGCAGGATCCCCGTCTTTTTATAAACCGTATTTTTTATTTCTTCCACGAGAAGCGCAATATCCTGCGCGCAGTTCCCGCAGTTGATGATAAAGTTTGCGTGCTTCTCCGAAACGAAAGCGTTTCCGATCCGCTTCCCCTTCAATCCGCAGTCTTCGATGAGTTTACCCGCAGAAATTCCCGTGGGATTGACGAAAGTACACCCCATGCTTTTTCCCTTGGGTAAGTGAGCCCTTTTATTGCGGTAGTAACATAAATTTTGTGCAATTTGCTCGGGAAAAGACTCCCTTGCGCGCAAATAAACGCCTAAAACGGCAATTCCTTCTAAAAAAACGCTTTGTTTTTCGCGAAATTCGCATTCTGCGGCGGAAAATCGTCTTACTGCGTGCCCGTCGAATGCGACGACCTTCTCCACAAGATCGGAAAAATGCCCTGCGGAAATACCTGCGTTCATGGCGACGCCGCCCCCGACGGTCATGGGAATGCCCGTAAAATGCTCGAAAGCGCTCAAATGCTGACCCGCCGCATATCGGAGAAGTTCTCCGCCCGTAACGCCAGCTTCCGCAAAAACCGTATTTCCCTCTCGCGCGAGCAAGCGCATTCCGCAAAACCTAACGACAACGCCGTGATAAACCCCGTCGTAAGGCAGCACGTTAGCGCCCGCGCCGAGATAACAATGCGGAATCCCTCTTTCGTGCAAAAAGGGCAAAAGCGCGGCGCACTCCTCGATGCTATTGAGGGATACCGCGGCTTCCGCCTCGCCGCCGCACCCGATCGTCGTATGCGCGGCGAAAGAAAAATTCTGCTCTACGGAAAGATTCGGAAATCTTTCCTGCACGGTCGTGAAAACACCCACTCTAACGCTCCTTTTATTTTACCACATTTTCCACAGGATTTCAAATGAATTTCAGAAATTTGTCGAGATTTTTTACGTTTTCTTCCTTTCTCGCCAAATTTCCGAGCTCTCGGAGCGCTTCGTCGGAAGAAAACACGCTCACCGTGCGTCCGCCCTCCGCGCCGTCTATGGGATACATTCCGATTTCAGAGAGAGAATCCTGCGTTTTATCGGATAACAGCACGTTCAAAAAGTGCTCGCAATCCTCCCGTTTTTCGGCGGACAAAACGGAAATATACTGATATAAGTCGCAATAGTCGGATAGGCGTTTGCTGTAAACGGAAGCGCCCCGAGCGGCGAAACGGCATTCATCCCGTTGCGTTCCCAACAAATAACGGTATTTACCGCTCAAAAATCCCGTATATGCTGCAGTGGATTCCACTTCCTCTCCGACAATTCCCGCATACGCCGCCGCAAGCGCGCCGAGGTTGCGACCGCCCGCGGAAATCGCCGTTGCGCCCGCTTCCGTGAAGTCGTCTTTCATGCTGAACAAATAATAGCTTCCGCGACACCAAGGATAAGCAAGGCAGCCCGCGTCCGTCGTTCCGCCCGCAAAGTCGTAGGAAAGCGGCAGACAACTTTCCGCGTAAACGGAGAGCCCCACGCCGTAGGAAAGCAGGTCGGGACGCTGTCCCGCTTCATATGCCGCTTTTGCGCCTTCCGGCGTATAGGAAGCAATCAGATAGTACACACCCGGGCGTTCTTTTTCCGCTTCCTGCGCCGCGCGGCGCAGAAAAGAAGTTCGCGAGCCCTTTCCGCCCTCGAACGTATCCACATTCCAAAGAAGAACGACACGTTTTTCGGGCTTTTCCGTTTCCTTCTTTTTGGGAAAGAATACGAGCGTGAGCATAATGACGATAATGAGCAAAAACGGCACGGACTGAAACAGTGCGTGCAAAAATTTTTCACGGGACATAGTTCTATCCTATGAATGTCCCGCACCGCATATGACAAAAAAATTAAGGAGGGACTTTCGTCCCTCCCGCGCTTTTACCGCAGAAGTTTCCGCGGCAAAAGCTCTATTTAAAAGCGCGCTAACAGGAGTTTGCGTAACTAAATTCCTTTTATACGAAAAAAAGAGGGAAAAATCCCCCTTTCTTCCGTTTGTTTGCACCGAAAATCAGTATTTCTTTTGATAGCTGTCGCAGCAGGTGCAGTGCTCGCAATCACAGGTATTGCCAACGTGAATGGTATCGAGCGTGCAGCTCATACCGTCGCAGTTGTACTTGCAATCCGTAACTCCGCAATTTACGCCGCGGTTGATCGTTTTCTCCATTACCGACCTCCTTATGAGTAGTTTGCCCGCTTTTTACAAAATAATTCGTCATAGGGTTGACAAAACCTTCCTCTTCCTGTAAAATAAAGAAAAAGGAGCAATTTATGAAAGTCATCTTGAAAAAAGACGTGCAAGGAAGCGGAAAAAAAGGCGATATTATCGAAGTTTCGGACGGATATGCGAAGAATTTCCTATTAAAACGCGGTTTGGCGGAAGTTGCCACCTCGCAGGGAATTAACGCAGTGGAGCAAAAGAAAACTGCGGATGCGTTTCATAAGGCGGAAACGGAAAAGGCGCTCAAAGAACAGGCGAAAAAGTTAGACGGCGCGGAGGTTAACCTCTCCGTTCGCGCAGGCGAAAACGGCAAGGTATTCGGGTCGGTGACGACGGCACAAATCGCTTCCGCCCTTTCCGAACTCGGCTACGAAATCGATAAAAAGCGCATTACGGTAAAGGACAATATCAAGACGGTCGGCGCGTTTGATGCGGAAGTACGTTTCATGGAAGGCGTAAAAGCCAAAATCAAAGTGAACGTCAGCGCGCAATAAAGCATACCGTAAAAAGCAAATTAAAAAGCACCCTTTCGGGTGCTTTTTCGTTTAGGGCAAATGAATCTCGTACAACTCTTTTTCGGGAAGCTTCGTGGTGGAATCGGCAACGAATTTTTTCAACTCCGCCGTGCCCTTTTCCACGGGAATATTTACTCCCGCGCCCGCAACGCAACCGCCGGGACACGCCATTCCCTCGATAAGACAGCCGTTCTTTTTACCGATTTTGGCAAGAAGGAGCATTTTCCGACAGTTCTCCAACCCCTCCGCGTGCTCGATTTTTACTTCGGTATCGGGGTAGTACGCGCGAATGCAATCCTCTACCGCTTGGGCAACTCCGCCAGCAGCCCCGTACCCTCTTCCCGCGCCCGTGGCGTCGTGAATGGGTTCCTCTTTCTTGTAGTTGGCGAAATCGATTCCGCGCTCCTCAAATATTGCCGCAAGTTCCTCGAACGTGATTACAAAATCGACGTCGCTTCGCACCGACTTGCGCATTGCTTCGAGTTTTTTCGCCGCGCAAGGCCCGATAAATACGACCCGCGCATTGGGACGCTTTTGCTTGACGGTACGCGCCGTTGCGACCATAGGCGTGAGCGCGCTCGAAATTTTATCGATAGTTTCGGGAAATTGAGTTTTGGCAAGCATACTCCACGAAGGACAGCACGAGGTCAGCAAGAACGGAAGTTTACCCGTGGCGACCTCCGTAACATAGTGGTGCGCCTCCGTAGACGCGCCGACGTCTGCGCCGTGCGCCACCTCGTATACTTCTTTAAAGCCGATGTCTTTGAGCGCCGCTTTGATTTTCCAAAGAGTAACGCCTTGACCGAACTGCCCGATAATGGACGGCGCGACCTCCGCAACAACCTCGTCCCCCTTCTTAATTGCCTGAATCAGCTGGAATATCTGCGATTTGTCGGCAATGGCTCCGAAAGGACAATGAACCATGCACTGTCCGCACGCTACGCATTTTTTGGTGTCGATATGCGCGCGCCCGAGCTCGTCGCTCGTGATCGCCTTAACTCCGCAAGCCTGCGCGCAGGGACGAACGCGGTGCGCGATCGCATCGTACGGACAAGCCGCCTTGCATTTTCCGCATTTGATACATTTGTTCCTGTCGATCACGGCACGCCCGCCGTTTGCGCCAACCGTCACTGCGCCCGTAGGACAGGCGTTCACGCAATAGCGCGAAACGCACGCACGACACTGATCGCTTACCTGATAGGCGTTTTCCGTACAGCGGTCGCACGCAGAAGGTATTACCTGCATGAGCGGAGGTTCGTAATATACGTCCGAAATATTACTTGCGGAAAGTCCGTCGGTAATCGTAGACGGCCGATCCTGCGGGTTGAGCGACATCCCCATTGCAAGGCGCACGCGCTCGGAAGCGATCGCCCGTTCGCGAAAAATGCTTTCGCGGTACTGAGGCGTTTCCGTAGGCGTGATTTTGTAGGGAATCGCTTCGATATCCGCATAGATGTTTTCCGATTCGAACGCAACGTGCGCCACCTCTACGAATACCTTTCTTCTCAATTTGATAACGTTAGTTTCAAGTCCTCTCATTCTTGCTTTCCTTATTTATTATTCTGCAAAACGCTTTTGCGCACGCTTTAAAAGAACCCGCCCCCGCCTATCGGCGAAGGCGGACAGTATTCACAAATTGCAGCCGTTTATTTTCTGCCGTAGTAAGCGTTGAGATACATCTGCTTGATTTCGCTCATGAGCGGATATCTCGGATTAGCGCCCGTGCATTGATCGTCGAATGCGTCCTCGGTCATGGCGTCAAGACGCTCTAAGAACTGCTCTTCCGTCGCTTTGTCGCCAAGCGCTTCCTTAATCGTCTTGGGCTGACCGATACTCGCCTGCAATTCTTTCAGCTTCTTGACGAGCGCTTCCACGAGCTCGTCGTCCGTCTTGCCCTTCAAGCCGACGTACTTCGCAACGTCCGCGTATCTCGCTTTGCATTGAGGATATGCGTATTGCGGGAAAGTACCCATTTTCGCGGGCTGTTCGGCACTGTTGAAACGGATCACCTCTTCGAGCATGAGCGAATTCGCCATACCGTGAGGCAGGTGCCAATAGGAACCGAGCTTGTGCGCCATAGAGTGGCACACGCCGAGGAATGCGTTTGCAAACGCCATGCCCGCCATGCAGGAAGCGTTCGCCATTTTGTCGCGCGCCTCCGCGTCATGTCCGCCCTTCTCGTAAGCGCGGGGAAGATATTCGAAAATCAGCTTGATTGCTTCTTTTGCGATACCGTTTGTGAAATCGGTTGCCATAACAGACGCGATCGCCTCCAAGGCGTGACTCATTGCGTCGATCCCCGAGCAGGAGGTAAGCCCCTTGGGAATGTTCATCATGAGATCTGCGTCAACGATCGCCATATCGGGCATCAGCTCGTAATCTGCAAGCGGGTATTTCGTGCCCGTCTTTTCATCGGTGATGACCGCAAACGGCGTAACTTCCGAACCCGTACCCGCCGTAGTGGGAACGGCGACGAAGAGCGCCTTGTCGCCAAGGTGCGGGAAGGTGTAAACGCGCTTGCGGATATCCATAAAGCGCATTGCCATGTCCTGAAAGTCCACTTCGGGGTGTTCATACATAACCCACATGATTTTCGCCGCATCCATAGGCGAACCGCCGCCGACTGCGATGATGACGTCGGGGGCGAAATCGCGCATCTGCTTTACGCCCTCGTTTGCGCAGGCAAGCGTGGGATCGGGCGTTACGTTGAAGAAGGTCGAATGGGAAATTCCCTCCGCGTCGAGCACGTCGGTGATTTTCTTGGTAAATCCGCTCTGATACAGGAAAGAGTCGGTCACGATGAAAGCCTTTTTCTTATTGTAAACCTGTTTCCCAAGCTCTTGAAGCGCAAGGGTAAGACAGCCGCGTTTGAAATATACCTTTTCGGGTGCTCTGAACCACAACATATTTTCCTTCCTTTCCGCAACGGTTTTGATATTGATAAGGTGTTTTACGCCGACGTTTTCGGAAACGGAGTTCCCGCCCCACGAGCCGCAGCCGAGGGTGAGCGAAGGCGCAAATTTGAAGTTGTACAAATCGCCGATACCGCCCTGCGAGGAAGGAGTGTTGATCACGATTCTGCACGTTCTCATGACGGAGCGGAACTGCGCAATCTTGTCCGCGCCCGTTTCGACGTTGATATAGAGCGACGAAGTATGTCCCAATCCGCCGTCGCGCACCAATCTGTCCGCCTTAGCAACCGCGTCGTTGAAATCCTTCGCCTTGTACATGGCGAGAACGGGAGAGAGCTTTTCGTGCGCGAACTCTTCGCTCGGTTCTACCGAGGTCACTTCGCCGACAAGCACTTTGCTTCCCTCGGGAGCCTTGAAGCCGGAAAGCTCGGCAATCTTGCAAGCGGACTGACCTACGATTTTCGCGTTCAGCGCGCCGTTGATGATAATGGTCTTTCTCACCTTTTCCGTTTCGGACGGCGTGAGGAAGTATGCGCCGCGAAGCGCCATTTCCTGTTTGAATTCATCGTAAACGTCTTTGAGTACGATAACGGATTGCTCGGAAGCGCAAATCATGCCGTTGTCGAAAGTCTTGGAGTGCAAAAGCGAAGATACTGCAAGCTTGATGTCCGCACTCGAATCGACGACGGCGGGCGTATTGCCTGCGCCCACGCCGAGAGCGGGTTTTCCGGAGGAATAAGCCGCCTTTACCATGCCGGGACCGCCGGTCGCGAGAATCATGTCCGCTTCGCGCATGATCATGCCGGAGAGCGGAACGGTGGGTTGATCGATCCAGCCGATAATGTCCTCGGGCGCGCCCGCCGCGATTGCCGCTTCGAGCACGATTTTCGCCGCTTCGATGGTGCAGTTTTTCGCGCGAGGGTGCGGTGAAATGATCAGACCGTTTCTCGTCTTTAAGCAGATGAGGCATTTGAAGATCGCCGTAGAAGTGGGATTGGTCGTGGGAATGACTGCGGCAAGCACGCCGATGGGCTCCGCGATTTTTGTAAGACCGAAACTTTCGTCCCGCTCGATAATGCCGCACGTCTTCGTGTTTTTATAAGCATTATAAATGTATTCGGACGCGTAATGGTTTTTGATGACCTTGTCCTCTACAATGCCCATGCCCGTTTCCTCCACTGCCATTTTGGCAAGCGGAATACGCATTTTGTTCGCGGCAAGCGAAGCGCGGTAAAAAATTTCGTCTACCTGTTCTTGCGTGTAGGTTGCGAATTTCTCCTGTGCGGCTCTGACCCGTGCGAGCATCTGCCCGAGCGTTTCCTCATCGTTTACGATGAAGTCCTTCATGTTCTACCTCCGAAAAAAGTTGATTTATCCCGATCAGCAAGTTATCTCTCCGCAAAGCGCGGCAAGAGATACCGCCAAATCTTCATATTTTACGGAAATCCCCTCCGGGACTTCTAAATGTACGGGCGCGAAGCTGAGCACCGCGATGATTCCCGCCTTAATAAGCTCGTTGCAGGCTTCTTGCGCCGCATCGCGCGGAACGGTCAATATCCCAACCCGCACCCCGTGGCGCGCTACGATTTCTTCCAGCCGTTCCATGGGATATACGGGCTTACCCGCAAGCGCCCCTACCTTTTCAGGGGCGGAATCGAAAGCGGCAACGACGTGTATGCCGTAATTCTCGAAGCCTTCGTAAGCAAGGATCGCCCTGCCCAAACCTCCTGCGCCGACGACAACCGCGTCCGTCCAACGATCGTACCCTAAAAATTTTTCGATATCGCGAATGAGCGTTTCAAGCTCGTAGCCGATACGCGGCTTGCCCTGCTGAGAGGACACGAGCGCCAAGTCCTTGCGGACGCTGATGGCAGTAAGCCCCATTCCCTTTGCTACGGTTGCCGAAGAAATGAATTTCTCGCCTTTGCCCTGCTCCCCTTTCAAAAAACGGAGATACGCCGGCATTCGGGAAACGGTTGCTTTGGAGATTGAATTTTCCCGTTCTGCAACCATTTTGCCTCCAAATTATATGCAAAGCGAAATATCGATAAATTTTTATCGATATAAATTATAGCAGATTTTGAAGGGAATGTCAACAGTTTCAAAGCAAATTTTTTGCACAAATATTTTTGCTTAGAACTTGCTGATATTTTGCCCAAAAATACGGTTTTATCATGCAAAACCCGCCGATTATCATCGGCGGGTTTAAGAAATTATAATTCTTTTAATTGTTTTTCTACTTTCGACTTCATGTCAAGGAATTTTTCCTTCTTGGCACGCTCGTCTTCAACAAGCTTTTTGGGCGCCTTGGCGACAAAGTTTTTGTTCATAAGTTTACCGTCCGCACGGGCGATTTCCCCCATGATCCTGTCGAGTTCCTTTTGAAGGCGCGCGCGCTCCTCTTCAATGTTAACGAGCTCGCCCAAAGGAATGAAGATCTGTCCGAGTTCGCATACCTTAGAAACGGTCTTTTCCTCGAAAACGGGCGCGTCGGCAAAGTCGATCTCGCTTGCTCCCGCCAAACGGAGAATGGAATTCTTGTTTACGCTCACAAGGCGGCGCGCCTCGGTAACGAGGAACAAATGCACCTTTTTCGCGGGCGGGCAACCCACTTCCACCTTAATGGCGCGTACGGCTTTGATGAGGTCGATGATCCCCTCGAAGGCGCGCGCTTCTTTGCGGTAGGAAAGCTTGATGTTGTAGCGCGGATAATCCGCCTTGGCAATCAAGCCCTTTACGCCCGGAAGATAGGAATAAATTTCCTCCGTAACGAACGGAATAAACGGGTGCAACAGCCGAAGAGTATTTTCGAGCACGAACAGGAGCACGCCGAGCGTCTGACACTTGCGCTCGGAATCTCCTCCGTAGAGCGCGGGCTTGCTCAGCTCGATATACCAATCGCAGAAATCGTTCCAAGCGAAGTCGGTGATTCTGTCCGCCGCAATTCCCAAATCAAACTTCTGCAAGGACAGCGTGACTTCGCGGATACAAGACTGCAAGCGGGATATGATCCATCGGTCGGCGGGCTGTAAACGGATCTTCCCGATCTCGGGCACGTCCGCCCCCTTCGCATTTATGACGACGAAACGCGCCGCATTCCAAATTTTATTGATGAAGTTGCGCGACGCTTCCACCTTCGTATCGGTGTAACGGCTGTCGTTGCCGGGGGCGACTCCCGTGATGAGGGAGAGACGCAGGGAATCGGCTCCGTATTTATCGATGACTTCCAAGGGATCGATACCGTTCCCGAGTGATTTACTCATTTTGCGTCCCTGTTCGTCGCGAACCAAACCGTGAATGAGCACGTCGCGGAACGGGACTTTTTCGGTGTACTCGATTCCCGAAAACATCATGCGCATGACCCAAAACGGAATAATGTCGTAGCCCGTAACAAGCACGTCGGTGGGATA
>CAMUFJ010000034.1 GCA_947088135.1 uncultured Clostridia bacterium
CGCGCAACGATTTGCTATTCCGTCGCTTCGCTCCTTACAAGTCCACTGACCGATGGAATTGTGATATTTGCATCTTTGCGGGGCTTGCGTTTTTGTATCATATATGATATAATGCGAATATGCGCGTGCGTTCCGAATGAGGCGCAATTCGCGGGGTTTATTATGGATAAAAGCATTTACGACTGTTACGTGAATATTCTCAAATCCGAGCTGTTGTCTGCGCTCGGCTGTACCGAACCGATTGCCGTAGCGTATGCGGCGGCGCTTGCGCGCGACACGCTCGGCGAGCTTCCGGAACGCGTGGAAATTTCGGTCAGCGGGAATATCCTCAAAAACGTGAAAGGGGTGGTCGTTCCGCATACCGACGGTTTGAAAGGGATAGACGCCGCTGCTTCCGCGGGGATCATAGCGGGCAACGCCGATAAAGAACTCGAATGCATTTCGGGCGCGAGCCGCTCCGACTTGGAACGCATTCGGCATTATTTGCATACGACTGAATTCAGCATTGCGCAATCCGATTCGGGCTGTATTTTCGATATTTTTGTTCGCGTATATGCGGGCGGGCATTCTGCGGGCGTGCGCATCGTGGGGCATCATACCAACGTGGTGCGCATCGAAAAAGACGGACATGCCGTTTTGGACTGTTGTGCAAGCGCCGACGAGGCTTCCTGCTGTCCCGAATACGATTCGCTCCGCATCGCAGACATTTTGGCGTTTGCCGACGAGGCGGAAATTAACGACGTGCGCGAGGCGCTCGAACGCCAAATCGAATACAACTCCGCCATTGCCGAAGAAGGGCTGAAAAACGATTACGGCGCGCGGGTGGGGAAATTGCTTTTGAAAAACTTCGGAAACGATATTCATAACGTGGCGAAGGCGACTGCCGCCGCAGGCTCGGATGCGCGTATGAACGGCTGTACGATGCCCGTTGTCATCGTATCGGGAAGCGGAAATCAGGGCATGACGGCTTCCTTGCCCGTTATCGTATTTGCAAAGCATTTGGGAAGCTCGCATGAAGAGCTTTTGCGTGCTTTGGTCGTTTCCAACCTCGTTACCGTGCGGTTGAAAGCGCGGATCGGGCGGCTTTCGGCATATTGCGGCGCGGTGAGCGCGGGCTGCGGAGCGGCGGCGGGCGTTTGCAAATTGCGGGGCGGAAGCGCAAGCGAAATTTCCCATGCGATCGTCAACGCCATTGCGATCGATTCGGGGATCATCTGCGACGGCGCGAAATCGAGCTGTGCGGCGAAGATCGCTTCAGCGGTCGAGGCGGGGCTCATCGGCATGGAAATGGCGCTCAGCGGAACTAATTTCAGCGGTGGCGACGGTATTCTTGTGGATAGCGTCGAGGGCACGATCGACAACGTGGGCGATCTTGCGCGCGACAGTATGCGGGAAATCGACGAAACCATTATCAAGCTGATGATAAAGAACAGACGGGAAAATATTGCGTAAGACAGGCGGCAACCGAAATTACGGTGCTTGCGATTCTCGTAAATCTCTTTTTCTGCCTATTGTTATTTCTCCTTCGGCATCGGAAAAGCGATTGCAGAAAAATTTTTATCGAGCGGGCATGAGGTCATCGGAATGGTCTTTCTCCCGGCGGGGTAAAAACGGCGCTCAACGATCGGGTGATGAACGATCCCGTTCTTTGGGAGCAAATCATGAACGAAACGCTTTTACCGAAATGGGCGGAGGCGGAAGAAATTGCGGAGTGGGCGTATTTTATAACCGTCGTCAACCGCTCCATGACCGCGCAGGATCTTCTCATCGACAACGGCGAGGAAGCAAAATCGAATTTTATTTGGTGAAATAGAATAAGCCCCCCGAGCAAATGCTCGGGGGGCTTTTCCAACGGGATCGTTTTACATTAAATCTTTGCTCAGTTTTAAACCCTGTTTGTCGTAATTGACGATCGCGGAGAAGTCGGGCGCTTTCAAGGATGCGCCTCCGATGAGTCCGCCGTCGATCTCGGGCATCGCCATAAGCTGTTTGCAGTTGGCGGGATTCATAGAACCGCCGTACTGGATGCGCACTTTTTCCGCGCACTTGGGGCAGAACGTTTCGGCAACCTTTTTGCGGATATAACCGATCGTTTCGTTTGCCTGTTCGCTCGTAGCCGTTTTGCCCGTGCCGATCGCCCAAACGGGCTCGTACGCGATGACGATCTTGGAAATGTCGTCGATTCCCTTCATGCCTTCGGTGATTTGCCTGTCGAGCACGGCTTCCGTCTTGCCGCTCTCGCGCTCTTCGAGCGTTTCGCCGATGCAGACGATGGGGATAAGCCCCGCACTCAGCGCGGCGTGGGTGCGCTTGTTTACGGTTTCGTCCGTTTCGCCGAAGTATTGACGGCGTTCGCTGTGTCCGATGATGACGTATTTCACACCGTATTCGAGGAGCATCGCGGCGGAAATTTCCCCCGTGTACGCGCCTTTTTCGGCAAAGTGTACGTTCTGCGCGCCGAGGGCGATGTTCGTACCCTTAACGGCTTCCGAAACGGCGGGGATATCGATCGCGGGGACGCATACGACGACCTCGCAGTTCGCGTCCGCGACGAGCGGTTTAAGCGCTTCCGCAAGCGCGACGCCGTCCTTTGCCGTGTTGTTCATTTTCCAGTTTCCTGCAATAATGGGTTTTCTCATTTTATTTTCCTTTCCGTAATCAGTTTTTCTCGTTGAGGCAGGCAATCCCGGGAAGGGTCTTGCCTTCGAAGAGTTCGAGGGAAGCTCCGCCGCCCGTCGAAATGTGGGTGATCTTATCTGCAAAGCCGAGCTGGGTGCAAGCCGCCGCGCTGTCGCCGCCGCCCACGATCGTGGTCGCGCCCTTCGCGTCCGCCAAAGCCTGTGCAACGGCGATCGTGCCCGCCGCAAGGGTGGGGTTCTCGAATACGCCCATGGGGCCGTTCCAAATAACCGTTTTTGCGCTCTTGATCTTGTCGGCGAACAGTTTTCTCGTCTTGTCGCCGATATCGAGTCCCATGCTGTCCGCGGGGATCGCGTTGGAGGGGACAACCGTCACGTCTACGGGCGCGTCGATGGGGTCGGGGAAGGACTTCGCGATCACGGTGTCTACGGGAAGAAGCAGTTCCTTGCCCATTTCCTTCGCTTTTGCGATCATGTCTTTGCAGTAGCCGATCTTTTCCTCGTCTACGAGGGAAGTGCCGATGCTGCCGCCCTGCGCCTTGATGAAGGTGTAAGCCATACCGCCGCCGATGATGAGAGTATCGCACTTTTCAAGCAGGTTGGAAATAACGTTGAGCTTGTCCGCAACCTTTGCGCCGCCCAAAATGGCAACGAAGGGGTGTACGGGGCGCTCCAAGGAGTCCGCCATTACGGAGAGCTCTTTCTCGATGAGGAAACCGCAAACGGCGGTCTTTACCAAGCCGTATTCCACGATCGCCGCCGTGGAAGCGTGAGAGCGGTGCGCCGTTCCGAACGCGTCGTTCACGTAAACGTCGCAGTAGGAAGCAAGCTTCTTGCAGAATTCGAGATCCTTTTTCTCTTCCTCCCAATGGAAGCGCAGGTTTTCGAGGAGCACGCATTCGCCCTCTTTGCAAGCGGCAACCTTTGCTTGTGCGTCGGGTCCGACTACGTCGCTCGCGAACGTCACTTTGTTCCCGAGCAATTCGTTGAGTCGCTTTGCAACGGGGGCAAGGGTAAGCTTTTTGGGCTCGTCCTTCTTTGCCTTCTCGATGATTGCTTCCGCAGTCGTTTCGCCCGCATCGACCTTTTTCTTGTCCTTTTTATTGAGCTTCACTTCATCCGAGAAGATCGAATGGGGCTTGCCCATGTGCGAGCAAAGCACGACCTTCGCGCCCGCTTTCATCAAATACTCGATGGTGGGAAGAGCGCCGATAATGCGGTTTTCATCGGTGATCGCGCCGTCTTTCATAGGTACGTTGAAGTCGCAACGAACGAGCACGCGTTTGCCTTTCCAGTCCTTTACGTCTTTAACGGTCATTTTGTTCATAAAATTACTTCTCCTTTTTCCCGATTGATACGGATTTTTTTACCAAAAACTATTTTAATACTTTTGAGAAAATTTGTCAATGCTTTGCGGGAAAATTGTTGCGCATTCGGGAAAATAGGGGAAACTATGAAATAAAAAACCTTGTAACCATGTGGCAAAATTTAGAAGAAAAATTAATAAGGGAGAAAAACAAATGAAAAAATTCAAGCAAAAATCGTTAGTGTTGGTTTTGGCGTTATTATGCGCTGTTTTGTTGGGCACGGCGTTAGTTCCGCTGTTAGCGCAGGGAATAAAACGGGCATTTGCGGCGACAAGCAACGGAAACGCTCTTCGGACGGCGGGGCGAAGAATAGAAAGTTAAAAATTTTACTTTACAAACGCAACGAAATGTGTTATAATAATTATAGAGGCACAATATATTGTGCTCGGGGAGGTTTTCGATGCGCTGTTTATTTTGTAATTGCACCGAAAGTAAGGTGATCGATTCCCGCTCGGCGGACGACGAAAAAACCATTCGCCGCCGCAGGGAGTGCTTGGCTTGCGGTCGGCGGTTCACGACGTACGAAACGATTGAAATTACGCCCGTGCTCGTCGTAAAGAGCAACGGCAACCGTCAGGCGTTCGACGTGGGCAAGGTCAAGCGCGGAATCATCAAATCTTGCGAAAAACGCCCCGTTCCCATTGAAAAAATCGACGAGCTTGCCGAAAATATCGCAAAGCGCGTATATAATTCCATGGAGCTCGAAGTTTCCTCCAAGAAAATCGGCGAAATGGTCATGGAGGGGTTGAAGGATCTGGACGAAGTTGCTTACGTGCGCTATGCCTCCGTCTACCGTTCCTTTAAAGACATTTCCTCCTTTATGTCCGAATTGCAACGCATGATGGCGAAAAAAGACGAGAGTAAGGAAGCGGGCAATGGCAAGTAAACAGGTGCGCGTGGGGGGGCTTTGTCTGGGCGGCGGATCCGTCTTGGTGCAGAGCATGACAACGGTAAAAACGAGCGACGCGGAAAACAGCGTCGCTCAAATTCTGCGCCTTGAAGAAGCGGGGTGTGATATCGTGCGCGTTGCGGTACCCGAAGAAGCGGACGCGCGCGCCATTACCAAATTGAAAGAAAAAATCCATATTCCGCTCGTTGCGGACATTCATTTCTCCGCACGGCTTGCCGTTATGGCGGCGGAAGCGGGCGCGGATAAGCTACGGGTGAATCCCGGCAATATCGGAGGAGAGCGGGAGATTGCCCTCGTCGCCGATTGCTTGAAAGCACATAAAATTCCCGTGCGCGTGGGGGCGAATACGGGAAGCTTAGAGGCAGGCTTTGCACAAAAGTACGGGAGAAGCGCGGAAGCGCTCGTCGAGAGCGCGCTCCAAAACGTACGCGCTTTTGAAAGACACGGCGTGGAAGATATCGTCATTTCCGTGAAAGCGTCCGACGTTCCGCTTACGGTGGAGGCGTATACCTTGCTTGCTTCGCGTACGGGCTACCCGCTTCACGTGGGCGTTACGGAGGCGGGCGGCGGCGAGAGGGGGATCATCAAGGGCGCGGTCGGCATCGGGACGTTGCTCATGCGCGGGATCGGCGATACCGTTCGCGTGTCCCTTTCCGACGACCCCGTGAAAGAAGTGGAGGCGGGGCGCAACATTTTGCGTGCCTGCGGTTTGGATAAAGACTTTGTGGACGTTGTCGCCTGTCCCACCTGCGGGCGGTGCAATTACGACTGCATCGGGCTTGCTTCGCGGGTTTCGGAACGGGTGAAGCGGGTGCGTAAGCGGTTAAAAGTTGCGGTCATGGGTTGCGTTGTAAACGGCCCGGGAGAGGCGCGCGGGTGCGATTTGGGCATTGCGGGCGGAACAGAACACTGCATCATTATGGAACGCGGAAAAGAGAACGAAAAGGTGGCGGCGGAGGACGCCGAGCGGGTGTTTTTTGAACGCCTTGAACGGCTGATCGGGAGCAAGTGAAGGATCTGAAATGAGAAGCAAAGATTATTTAACGGAAATCAGGCGGGCGGAGGGGCTCGCACGCGCGGTGCTTCGGAAAATCGAAGTACAGGGCGACAGGGCGACTTTTTATCTCGCCACCGACCTTAACTATAAGACGGAGGACGAGGATTATGCCCGTTCCGTGACGGAGCGCTATACGCCCGCGGGGTTGAAGGGCGATATCAAAATTGTAAAATCGGTACCCGACGCGGAAGGGGTGCGGGCGTGCGTTTTGGAGCTGTTAAAATCAAAATATCCCGCCGTGGCGGCGTTTATCTCCCCGAGCGACGTTGCCGTGGAGCTCGAAACGGGCGGCGGACGGTTCTTTATCGGCGTGGGAGAAGTGGAGCGCGAATTTTCCGCCGACGGCGTATTGGACGGGCTGGGCGAAGAGCTCGGCAGAAGACTGTGCGGGGTATGGCACGGCGAATTCCGCTTTATGCACAAGGAGCGGGAGGAGTTGGTTCCCGAGGAAGCTCCGCCCCCCGAATTCGTTGCGGGCCCTCGCTTTTTCTCCGTGTGCGATTATGCGGAAATCGACGGCGGTAAGCCCAAACGGGCGATTTATATTGCCGACCTCACCAAAGAGATGCAGGGCGTGAGCGTTTGCGGAAGTATTTCCTATATCGAGGAACGCAAGACCAAAACGGAGAAGCCCTATTTTTCCCTTACCGTATCGGACGGGACGGGACAGCTCCGCCTTTCCTATTTCACCAAAAAAGCGACGCTTGAAAAGGTGCGCGGGCTGAAAACGGGGGACAGCGTTTGCATTACGGGGGACAACGAGCTTTATAACGGTTCGCTTTCCTTCCGTGCAAAATTTATCGATTACGGCGCACCGCCCGAGGGATTCGTTCCCGAGGAGCGTCCGTCCAAACCCGTTCCTCTGCGCTATAAGCGGGTGTTCCCGGTGCCCACGGGCGATTTGGTGCAGAGCGGGCTGTTCGAAACCGCCGAAGCGTTGCCCGAAGAGGTTCTATCGAAGGAGTTTGTGGTGTTCGACTTGGAAACCACGGGGCTCAACAATACGCCTTCTACGGGCAGTATGGATCGGATCATCGAGGTCGGCGCGGTAAAAATCAAAAACGGACAGATCGCCGAGCGGTTTTCCTCCTTTGTCGCTTGCCCCGTAAAGCTCAGTTCGGAAATCGTAAAGCTGACGGGAATTTCCGACGATATGCTCGTCGGCGCGCCCGATATCGCCGACGTTGTGGCGGACTTTTTTAAGTTCTCCGCAGGCTGCGTGCTTGTGGGGCACAACGTGCAGTTCGACTATAAATTTATGCGCTATTACGGGGAGCAGGAAGGGTATCTGTTCGACCAAAAGCAGTACGATACGGTGTCTTTTTCGCAGGAAATGCTGAGGCTCTCCAACTACAAGCTCAACACGGTTGCCGACCATTTCGGATTCGGCTTTAACCACCATAGGGCTTATGAAGACGCGTTCGTCACCGCGAAAATTTTTCTCGCCCTCGCCCGCATGAAGCACGGTCTGCCGAGGTAAGGCGCGCCACCCCTCTTGCCTTCCCTCCCTGATGGAGGGGAGGCAAGAGGGGGAAGAAAGAATAAAAAAACAGCACGCGCGGTGCTGTTTTTTTACTGTCATTTTGATGATTTTAAGACCGATAAACAGTGTCCCCGTGAGCGTCGTGCGCGACGACGACGGGGAAGTCGGTGATCTCCAAGCGGTAAACGGCTTCGCTCAACAGATCGGGAAAGGCGACGCACTCCGCTTTCGCGATCGCGTTTCCGTACAGCGCGCCCGCACCGCCGATTGCCGCAAAGTACACCCGTTTGTTGCGCTGTAAGGCGTCGCGCGTTTCCTCGCTCATTTCACCCTTGCCGATCATTCCGCCGAGCCCCGCGTCGAGCAGGCGGGGAGCGAAAACGTTCATGCGCGAAGAGGTAGTGGGGCCGCAGCTTCCGCAAGCCTTGCCGTCGGGTGCGGGGCAGGGGCCTGCATAGTAAATAAATGCGTCCTTGTAAGGAAAAGGAAGCTCCTTATTCTCGTCCAAAAGTGCAATCATGCGCTTATGCGCACAGTCGCGCGCCGTATAAACGGTTCCCGAAAGCAGAACGGAATCGCCCGCGTGCAAGGAAAGAGCTGTTTCTTCGGAGAGGGGCAACGCTAATTTCTTCATGAAATCACCTCGCTTTCGCAACGCACGCAATGGCATTGGATATTCACGGCGACGGGCAGTCCCGCAATATGCGTGGGGGCGATTTCGCAGGAAACGCCGATCGCGGTCGTATTCCCTCCGAAACCCTGACAGCCGATCGAAAGCGCGTTGATCCGTTTCAATGCTTCTTCCTCGATTTCTGCGACGTCCGCGCGCGGGTTTCGGCTTCCGAGCTCCCGCGTGAGCGCCTTTTTCGCGAGCAGGGCGCACCCGTCGAACGTGCCTCCGATGCCCACGCCCACGTAAACGGGCGGGCAGGGGCGCGAACCTGCCGTTTTTACCGTATCGGCGATCGCGCGCAAAATGCCTTCTTTTCCCTCGGCGGGAGTGAGCATATAGAGCCTGCTCATGTTTTCGCTTCCGAAGCCCTTGGGGAGAAAGGTGATTTTTACTTTGTCGCCCGCTACTAACTCCACGTGCAGGTGGGCGGGGGTGTTGTCGCCCGTATTTTCACGGGTGAGCGGGTCGCACACGCTCTTGCGGAAATATCCGTCCTCATAGGCGCGCCGAACGCCGCCGTTCACCGCTTCCGAAAGGGGAGCGCCCGTGAGCGCGACCTCTTGTCCGAGTTCGACGAGAACCACGCTCATGCCCGTATCCTGACACACGGGCATCTGTTCGGTTCGGGCGGTTTGCGCGTTTTTGAGCAGGGTATCGAGCGCAAACGCCGTTGCGCCCGTTTCCTGCGCCTTCGCCGTTTGGAGCGCGTTCAAACAAGAGGGGGTGAGCGTGATCCCCGCCTTGCGTGCCAAACGGTACACGCAGTTCGATATTTCTTGCGTTGAAATACGTTTCATACCGATATTATATAATATTTTTGGAAAAAAGCAAAGTTTTTGTTTGGATTTTTTTGCTTTTTCCCTTATAATATCGGTATGGAACAAAAACCGCTTTCCGAAGAGGAATTGAAGGCGCGGCGTTTGAGCGAAGCGGGAATTACTTATTCGCTTGCTTCGCTGTTTCCCGTCGTGCTTTCACTCATTCTTTCCATTATCATTCTCGGTATTTCCAACGGCAAGGAAGAGGGGTGGTATGCGAAAACCGACTGGTATCGCTATCTGTCCTATTTATTGCCGCAGTTGTGCTTGGCGGGCGCGTCCGCCGTGTTTTTCGCACGGAGCAAGGTTTCCGTGAAGCGTACTTATCGAAGCTGTAAGTGGTATTTTTATTTGATCGCCGTCGGGCTTCAATTCGGGCTCATGTTTTCGCTGTCCGCTCTTAACGGCTATTTTACCGACTTTTTGGGGCTGTTCGGGTACAAGGTGCAGGGCGTGCCTCTGCCGGCGCTCGGCGGTTGGAATATTCTGCCCGCCTTGCTTGTCATCGCGGTGTTGCCCGCTGTCTTGGAAGAAACGGTGTTCCGCGGGATCCTTTCCCGCCAAATGACGGAGAGCGGGTGGGGGACGGTTGCAACCGTGCTCATTTCCGGTGCGCTCTTTTCGCTGTTTCACCACAATCCCGAACAGACGATTTATCAGTTCATCTGCGGTATGTGCTTCGCGCTTCTCGCCCTGCGTGCGGGCAGTATTTTGCCGGGGGCGGTCGCGCACTTCCTCAATAACGCGACGGTGCTCGTGCTCACGGCGATTTTTTCGCCGAGCGGGGCCGATATCGCGTTTACCGACGTCATGCCCCTGCCCGCGTTTATCACGCTGTGCGTATTTTCCGCGCTTGCATTGGCGGGGACGCTCGTTTTCCTCGTCTTCTTTTGTAAACGCAAGGGGGAGGGGAAGGGCGTGCGGTATGCAAAGCCGTTTTTTCTTGCCTCCGCCGTGGGAATAGGGCTGTGCGCTCTTCAATGGCTTCTCATTCTGTTGCAGGGATTCGGGGTCGCCGTATGATCAAAATCAACGTCGTATGCGTGGGTAAGCTCAAAGAACGCTATTGGCGGGAGGGCGTGGAGGAATACGCCAAACGCCTTTCCCGTTTTTGTAAGCTGGAAATCAAGGAGCTGTCCGAAAAGGGCTCTCCCGCCGAGGAAGCGGAAAGCATTTTAAGCTGTCTGCGCGGGCACGTTATCTCGCTTGCCGTGGAGGGGAAACAACACTCCTCGGAAGAGCTTGCCGAGAAAATCAAGTCGCTTTGCGATCGGGGCGAAGAAATCACTTTTGTCATCGGCTCGTCGTGCGGGCTGGACGGGAGGGTCAAGTCGGCTTCCAAAGAACTGCTGTCCTTTTCGCGGCTCACCTTCCCCCATCAGATGATGCGGGTAATTTTAACCGAGCAAATTTATAGAGCCTTTATGATCAACAGCGGAGCTCTTTATCACAAATAACTTATCCGACGCGTAGATTGATACGGTGAATATCTATCGCAGGATAAGAGAGTTTTACACGGCGTATCGCGGAGAAAAGCAAATCATCGGTAACAGCGCGGAGGGCAGATATTTATTCGCTTTTTTCGCGGGCGACCGTTGCGGAAAGGTCGGCGTTTTTCAATACGCCATGCACGCGCGGGAGTGGGTCACTTCGCTTCTCGCCTTGGAGCATCTCTCGCGCGGGATCGAAAGGGGCGGGGTTTGGTTTGTTCCGCTCGTCAATCCCGACGGCGCGCTTCTTTGCACGAACGGCATCGAGAGCGTGAGGGACAGGGCGCGCAGGGAAAAACTTCTGAGGGTGAACGGCGACGATTTTTCGCTTTGGAAAGCCAACGCCGACTGCGTGGATTTGAACGTCAATTTTCCCGCTCAGTGGGGCAAGGGCGCGTTTAACGTGCGCGTGCCCGCTTCGCAGGGGTATATCGGCGACGAGCCGCTCTGCGCACCCGAGAGCCGTGCGCTTGCCCGTTTTACGGAGCAGATCAAGGCGGACTACACCGTGAGCTGGCACACCAAGGGCGAGGAGATTTATTGGCGGTTTCGGCAGGACGAGGCGCGCGAGAAACGGGATTTCGAGTACGCCCTTTCTCTCAGCGAGGCTACGGGCTACCCCTTGGCGGAAGCGCCGAACTCCGCGGGAGGATATAAAGACTGGTGCGTGGAAACGCTGAAAATTCCCGCCTTTACGGTGGAGGCGGGTTCCGATCGGCGCACCCACCCGCTCGGGGAAAACGCACTTCCCGAGCTGATACAAAAGTGCGGCAACGCCGCGAGGGATTTCACGGAATTCGTATGGAAGAAAAATTCATGAGAGAGGCGATCTGCCTTGCGGAAAAAGCGAAAAAAAAAGGCGAGGTGCCGATCGGCGCCGTCGTCGTTTATCGCGGGAAAATCATCGGAAGAGGGTATAATCTGCGCACCAAAAAGCAGATGGCGACGGCGCACGCGGAGGTGCGCGCCATCGAGCAGGCTTGCAAAAAATTAAAGTCGTGGCGGTTGCCCGAAGCGGAGATATACGTCACGCTCGAACCCTGCCCCATGTGCATGGGCGCGGTGCTCAACGCGCGCATCGACAAAGTATATTTCGGCGCGTACGAGCAAAAGGGAAGAAGCCTTACGGGCGAGCTTGCAAACGCGAATCTGCTCAACCACACCGTCGAGGTTACGGGCGGGGTTTTGGAAAAGGAATGCGCTCGGGTGCTCACGTCCTTTTTCACCGAAATGCGGGAAAGGGAGAGGGGCAAGAAAAAATAGCTCTTATGAGTGATGACTTTTGATAGACGGAGAACAGCGCTCCTGTAACGAAGAGAAACCAACAAGGAGAGTCGCTCACGAAATTTTCTTGCGAGCAAGAAAATTTGTGAATAACTATATTAATTTTTCGTATTCCTCATAGAGGGAATCCGATTCGGCGTGCAGGGCATCGAGGCGCGCCGTTATTTTTTGTACGGCGGTGTAGTCGGCGGCGTTCGCGGCGAGCTCTCCGTTCAGGCTTTCCTCCTCGGCTTCCAAATTTTCGAGGCGGGTTTCTATCTCTCGGATTCGGGTGCGCTTCTGCGTTTCCTTCGCCCGTTCCGCGCGCGAGCGGTATCCGCCGCCCTGTTCCTTCGCTTGTTCCGCTTTCGGGGCTTCCTTTTTGGGCGCGTCTTTTTTAGATTGCAGATATTGTTCGTATCCGCCGTTGAAGAGAACGATTTTTCCGTCTTCCAAACAGGCGATGCGGGTCGCGATCGCCTCGATGAATCTTCTGTCGTGCGAAACGAACAGCAAAGTGCCGTCGAACGCTTTGAGCGCTTCTTCGAGCGCTTCCCTTGCGGGCAAATCGAGGTGGTTGGTGGGCTCGTCCAAAAACAGTACGTTTCCCCGCCGCGCTTGCAGGAGGGAAAGTTCGAGCTTGGCTTTCAGTCCGCCCGAAAGCTCTTTCACTTTTTTGTTTACGTCTTCCGCGTCTAGCCCCGCTTGCGCGAGAAGCTTTCGCGCGTCCGTTTGGGAGAGGAGAGAGTATTTGCCCCAAAACGCCTCCAATACCCGTTCTTCCCCGTCAAGGTCGGCGTTCTCTTGGTCGTAGTAGGCGATTTTTGCGAATCTGCCCAACTGCACGGCGGGGTTCTTGGAGAGAAAATATTTTAAGAGGGTGCTTTTTCCCGTGCCGTTTTCCCCGAGAAGGGCGCACTTTTCCCCGCGCATCAAGGTAAATTCCGCGTCCTTTAAAAGCACTTTTCCGCCCGCCGTCAAATCGAATTTTTCCGCGTGAAGCACCCGTTCGTAGGGGCGTTCCTCGTACGCAAAGCGGAAGCGCGGAGGCGGGGGAGGAAGCACGGGTTTTTCCAAAAGCTCCATTCTATCCAACTGTTTTACGCGGCTCTGCGCGCTCTTTGCCGTGGTGGCGCGCACGATGTTTCTGTCCACGTAATCTTGAAGTTTAGCGATTTCTTCCCGCTGTTTTTCGTATTCCCGTTCCAAACGCTTATAGCGTTCCTCCCGCAAAATTTTATATTTGGAGTAGTTGCCTTGATAGGAAACGAGATTTCCCGCCAACAGCTCCAAGGTGCGGTTTGTGAGTCTGTCTAAAAAATAACGGTCGTGCGATACGATGAAGAGCGCGCCCCGATAGGAGGAAAGATATTCTTCGAGCCAAAACAGCGTTTTAATATCCAAGTGGTTGGTGGGCTCGTCCAGAACGAGTAAATCGGGCTCTTCGAGCAAAAGTCTGCAAAGTTTTAAGCGCGTCTTTTCCCCTCCGCTCATGGTGTCCGTGCGCTGGTCTAAGCGGTCGAGAAAGCCCATGCCGCCCAAAACCGTTTTGATCTTGACTTCGAAGTGATAGCTGTCCCGCGCCGCAATGCGTTTGTTGAGGCTCTCGTAGCGGGCGGAGAGAACGGACAGCTCGTTCTCGGACGCCCGTTCCATCTGCCGTTCCGTTTCCCTGAGACGTTCGATGAGCTCTTCGTCCTCGCGGAAGATGCGGCGCATGGCGGTTTCCACGGTGTCGTTTCCTTCAAAACCGCCGCTCTGCTCCAAGTATCCCGCGCGAATGCCGTTCTTTCTCAAAACCGTGCCCGCGTCGGGCGTCAGATATCCGAGCATGAGTTTGATAAGGGTGGTCTTCCCTTCGCCGTTTCCGCCGAGCAAACCGATGCGCTCGCCCTCGTTCACGGCAAAGGAAACGTTCTCCACGATGCGGAGATCGGTATAGCCGTAGCTTATGTTTTCAAGACTTACAAGCATAATTCACCTTAATATGCAAAAAATAGGGGATATGAATAAACGGTTACAGGCGATCCGTGCGCTGGAAGAGCGTTTGAAATACGCTTCTCCCGACGAATGCGCCCGCCTTACCAAGGAATTGGTAAAGCTCAAAGACAATTTGTAACGCGCGTTAAAAGTCCCACGCGGGAATAAACGCGGTCTGCGCGCTGTCCTTTTCCTGCGTGTAGAGGTTTTCGAAGCCGAGCGACAGGGCGTAGTCTACGACGCGCCCGTATTCCCGCGCCGTGACGGGGCGGTTGAGCTCGGGGAAGCCCGTAATCTCTCCCATGGGCGTATATTGGCGCATAAGGGAGAGGGGAACGTTTTCGGGAAGCGTTTGCTTTAAGAAGTCGAGTACCTTTAACGAATCGGACGAGCACCCCGGCATCACGAGGTGGCGCACGAGGATCCCCGAGAGGATTTTTCCGTCCTCGCGGAATTGCATCGGCTTTTGCGCCATGAACGCGATCGCCTTGCCCGCGTAGTCAAAGTAATCGGCTCTTCCCGTGTAGCGGTTTGAAAGGGCGGGGGAATAGAACTTCAAATCGGGCAGCCAAACGTCTATATAGGGGGCGATCTCTTCGAGCGCCTCCGTTTTTGCGTATCCGCCCGAGTTGTACACTACGGGCACACGGGGCTTGCGCAGGGCAAGCGCTTCGGCAATGAGATTCGAAACGTGGTCGGGCGTTACGAGGTTGACGTTCTCCGCGCCCGCGTCTTCGAGCTCTTGAAAAATTTCGGCGAGCTCCTTAGGGGTCACGGGTTTTCCCCGTTCTGCGCGCGAGAGCTCGTAATTCTGGCAGAATGCGCACCGCAGGGCGCACCCGCCGAAGAACACCGTTCCGCTGCCGTTTTTATGGGAAACGGGAGGCTCTTCGTAGGGGTGCAGGTAGTATTTCGCCACCGTAAGCCCCTTCACGCCGCACCTGCCCGTTTGTCTTTCTCTGTCCGCCCCGCACGCAACGGGGCACAGCCTGCATTCCATACGCGGATTATACCACTTTTCATCGAAAAAAGCAAGTCGAGCCGTCAGTTTGTTTGACTTTTTCGCCTCAATCGTCTATAATGCGGTAGAAGAAAGATAGAGGATAGACATGAAACGGTTTTTTACAAGCGAAAGCGTGACGGAAGGACACCCCGATAAGGTGTGCGACCGCATTGCAGACAGTATTTTAGACGAATTACTGAAAAAGAACGAACACGCGCGTTCCGCGGTGGAATGCTGCGCGGCTTACAACACCCTGTTCATCGCGGGGGAGGTTTCGGGCGCGGAGGTCGATTACGAGAAGATCGCGCGCTCCGTCATTCGGGAAATCGGTTACGATTTCGGGGATTTTGCTTACGATAAGTGCCGTATTTTACAGCTCGTACACGGGCAGTCGGCGGATATCGCGCTCGGCGTGGACGCTTCCCAAGAAAAAAAAGCGGGCGGCGGGGAACAGGACGAGCTCGGCGCGGGCGATCAGGGCTTGATGTTCGGCTACGCCTGCCGGGAAACGGAGGAGTTGATGCCTCTTCCCGTTATGCTTGCCCACAAGCTCGCGGAAGGGCTCACCGCACTCAGAAAGAGCGGGAAGCTTCCCTATCTCCGTCCGGACGGAAAGACGCAAGTCACCGTGGAGTACGAAGGCAACCGTCCCGTCCGCGTGGATACGGTCGTCGTTTCCACGCAGCACTCGGAAGGGGTCGGACAGGAGCAGATCGCGGAGGATATTAAAAAATATCTCGTAAACGAGGTTGTTCCCGCCCGTCTTTTAGATGAAAATACCAAATATTTCATCAATCCCACGGGGAAGTTCGTCATCGGCGGGCCGGAGGGGGACAGCGGTCTGACGGGCAGAAAGATCGTGGTGGATACCTACGGCGGACGGTGCGCGCACGGCGGCGGTTCGTTTGCGGGAAAAGACCCCACTAAGGTGGACAGGAGCGCAACGTATATGGCGCGCTATATCTGCAAAAACATGGTGGCGGCGGGGCTTGCCGACGAAATGGAGTTGCAGGTCGCTTACGCGATCGGCGTCGCGCATCCCGTTTCGGTGTTCGTAAACACCTACGGCACGGGAAAGCTTCCCGACGACGAGCTTGCGGGTATCGTGCAAAAGGAGTTCGATCTTCGCCCGTCGGCGATCATTTCCGCGCTCAATCTGCGCCGTCCCGTGTATGCGGCTACTTCCGCGTACGGGCATTTCGGCAGAAAGGGCTTCCCTTGGGAAGAGATTGACCGCGTGCGGGATTTGGAAAGATATTTGAAAGAGGTAAAATAACGATGAACGAAGTAAAATCGGGTCGGCGGGCAAAGCCCGTTCGGCGGAGCGTTGCGCGCGAAATCGCGTATATTGCGCTCAGTGTGTCGCTCATTACCGTTTGCGCATGGATCTCCGTGCCCGTTGCGGCAATTCCCGTAACGCTTCAAACGTTTGCGGTTGCGCTCATCGGCGCGCTGATGGGCTGGAAACGTGCTTTGGCGGCGGTTGCGGCGTATCTCGTTATGGGGCTTGTCGGCATTCCCGTGTTTGCGGGCTTCAAGGCGGGCGTCGCCACGCTCATGGGCGCGACGGGCGGTTACATATTCGGCTTTGCGTTTTTGGCGCTGTTTCCCGCGCTCTTTAAAATGCTTCCCGTAAAGAATAAGTGGGGAAGGGCGGCGATCTTCTACGGCGCGAGCATTTTGGGGCTGGCGGTTTGCTACCTCTTCGGAACGGCGTGGTTCGTGCTCATCTATGACTGTACGTTCGTTTACGCGCTCACCGTATGCGTTGTGCCGTATCTTATTCCCGACGCCGTGAAATTCGTCTTTTCCTCCGCAATCGCCGTGAGGGTGGAGAAATACGTGAGATGAGTTTCGCGGACTTTTCGTTCCGAAAAGCTTTGCGGGCTTGTAACCTCACGGTATATATTGTAACAAAACCCGAGTTTGCTCGGGTTTTTGCTATTTATTTTAATTTTTTTTTAAGCATTCTATCTTTTTGCGCGGGAGGTATTGACATTTTTGCCTGAATGAGCTATAATAATGAAGGAGTTTTACTATGATCTACTTGAAGGATTTTAAACAAGGCAAAATTTTGTATGAAGCGCTCGACTCGGAGGTTCGTCTTGGAATTCTCGACGAGCTGTTGCATAAGGGGGAACTCAATCTCGCATATTTCGCTAAACGTTTCGACGTTTCCAACGGCGCGATCACCGCACACGTAAAGAAATTGCACGCGGCGGGGCTGATCGACATTTCCACCTCTTCGGGGGTGCGCGGTACGCAGAAGATCTGTTCGCTCGCGACCGATAAAATCATCGTCGATCTCGTCAGCCGTCCGCAGACGGAAGGCAGGGTGGAATCGGCGCATATCGACATCGGGCACTACGCCGATTATTTCGTTCATCCAACCTGCGGGCTTGCGACCAAGGAACACGTTGTCGGACGGTTCGACGATCCCGCGTGCTTCTCCTATCCCGAACGCATCAAGGCGGGCATTTTGTGGCTGGGTTACGGTTACGTGGAATATCTCGTGCCCAACTATCTGCCGACGGACGGAAGCTTGGAGGAATTGCAATTTTCCTTGGAGATCGCTTCGGAAGCGCCCGGCTACGCGACTTTTTATCCGAGCGATATCCATTTCGCCGTAAACGGGCATGAGCTGGGCATTTATACGAGTAAAGGTGAATATAATGACCGCGCGGGGACTTGCAATCCCTCTTGGTGGTACGGCAATTTAGGGCAGTACGGGAAAAAGGTGATCGTCACCGTCAACCGCGAGGGCTCCTTCATCGGCGGGGTGAAGACCTCGGATACCACGGTGGACGAGCTGAATATCAAAACGGGAAGCAGGATCAGGCTGAGGATTTCCGTTCCCGACGACGCGGAAAACCGCGGAGGGTTTACTCTCTTCGGGCGGGGCTTCGGCGATTACGATGAGGGCATCGTATGCAATTTCATTTGCAAATAAGCAAAGCGGGTAATGTATGAGAGCGGGCGTTTCTACGGCTTCGCTCTTTTTACGTGTCAACACCGAGGACGCGCTTGCGCTCCTCTCGGAATGGGGCGTAAAGGAGGCGGAAGTCTTTTTAACTTCTTTTTGCGAATACGGCGGGAAATTCGCGCGCCTTTTAAAGAGCAAAGCGGGGGGCGTCCGCGTCAATTCTCTGCACGCGTTGGATACGCAGTTCGAGCCGCAGCTCTTTTCCGAACATCCGCGCGTTTTAAACGACGCATACGAATGGCTGCGTCGGTTTCTCTCGTCCGCTAAAATTTTAGGCGCGGAATACTACTCCTTTCACGGTTTGGCGCGCATGAAGCGCAGTTTTAAAGAGGATCTTCCAAAACGTGCGGACGCGCTTGTAAAACTCTGCGCCGAATGCGGAAAGTACGGCGTAAAGCTGTGTCTTGAAAACGTGGAATGGGCTTATTATAACCGCCCCGGCGTGTTCCGCGCGCTCAAAACGCGCTGTCCTTCTCTCTTGGGTGTGCTCGACGTCAAGCAGGCGCGTTTGAGCGGATATCCGTATCGGGATTATTTGGAGGAAATGGGGGAGTCGCTCGCCTACGTTCATGCAAGCGATCTTGGCGCGGACGGCAAAATGTGCCTTCCGGGGCGGGGCACGTTCGATTTCGACGAACTTTTTTCCCGTTTGCGGGATATCGGATTCAAAGGGGACGTCTTGATCGAAAATTACGGGGGCGATTACGGCGATTTGGGCGAGGTTAAAGCGGCGTATGAGTTTCTTGCGGAAAAAGCGGAAAAATTTTCATGATAAGGCAAAAATGTTATACTACAATAGACTTCGCAGATAAGGCGAGTCGATAATCTTTGAAA
>CAMUFJ010000035.1 GCA_947088135.1 uncultured Clostridia bacterium
CCGAACCACTCACTTGTAACAAGTATAGAGTTCGGATTATACTCTTTTGGTGCACTTTCAGGGACTCGAACCCTGGGCCCATTGATTAAGAGTCAATTGCTCTACCAGCTGAGCTAAAAGTGCATATGTGGTGGTCCATCCGAGATTCGAACTCGGGACACCTTGATTAAAAGTCAAGTGCTCTACCGTCTGAGCTAATGGGCCGAATGGCTGGGGTGGCTGGATTTGAACCAACGAATGCCGGAATCAAAATCCGGTGCCTTAACCTCTTGGCTACACCCCAAAAAGTGGGGCGGGCGACGAGAATCGAACTCACGACCTCCAGGGCCACAATCTGGCGCTCTAACCAACTGAGCTACACCCGCCATATATTTGGTGCGCCTGAAGAGATTCGAACTCCTGACACACGGCTTAGAAGGCCGTTGCTCTATCCACCTGAGCTACAGGCGCATAACTATGACTTCGTCAAGAAGCTTTTCGTCTCTTGCGAAAAATGGAGCGGGTGATGGGAATCGGACCCACGCGGCCAGCTTGGAAGGCTGGAATTCTACCATTGAACTACACCCGCATTTCGTCAACGCTTGTATATTTTATCAAATTACTTTCGATTAGTCAATTGTTTTAAGGCACGTTTCTGCATTTTTTTCAAATTTTCTCGGGTTATTTTTGCGCCGTCCGAAAATTACCGTTTTTGCCGTAATTTTCCTTAATTTTCTTTTTTTTCCGAAAAAACATGCCGTTATTTGCGGGCACAATTTTGGAATCTATGATATAATTATGGTAGAGGCGAAAACGGAGTAGAGAGTGAAAACGTTATTTGTGTCCGATTTGGACGGAACTTTATTGACGCGCGAGGAACGAATTTCCGCGTACAGCCGTGAAAAACTCAATCGGCTGATCGGCGCGGGGATGCCGTTTACGTTTGCCACGGCGCGTGCCGCGGTGAGCGCCTTTCATGCCGTGGAAGGGCTTACGCTTGCCATGCCTGCCATTCTATATAACGGCGGGCTCATATATGACTTTAAAAACAAGGAAGTTCTGCGCGCAAGCTTTTTCGACGACGCGTGCAAGGGCTACGTTCTTTCCGTGCTCAAAGATCACGGAATTCTTCCTTTCGTGTTCAGCATCGAGGGCTCGGTGGAGCGCATTGTTTGGCGCGCAGGCGGGGAAACGGAGGGAATGCTTCGCTATTTGTCCCGCCGCCACGGCGACGACAGGTTGAAGGCGGTTACGGACGAGTGGGAGTCGGTCGCGGGCAAGGTGTTCTACTTGAAATGTATCGGGCCGCGCGGTCAGCTTGAAAGCGCATGGAATATCTTGAAATACGATCCGCGCGTCATCTGTATATTTCATCAGGAAACCTATCAAAACGATTTTTGGATGGAGATTTCACCGAGGGAGGCGTCGAAGGCGACCGCCGTTACTTTCCTGAAAAAACGCCTCGGGTTCGAGCGGGTGGTTTGTTTCGGCGACACTTCCAACGATTCGGATATGTTCGACGTATGCGACGAAAAGTATGCCGTGATGAATGCGGACGGCTGGCTGAAAGAAAAAGCAACGGGCGTCATCGGGTATTGCGAGGAAGACGGCGTTGCCAAATGGTTGGATGCGTATTCGGGCTATCGCCCTTGCGGGGATTAGGGCAAAAAATAAATTCCGCGAAAGGCGAGATAAAAACAGTACACGTTTAAAACGGCGATGAGCGGCATTAGGATCATGAACAGCAGGTTGCCGAGGCGGAATTGCATAACGAACATGGCGACGTAAACGGCGATCGCACCGCCCATAATGGCGGAGAGAATGAGTTTTCCGTCGCCTCTGCGCGTTCCGCCGCCGTCCTCCGCAGTTTCCTTTTGCTCCTTTAACAGGTGGAACGCGTAAAAATTGACGGCAAAAATGTATACCGCAAACAACACGTATAGAATGGTCATACCGCTATTATGTGCGGTTTTTAGGAAAATTATAGGCGGACTTTTAGCAAAGAAAAAAGCGGACAAGCGTCCGCTTTTCGTCATTTTAAATAGGGGGTCAGCGCTTGCGCGAGCTGATCGGGACAGGAGGTGTTCTGCTTGCAACGGATGCCGCGCAAGAGAGGCACGACCTCGTTGGGCGTTTTACCGTCTACCAGCTTGCTGATTCCTTGCAGGTTGCCGCTGCATCCGCCGATGAATTTTACGTTGTGAATGCGGTTTTCCTCATCCAAATCGAAAATGATCTGTTTACTGCACGTTCCCTTTGTGGAATAAGTAATCATGTTTTACCTCCTTAATTTAGTCTACCAACGTTTCGTATACCACGGAATAGAGCTCCGAAGCCTTGTCTTCCCATTTTTTATAGATGGTGTTGGCGGTCTTTTTGTCGGGTATGACGAATTTAAGCTCCAACATGGGCTGAATGGGGGCAAGAATCTTTAAAAATACGGTATAGGTGCCGTCTTTGTTTTGATAATAGTCTGCCTTGCATTCCTGTTTGGTGCGGAATCTCGATCCGTTGTTCTTTACAAAGCGGGAAATGTCCTCGCGCGTACTGCGCGGAATGTTGATGTAGAAGTTTGCGAGCGTTTCTCTTCCCTCGGGCGTGATGGTGTAGAGGGGATCGTCGTTCCCCGGAATCTCGCAGATAAATCCGTCCGACACGAGCTTGGAAATAAGCAGGGTGCAATCCATATAATTGAGCCACTCGTTGGACGAAGTGCACATATCGATCAACGTTCTCTCAGAGAGAGAACTCTCCATCTTATCGAAGACGAAGAGCATAATTAATTTGTTGACGAGTGTTTCGCCCTTGATTTGCATATCGCCCGAATTTCCTTTGTGAAGAGAATTTTTTCCGAACAAAAAACAGCCGCCGATATTTGATACGGCGGCTTACGCTTTCTTAACCGCTTGCGGTATTTAAGCCGCGAATTTTTTCAGTTCGCCGAGAAGCTCCGCGCAGTCGTCGGAATAAATTTCGACGGTGAGGGGTTTCGAAAGGTCAAGGCTGAAAATACCGAGTATGGATTTCGCGTCTACGACGTATTTGCCGCTTTTCAGCAAGATTTCAAAAGCGCAGTTCTGCGTGATGGCAACGAATTCTTTTACTCTCTGTGCAACTTCAAGCGAAATGGTAATGGATTTCATCGGTGATTCCTCCCCAAAATATGAGTTTTCTCTATTATAACTAAATTTCGGGATAAAATCAAGATATTTCGGAAAAATTCTTGAACAATTTTTATAATTTGTGCTATAATAGAGAAGAAATACGGGCTTGTTGCCCATTTTTTGGAAAAATCAGCGCGGAGGACGGAACATGGAAGACAAATATTCGAGGATCGAGAAATTTTTTGCCGCTTGCGACGAGTTGGTAAACGGTTCTTATTCGCTTGCGCCGAGCAGGATCGCGGGCGTGCTGAGGACGATCGCGGCGAGCGGGGAGCTTACCGACTTTTTTACCGCCGCCACCGACGGCTTCGATTACGGCGCGGCCAAGCGTTCTTATCTGCGCTATCCCGCCGAGCGGGGGAGCGCGCACGGCATCGCCTATCTGCCCCACGAGCGGAAGGAGATCCTCGCGTTTGTGTTCTGCGTGCTTGTGGAGCTGGATGCGGGCGTGATGAAGCTGAACGATTTTCTTTTGCGCTATTTCTATAAGGACGGCAGTTTTACGGCGAGCTATGAAATTTTTGCGGAGCGCATGGTGCGACCTTTCCGCGATATCGTGCGCGACTGCTTCCCCGACAGCGGAAGAAAGACCTATCTCGACCGCGTGGAGAAAAAGCAAAACCAAATCATGGAGGAGCTCTCCAAGGCGTGTACCGAGGAGCGCGCGCGGATTTCCGCCGTTGCGCTGAGAGAAGAGGAGCAGGAAGCGGCGGAGCGCATTTTCCCAGAGCTTTTGGCGGCGATCGGGAGAAAGGACGCGGAGGAGATCGTTGCCGTTTTGGCGGGATACCGCTATTTCCTGCGCTATATCAACGAGGAATCCGAAGAGAGCGATAAAATTTTCGCGCTTGCGGGCGAGCTTTAAGGGGGCGCGTTTTGAAGTTCGGCGAAAAGACGATCAAAAAACATTCGGTATACGAGGGGAAGATCATCAACGTCCGCTGCGACGAGGCGGAGCTTCCCGACGGCAGACCGTGCAAACGCGAGCTTGTGGAACACCCCGGCGGCGCCGCCGTCGTCTGCGAGTTCGGGGGGAAGATTGCGTTTGTAAGGCAATACCGTTACGCCTACGGCGAAGAACTGTTGGAGATTCCCGCAGGCAAACTCGAAAAGGGGGAGGACCCCATGCTTGCCGCCATGCGCGAGCTTTCGGAGGAAACGGGTTTCCGAGCGGAACGGCTGAGCCTTTTAACGGTACTGTATCCCTCGCCCGGTTACACGAACGAAAAAATATATCTGTATGCCGCTCACGGCGTAACGCGCGGAGAGAGCCGTTTGGACGAAGGGGAATTTCTCGATTTGGAAATGATCCCTGCCGAGGAAGCCTTTGCGATGGCGCAAAACGGCGTACTGCGTGACGCAAAGAGCGTCGCGGCATTGCTGTTATACAAGTCGATACGGTGAACGACGGAACGATAAAACCCGCCTGCAAAAAGCAGGCGGGTTTTTTGGTAGATCATTCTTTGCGGAATTCCGGCACTTAGTCGCCGCAACCGCAGCCGCAGCCGCAACCGCAGATTTTGTTTACGAGCGAGCCGAGCGTACCGTTTTTGCACATACAATATGCAAGGGCGGCGAGCACGGGCCAACCGCAGCCGGAAAAGGTACTCGAAGAGAATACGTTTCCGCACGTGCCGAGAATGAGCAGGATAATGAGAATCCAAAGATAGTTATTGCCTTGTAAACAGCAACTCATGGTTTTTCCTCCTAAATATCCGCAGAGTATGTATGGTTCGTTCTGCGGTTTTATATTAAATCTTATGTGCCCGCGCGGAAAAATGTTCTTATTTAGTTGCCAAAGGCGTATAAATTTGATATAATATCTTAGAATCCTTTCCTTGCCCGCAGTGTTCGCTGCGGGCGAAGCGGAAAAACACGGAAACGGTTTTATCCGCCAAGGGGAGGATCCGAATACATTTTTTTTCACGGATATTGCGGGACGCAAATCCGATGGAGGTAACTGAATATGAAACGTAACCGTTTCTTCTCGGCAAAGAACATTGCCACGCTGGGCGTTCTCTTGGCGCTCGTACTTGTGTTGCAACTCGCTTTGGGTACCGTTGCGATCGGGCAGGTACAGCTGAACTTTTCGCTGATACCCATTGTCCTCGGGGCGATACTCCTCGGGCCGATCGCGGGGGCGCTGTTGGGCTTTATCAGCGGTATTATCATTTTAGCCCAGCTCATCACCGTTCCCACGCTCTTCAACACCACGCTTTGGACGTACAATCCCGTCGTCACCACTCTGATTTGTCTGTTGAAAACGACGGTCGCGGGCGGGGTAGCGGGGATATTGTTCAAGTTGGTCGCCAAAAAGAGCGAGCTCGGCGCAACCTTTGTTGCGGCGGGAATCGTACCCGTTCTCAATACGGGGCTGTTTATTCTCGGCTGTCTTTGCATGAGCGGGACGATCGGCATTTTCCGCGACGAGCTCTCCGCAATCGAGGGCTTCGAAAATTTTGCGGGAATGAACGTGTTTGTCTTTATTTTGGTGGGAATCGTCACCTTTAACTTCTTTCTCGAATTTGCTCTCAATTTGGTTCTCGCGCCTGCGCTTCACCGCGTCGTGCTCGTTACCGAAAAGCAAGTCCGCGCGAGAGTCGCGAAAAGCAAGTCCGCACCCGAGGCGGAAGTCCCCGTAACGGAAGTTCCCGAAGCGGACGGACAAGCGGAAGGGCAGGCGGAGCAGACGGAACAAAAAGAAATATGATCATTTGTATCGACGTTGGAAATACGAATATTAAATATGCCATCTTCGACGGGGAGCAACTCAAATTCTCTTTCCGCATGGCGACCGATTTAAAACGCACGTCGGACGAATACGGCGCGCAGCTTACGAGCATGCTCGACGTAAACGGACTTTCCGCAAAAGACGTTACGGGGGGGATCTTCTCTTCCGTAGTGCCTTCTTTGGACTATACGATTGAGAAAATGCTCAACCTTTATTTGGGCATTATTCCCAAGCAGATCGCTCCCGGACTTAAAACGGGGCTCTCCATGCGGGCGGACAATGCGCGCGAGGTCGGGGCGGATCGAATCGTAAACAACGTGGGTGCGATCCGCAAATACGGCGCGGGCAAGCCCATGATCGTAGTCGATTTCGGCACGGCAACGACGTTTAACGTGCTCAATGCAAAATACGAATTTATCGGCGGAGTGATCGCGCCGGGGATTCGCGGGTCGCTCGACAGCTTGGTGAGCGGAACGGCGAAGCTTCCGCGCGTGGAGATCGAAGCGCCTCCGAGCGTGATCGCAACGAACACCGTTACGAATATGCAGGCCGGGATCGTGTTCGGCTTTGCGGGGCTCGTTGAATTCATCGTGAAAAAAATCAAATCGGAGCTCGGCGTAAAGGACGTTATGACCATTGCGACGGGCGGGTTCTCCGAAATTATCGCAAAACAGACGAAATGCATCGACGTGATCGATAAGACCTTGACTTTGTACGGCTTGAAATATTTATATGATTTGAACAGCTCGGAGGAGGCAAAATGAAAAAAGTTGGAGTTGCGATACTCGGACTCGGCGTAGTCGGCGGCGGCACATACGAAATTTTAACGAAAAAACGGGAGTTTTTCCAAAGAACGCAGAAGACGGACGTTTCCGTCGAATGCGTTTTGGAGCTCAACCGCGAGCGTGCGATTTCGCTCGGCGTGCCCGAAGAGAAGATCATGACGAACATCGCAGAGGTGGTTAGCAACCCCGACGTGAGCATCGTCATCGAGGTCATCGGCGGCGTAGACGCGGCGCGGGAATACGTGCTTGCGGCGCTCAGCGCCGGCAAGACGGTCGTCACCTCCAACAAAGAGCTATTCTGCAAGTATTCCCACGAGCTCGAACGGGTAGCCAAGCTTCACAATGCGGGGTTGTATTTCGAGGCGAGCTGCGTGGGCGGAGTGCCTATTATCCGCACTCTTCTCGACGGCTTGCAGGCAAACGAGATCACGTCGATGATGGGCATCATCAACGGCACGACTAACTTTATTTTAACAAAGATGAGCGAGGAGGGGATGTCGTACAAGGACGCGCTTGCCGAGGCTCAGAGGCTTGGCTATGCGGAAGCGAGCCCCGCGGCGGACGTTGAAGGGTTCGATGCGGCGTATAAGCTATCCATTCTCGCTTCGCTCGCGTTCCACACCAAAGTCCCTTTCTCCAAGGTGTTCCGCGAGGGGATCACGAATATCACGCAGGAAGTCATCGCCGACGGAAAAAAGCTCGGCTATTGCTTGAAGCTTCTTGCGATCGGGAAGCAGACGGACGCGGGGATCGAGGTGCGCGTTCACCCGACTTTCGTCCGCAAGGGACACCCGCTCGCTTCGGTAAACGACAGTTTCAACGCCGTTTACATAACAGGTGATTCCGTGGGCGAAGTTATGCTGTACGGGCGGGGCGCGGGCGCGCTTCCCACGGGCAGTGCGATCGTGAGCGACGTCATCTACGCGGCGACCCATTCCGAAAACCGCTATTCCACCTTTAAAAACACCGAGGACGCAGACGGGGACGTGAAATTCCAGAGCGACTTTACGAGCGCGTATTGCTTGCGTTTGCGCGTGTCGGACAAGACGGGCGTGCTCTCCAAGATCACGGCTCTGTTTGCCAAAAACAACATTTCCTTCGTGGAGGTTTTGCAGTCCGCAAAAGAGGGCGATACGGCGGCGATCACCCTGGTCACGCACGAAACGCGCGAGCTTGCCGTCCGCAACACGGTAGACAAGATCAACGCATTGGGGCTCGCCCAAGTGGAGTCGGTGCTGCGCGTAGTTTGTTAAGAAAGACGGGCGGGATATTTCCCGCCCTTTCATTATTTTATGAAAACAGGAACTATTTTAATCAACGCTTACACGCAGAGCGAGAGCGAGCTCTATCAGCCCAAACGGCTCAAAGAAGCGCTTGAAAAGTTGGGCGTCTGCGTGCAGATCAAGCGCAATATTTTATCCGCCGGACTGTGTAAGAGCAAGGTCGAAATTCAGCCGTTCGGGGATTTCTGCGTGTATCTCGATAAGGATCGGTACGCGGGCGAACTTCTCGAAAGGGCGGGAATGCGTCTATTTAACCGCGCTTCCGCCGTCGCCGTCTGCGACGACAAAATGGCTACTTTCACCGCGCTTGCGGGGGAGGGGATCCCGTTTCCCGACAGCTATTTCGCCCCGCTGTGCTATTCCGACGAGCCCGTTTCCGAAGAGCTGTTGGAGGGGGTCGCCCGAAAGCTCGGATTTCCGCTCGTGGTGAAAACGTGTTACGGCTCGCTCGGGAAAGGGGTGTATCTCGCCGCGGGGCGCGAGGAACTCTTCGCGCTCGCCTCCCGCTTGCAGGGCGTGCCTCACCTCTTCCAAAAATTTGTTGCGAGCAGCAGAGGGCGGGACGTGCGCGTCATCGTCATCGGCGGAGAGGCGCGCGTCGCCATGCTCCGCACTTCGGACGGGGATTTCCGTTCCAACATCGAGCTGGGCGGAAAGGGAGAGCCTTTCCCGCTCGACGGCGCGTTGAAAGAGCTGGGCGCGAAGGTCGCGCGCTCGTTGAGGCTCGACTATTGCGGGATCGATTTCCTGTTCGACGGGAGGGGCGGGTATACCGTCTGCGAAGTCAATTCCAACGCCTTTTTCGGCGGAATGGAGCGGGTGACGGGGTATCCCGTTGCGGAAGAATACGCAAAATACATCGTAAAAGAGGGTTGCGGAACATGATCAAGTCCATCAAAGAATTAAAGAGATATTACGATCGCCGCATGGAGGAAGAGGAGATCGTGCGGGATGAGGAAGGGCAAGCGGTCATCGAAATGACGGTGCGGGACGACGGCGGTTTTTTATCGCCTTACAGCGCGGGCGCCCGCCCCATGATCAGCGGGGAGGTAGCCGACTATTTAATGGAGAGCGCGGTTTCGCTTGCTCCGCACGAGCCCGTTTGTCTGCAAATCCATAGCGACTGTATCGACGAAGAGGAAAAAACGATCTATGCGCACGCGCTTCACGATTATTTTTCCGCTCATTACTTCGAGAACGCCGTAACGCTTCGCCGTAACGCCGTGTTGTCCTGTATCATGGCGATCGTCGGGCTGTTGACGCTTACTCTTGGCATCACTTTGGGCATTTTCGAATGGGTGCCCGTGCTCGGCGAGGCGCTCGACATCTTTGCTTGGGTGTTTTTGTGGGAAGCGGTGGACCTGTTCTTTTTGGAACGCGCCGTTCTGCGCATGAAGAGCAGGCGTTATCTGCGTTTTGCCGACGCGAAAATCGTATATTCCGAATTAAAAAAAGCGCCGAATTGATCGGCGCTTTTTGAATGGATTTTATTTTATACGATCAAATTGACAAGCCTGCCGGGGACGACCACGCATTTTTTGACGGGGTTTCCCGCAATGCGGGCTTGCACGTCGCCGAGGGCGAGCGCCAGACTTTGGATTTCTTCGCTCGAAGCGGTCGCGGGGAAGGAGGCGCGGCAGACGATCTTGCTGTTGATCTGAACGGCGTATTCCTTCTCGTCGAGTTTGAGTGCGGCGGGGTCGGCTTCGGGGTAACGCTGTTCGAACACCGATTGCTTCTCGCCCGTCATTTCGAAGAGTTCTTCGGCAACGTGGGGGGCGCAGGGCGCCAGCAAAAGCACAAAATCTCTGACCGTGCTCTTTAAAAGCGAGGTGTCCTTTTGGGGAAGAGCGTCGTATTTTCCGATCGCGGTCAAGAGCTCCATGAGGCGCGCGATCGCCGTATTGAAGGAGAAGCACTCCATGTCGCGCGTGATGCGGGAGATGGCAAAACTGCGCGCATAGGCAAGCGCTTTTTCCTCCGCGCCCGCAGTGCGCGTTTCCGCGGGATACGCGCTTACCTTTATAACCGTCTTTTCCACGCGGTCTAAGAATTTGGCGATTGCCTTAATGCCGTCGTCGTTCCAAGGGCCGCCCTCCGTATAGGAGAAGCCGAACATGAGGTAGAGGCGGAAGGCGTCCGAGCCGTATTTTTCCACGTATTCGTCGGGGGAAACGACGTTCCCGTGCGATTTGCTCATGCGGTTGCCGTCGGGGCCTAAAATCACGCCCTGATGCACGAGGCGTTTGAAGGGTTCGTCGAAGCTCAAATAACCCATATCTCTGAGCGCTTTGGTGAAGAAGCGCGCATAGAGGAGGTGCATGCAGGCGTGTTCCGCACCGCCCACGTAGGTGTCGACGGGGAGCATTTTATCCACAATTTTCTTATTGAAGGGCTCGTCCGCGTTGCGGGAGTCGGGATAGCGCAGATAGTACCAACTCGAACATACGAAGGTGTCGAGGGTGTCGGGATCGCGCGCGGCGTCGCCTCCGCAGACGGGGCAAGCCGTATGCATGAATTTTTCGTGCTTGGCGAGCGGGGATTTTCCGTCGGGGCGGAATTCCACGTCGTAGGGAAGGCGCACGGGCAGATCTTTTTCGGGAACGGGAACTGTGCCGCAGGCAGGGCAGTGAACGACCGGAATGGGCGCGCCCCAATAGCGCTGACGGGATACGAGCCAATCGCGCAAGCGGTAGTTTACCTTTTTGCCGCCTTTGCCGAGCTTTGCGATGTGCGCGGAGATCGCCTCGCGCGCTTCTTCGCCGAACATTCCGTCAAAACCGAGCGAACCGATGACGATACCGTCCTCGCAGAAGGGAATGGGCGTTTCGCCGCCTTTCTTTTGAATGACCTGAACGACGGGTAGCTGATATTTGGTTGCAAATTCAAAGTCGCGCTCGTCGTGCGCGGGCACTGCCATCACCGCGCCCGTGCCGTAGCTTGCGAGCACGTAGTCGCCGAGATAGACGGGGATTTTGCGGCCGTTTACGGGGTTGACGCAATAAGAGCCCGTGAATACGCCCGTCTTTTCGCGCGCGGAGGAAAGGCGGTCGATTTCGCTCGCTTTCGAGGTTTCCGCAATATAGGCCTCGACTGCTTCCGCCTGATCGGGAGCGGTAAGCTTGCGCGCCAAGGGGTGTTCGGGCGCGAGTACCACATAGGTGACGCCGTACACGGTGTCGCAACGGGTGGTGTACACGCGGAGCTTGTCCCCCGATTCGCATTCGAATTCGATTTCGCAGCCCGTCGATTTTCCGATCCAGTTGCGTTGCATGCTCTTGGTCTTTTCGGGCCAGTCGAGGGTGTCGAGTCCCATCAGGAGTTCTTCCGCGTATTCGGTTATTTTAAAGAACCATTGCGTTAAATTTTTGCGGACGACCTCCGTTCCGCATCTATCGCACGCGCCTTCTTTTACCTGTTCGTTGGCGAGTACGGTGTTGCAGGAGGGGCACCAGTTTACGGGCGCTTCCTTGCGGTAGGCGAGCCCGCGTTTGTAAAGTTGGAGGAACATCCACTGCGTCCACTTGTAGTAATCCTCTTCGCAGGTCTTGATCTCCGCCGACCAGTCGAACATACCGCCCATCGCTTTGAGCTGGTTTTCCATGGTCTTGATGTTCTGTTCGGTGGAATCCTTGGGATGAACGCCCGTTTTGATGGCGTAATTCTCCGCAGGAAGACCGAACGCGTCGAATCCCATCGGTTGGAATACGTTATAGCCCTGCATTTTTTTGAAGCGGGCATAGGAGTCGGTGGGCCCGTAATTGTACCAGTGCCCTACGTGCAGTTTTGCGCCGGAGGGGTAGGAGAACATTTCCAAAACGTATTGCTTGGGGGAATCCGTGTCCTTCTTGTCAAAACATCCGATTTTGGATTTCGCCCAACGCGCCTGCCATTTTTGTTCTACCGTCTTAATGTCCATAGAGGCTCCTCATTTTGTTGCTTCTCTCTATTTTACACCCGCAGGAAAATTATGTCAAGCGATTGAACCGCAATTATCGCTTAGGGGCTTCCCGCGCCGAACGGCGTAAAGCGTACGCCTTTTTTCGGTTGCATAAATAAATCGGAAATTGTGGCATACAATAAAGTTGTGGAAGAAATCAGCGTAACGGAACGGCGGGAGCATAGCTCCTACATTACTTATTTATATAACGTGCTTTACGACTCCATTTTAAAGCTGGGAGGAAGCGGGGAATTGAGCTTCGGCGACGAGCGATCCGCGCTTTATATCAATGTTCCCGAGGGAGCGGAGCGGTTTCGCGCCCGTCTTGCGGAAAAAATCGGCGAGGTCATCGGCATCGGCTACAAGTACGAGTTTTTGCAGAAACGGCTCAGCGTTTGCCTTTCCGCAAGAGAAAAGCGCTTTCTCTGCGCCGCGCTCATTGCGGCGGACTACGAGAGCGACAAGGGGTATATCCGCAGAAAATTGGGGCGTAGTTCCCGCTATGCGGTGGACGGGGTGTACGCCTTCCGCCTTGCTCCCTTGCGCGAGAAGTGGGAAAAAATCGCCTCGTACGTGCCGGACGGGTTCGCCTCGGGCGATTTGAAGCGGTTTTGCGATTTTCTCGTGGGGGAGAGCAAAAACAAAATCTATTTAAAAGGGAATACGGTGTTCGGGGAGAATTTCGTGCCGCTTCGAAGAAGCCGCCTTGCGGGCGGGGAAGACCCCGAAACGGAGATATTGCTGTCCGACGCGGGATTCGTCTATTGTCTGGGGGACGTCGAGGAATCGCTCGGGGATTTTTTGCAAAAATATTATGCGGAACGGGCGATATTTTCTTGACAAACGGGAAAAAACCGCGTACAATAAAGTAGCCGTTGGGGAATCGAAACAAATTCCACAACCGCTAACGTAAGGACAAGTAGCGCCGTCTATTCTTCCCAGAGAGCGAGCCCTCGGCTGCAAGGTTCGTAAGAGTGTTCGGCAGACGAAACCGCCTGATACGTGATATTCTATTTTACACGATACAAGAGCGGTCGGGGAAGTTTCCTCGGCAATTAAGGTGGAACCGCGCATTAGTTTGCGTCCTTAAAATTTCGCTTCGGCGTAATTTTCAGGGCGTTTTTTGTTTGTCTTGCGGTCGGTTTTCCCGATGGAAAGCCGAGTAATATGATGAAAACAGTTATTACGTTTGACGTAATATGAAAGGAGAAAGTTATGAATATCGTTTTGAAAAACGGGGACAATTTGGAGCTTGCGGACGGAGCAAACGCGCTGGAAGCCGCACAGCGCATTTCGGAAGGGCTTGCCCGCGCCGCGGTCGCCGCAAAAATCAACGGTCGGCTTTGCGATCTTACCGCGCCGCTTGCGGAGGGCGACGCGCTCGAAATCGTGACGGTGAAAGATCCGGAGGGGCTTCACGTTTACCGCCATACCTGCGCGCACGTGCTCGCACAAGCGATCAAGACCGTGTATCCCACCTGCAAGCTTGCAATCGGTCCCGTCATCGACAACGGGTTTTATTACGACGTCGATTTTAAAACTCCCATTACGATGGAGGATTTCGTTAAGATCGAGGCGGAAATGAAGAAAATCGTGAAGAGCAATTTGCCCATCGAACGCTTTACGCTTCCGAGAAAGGAGGCGATTGCGCTCATGAGCAAGTACCGCGAAAACTATAAGGTGGAGCTCATTCAGGATCTGCCCGAGGGGGAGGAAATTTCCTTCTACAAACAGGGCGCGTTTACCGATTTGTGCAGAGGGCCGCACCTTCCGTCCACGGGCAAAATCAAGGCGTTCAAGCTTGTTTCCATCGCGGGCGCTTATTGGCGGGGGGACGAGAAAAAGAAGATGCTTACCCGTATTTACGGTACGGCGTTCGCAAAAAAAGAGGAAATGGACGAGTATTTTCAAATGCTCGAAGAGGCGAAAAAGCGCGACCACGTCAAGCTGGGTAAGGAAATGAAGCTCTTTGCGCTTTTGGGCGAGGGAAAGGGCTTTCCGTTCTTCCTCCCGAACGGCATGATCCTCAAAAACACTCTCATCGATTATTGGCGGCAGATCCACCGCCGCGAGGGGTACGTGGAGGTGCAAACGCCCATTATCCTCAACCGCTCCCTTTGGAAAACCTCGGGGCATTGGGATCATTACAAAGACAATATGTATACCACCAAGATCGACGGCGAGGATTGCGCGATCAAACCTATGAACTGCCCCGGCGGTATGCTCGTCTATAAAACGTCTCCGCACAGCTATAAAGATCTGCCCATTCGCATGGGCGAATTGGGGCTCGTACACCGCCATGAAAAGAGCGGACAGTTGCACGGGCTCATGCGCGTGAGATGCTTCACGCAGGACGACGCGCATATTTTCATGCTTCCCGAGCAAATCACCGAGGAAATCAAGAGCGTCGTCCGCATTATCGACGAGGTGTATTCGCTGTTCGGTTTTAAGTACCACGTGGAGCTTTCCACCCGCCCCGACAACAGCATGGGAAGCGACGAGGATTGGGAAGCGGCGACGAACGCACTCAAAACCGCGCTCGACGAGCTTCATCTCCCTTACACCGTTAACGAAGGGGACGGCGCGTTCTACGGGCCGAAGATCGACTTCCATTTGGAGGACAGCATCAAGCGCACTTGGCAGTGCGGTACCATTCAGCTCGACTTCCAAATGCCTCAGCGCTTCGATCTCGATTACGTGGGAGAAGACGGCATGAAGCACCGCCCGATTATGATCCACCGCGTGGTGTTCGGCTCTATCGAACGCTTTATCGGAATCCTTATCGAGCATTTTGCGGGCAAATTCCCCGTATGGCTCTCGCCCGAGCAGGTGCGCGTGCTCCCCGTTACCGACCGCGCGGCGGGATATGCGGAAGAGCTTGTCAAACTGATGACGGCGAATGGGTTGCGCGCTTCGGCGGATCTGAGAAAGGAAAAAATCGGCAGAAAGATTTTGGACGCCGAGCTCGAAAAAGTGCCCTATAAGCTTGTGATCGGCGATAAGGAAATGGAAAACGGAACGGTGTCCGTCCGCCGCCGCGGCGAGGGGGATATCGGCGTAATGGAAAAGGAAAAATTCATTGCGCTCTTGAAAGAGGAGAACGACACGAAAAAGGCGTTCTGAGCGATAATTTTTTAAAAAGGATACCCCTAAAAACTGAAATTGCCCCAAAAAACAGTTGACAAAAGGGGGAGGGTTTGCTAAAATAATAAAGTCAAGCAGAGGTGAACCCTTCTCTCCGTACGCGAAACACCGTTTACGGGTCGATCAATTTGGAACTGTCGCGGATTTTCCGCGCGTTAAAAATTATCACGGGTTGCCTTGTGCGACCCGTTTATTTTTTTCGAGAGGTGTAAAATTATCAAAACGCAGAATCAGTTGAATGGGGATATCCGTGACCGCGAGATTCGTGTGATCTCGTCTTCGGGGGAAATGCTCGGCGTTATGTCGCCGAGAGAGGCGCTCCGCCTTGCGGAGGAGGAAAATCTCGACCTTGTTAAAATTTCTCCCAACGCCGTTCCTCCCGTTTGCAAGATCATGGACTTCGGTAAGTTTAAATTCGAGCAAGCGAAGAAGGAAAAGGAAAATCGCAAAAACCAAAAGGTGGTGGAACTGAAAGAAGTTCAGCTCTCCATGACCATTGACGTTGGCGATTTAAACGTAAAGGCGAGGCACGCAACCAAATTTTTGGAGGCGGGCAACAAGGTAAAGGTTTCCATTCGTCTGCGCGGCAGACAGATGGCGCACGCGTCGCTCGCAAAGGACGTGATGAACGGATTTTTCGAATCGCTCAAAGAAATTGCGGTCATCGAGAAGCCGATGAATATGGAAGGGCGCAACATCATTATGATCCTCGCCCCCGCAAAGAAGTAAGTTTATTGCGTAGTTGCAATTACGTATCGCGAGGAGGGTGTCTTAACGCCACCAAGGGAGAGCGGCGTTTCGGTCACGCTCGCATCGCGCTCGCTTAGTTCGCCTTGCGCACACACCCCGCAGGGGTGTTGTGCATAACGCAAGGTTCACCCTCTGCTGCGGGACACAATTTGCCGAATACCTTCGGCTGAATGACTTTTGATAGACGGGGCGCAATGCTCCTACGACTTAGAGATACCAACAGGGTTACAAGCTCACGGAATTTTCTTGTGTCGGACTTCGTTTGGTGTTATTCTTCGCTTTGCTCAGAATGACGAGAAATCCAAACGCAAGAAAATTCGTGAACATGAAATAAAAATATTTTGGAGGACAAACAGTATGCCGAAACAGAAATCGCACAGCGGTTCCAAAAAACGCTTTTGGCTCACGGGCAGCGGTAAGGTGAACAGACCTCACGGCGGCAAAAACCACAAGGCGGAAACCAAGAACAGAAAGAGAAAGAGAAATTTACGTCAGACGACGCTCGTTT
>CAMUFJ010000036.1 GCA_947088135.1 uncultured Clostridia bacterium
GAAATCCTTTGCGTAGATATGAACGGAATTGACCGTATCGTCACCGCCCAAAGCGCGGATCGCTTCCTCGGGCGAAATGGCAACGTACACGGTATTCTGCCCGAAAGTGCGCTGCGTGAACCCCTTCTCGGTCAAATTCGCCGCCGCAGGGAAGAACAGGCGTACCCCTTCATAGTCGGCAAACGTGGGATCCATATCTTTTAAATCCCCCAAATCGATGCTCGATTTTGCGGAATCCTTCATCCACTGGACGATTTGCGACTTCATATTTCCTTGAATATATTCGTTTATAGTTGCTTCGGTGAGGTTAAGCCCGCTTGTCAGACACCCGTAAGTGAGCTCGTCTTTCAGGCGCAAGATACCCGTGACTTTGATGTTGATACCTTCTCCGTCCTTTGCCGTCAAATCCCCTTTTTCCCGCTGTCCGCCCGAATAGACGAAGGGATATTTGCCTGTAAGGGAGAGCTTCGGGTCGTCTAAGGGATAATTTGCGGTATCGCGGGAATATACAACGTCGTTGTAAAACAGCGTATATTTTTGGCTAAGGATTTGGCTGAACCCCACCACGGACTCGGGCGGAAGCTCGCCGTCGGGATCGATCCCGCCGTTTTCGCCGTTGCGGAAGAGCTGAACGAATTTCTTCTCGTCCAATAAACCGAGCTGGGCAAGCGTGAGGTCGGAAATTTCGTTGTTCTTTCCGACAACGATCACCGCTTCGTTTGCGTTCTGCGGGAAGGCTCCCGCGATCACGTCGTACTGCGACTGTACGTACATACCGTAACGGGAGTCGGTGAAATCCGACGTGCCGGGCATACGGGATACGACGTTTCCGAAGAAATCGGCATAGCCGACAAGACTGCTGTAATCGGGAGCTTCCTGTTGGACGACCCCGATGTAGTACTGCTTCAAATTGGAAAGCGAACGTACGGTTTCGTCCAAAACGATCTCGCTCCCGTCACTCCCATCCTCGATTTTCGAGGTCTTGGTCTGCACGTGCGTGAACAAATTGTTGACGACCGTAGTGCCGTAGCCGTACTGGATCGCGCCGTACCAGTTTTCGTTCATTTCCGATATGTATTTCAAATAGTTGTCGGTGATGTTATTTGTAACCGTCATCTTTCCGCCGAGGCTCGTAAGGAAGGAATCTACGTATACCTTGTCGTCGAGCTTAGACATATCGGGCATATCCTGCGGGGAGGTAAACGACGTCATGATCGCCGCCATATCCATAGAGCTTTCCGTAATGGAAATGGGATAATAAGAGAGCATATCCTCTTCCGTACGCTTAATGTAATTGTTGAAACCGTTGGAAAGCGCCAATACGAGGCAAACGGAAATAATGCCGATACTGCCCGCGATGGAGGTGACGATCGTGCGACCCTTTTTGGTGAGCAAATTGCGCGCGGAGAGAACCAAAGAACTCAAAAAGCTCATTTTGGCGCGCTGTTTCTTGCCCTTTTTCTTGTGATTTTCCGCCGTTTGAGGTTCTTCGGCGTTTGCAGAACCCGCGTGCTCCATTTGGACTTCTTCCTCTATGCTATGGTAGGGATTGTTGTCCGACTCCACTTCGCCGTCCTTTAAACGGACGATGCGGGAAGCGTAAAGCTCGGCAAGCTCGGGATTGTGCGTTACCATGATGACGAGCCGTTCCTGCGCGATCTCTTTGATGAGCTCCATGATCTGAACGCTCGTTTCCGAATCGAGCGCACCCGTAGGCTCGTCGGCAAGCAAAATGGAGGGATTATTGACAAGGGCGCGCGCAATGGCGACGCGCTGCATCTGTCCGCCCGAAAGCTGGTTGGGACGTTTGAAGAGCTCCTTCCCGAGCCCTACCCGCTCCAACGCCTGCTTCGCGCGTTCGTGACGCTCCTCCCTGCTTACGCCCGCAATCGTGAGCGCAAGCTCCACGTTCCCCAATACCGTTTGATGGGGAATGAGATTGTAAGATTGGAAGATAAACCCGATTTGGTGGTTGCGGTAAACGTCCCAATCGCGGTCGCTGAAATTTTTTGTGGATTTGCCCTGAATGACCAAATCGCCCGAAGAGTAATGATCGAGCCCGCCGATGATATTGAGAAGCGTCGTCTTTCCGCAACCAGACTGTCCGAGAATGCAGACGAATTCGCTCTCGCGGAATTCGAGGGAAACCCCCTTTAATGCAGGAACGACGCCCTGCGCCACCTTATAATCTTTTTTGATTTTTGTTAGCTTTAACATTTTGACCTCTTTTTTTATCCCGCATTCATGCGTTCTGCGGGTAGAACATGAAATAACGGAAACGCGGCGTTCCCGTTATTTTACGCAATTTTCAGTTAAAGTGTGTTTTCGAATTTGCGAAAAGATTTTTCAAGCTCAAAGAACATGGACAAAAGCGTATCCATTTTCTCCTCGCCGTAATCGGCAACCACTTTTTCGATGAAAGCGTTCGCCTGCGCGCATTGCTCTTCGAAAATGGCGCGCGCCGAATCGGAAAGCTGTACGTATGCGATTTTACGGTCGGTATCGGACGCCTTACGGCATACGATACCCTGTTTTTCAAGCTTGGTAACGATTTGCGAAACTGCGGAACGGGTCACGCCGAGCCTTCTTGCAAGCTCCGAGGAAATAATGTGCTTCCCCTTTTCCGCCTCCAAACAAATTTCGCGCAGCATTCTGAACTCGGTGTTCGAAAGCTCCGCCGTCTGCGGAAACAACTGTACGCTTTCGATGCCCTTTGAAATTTGGAAAAATTTTACAAGATATTCATTGATTTCCATGATCCCGCTCCGTCATTTGTATTCTACTAAACAATTATAAAATTTCTCCGCAAGATTGTCAAGCAAACTAATCTATGAATTTACAAAATTCATCTATTTATCATAAACGCCGTTAAAACCGCGAACGGCAACAACTTTATTCCTCGCTCTCGTCCACGGGATCGGGATCGACGGGCTCGGGGAAAACGGGCGTTAAGGGCGACGTAACGGGCGTTAAGTCGTACTTATCGTCCAAGTCGCCGAGGAGTTCTTCGATCATATCCTCGCGCGTGATGAGCCCGAGCGTGTTCCCCTCCGCGCCGACAAGCACCATGTGTTCGCGCATGGACTGCATGCGCTTCATGAGCTCCGACACCTTTACGTCGGGCATCGTACGTGAAACGGGACGAATGATATTGTTGAAATCCCGCCGTTTGGAAAGCATATTTTCGTAGAAATCCGCACGGTATAAAATACCGATCACGTTTTGACGGGTGCCCTTATACACGGGAATGCGCGAAAAGTTGGTTTCGCGGAACAGCCGATACACAAGGCGGGAATCGTCGCGGGCTTCCACCATAACAACCCTGTCGAGCGGAATCATGCAAGAACCCACATGCAACTCGTCGTAACGCAGGGTTCGGGTGATAAGGTCGTGCTCCGTTTCGTTGAGCACCCCTTCCGCGCGGACGTCGGAAACGAGCATTTTAAACTCTTCTTCCGTGAATTTCGGCTTCTTTTTATTCAGCCCGAATACAGTGAGGATCAGCTTCTTCCAAAACCCGAAAATAAAGATGAGCGGAAGAAAGAGATAAGACAGCACCAAGAGCGGATAAGCGGAACAACGTGCAAACCGTTCGGGAGCTTCACGCGCCAAGGTTTTGGGCGTGATCTCGCCGAAAATGAGAATGACGACGGTGAGCACCACGGTAGATACCGTAGGCCCCGTATCGCCGCCCAACCAGCCTGTAAATAGAATGGTGGAAATCGTAGCCGCCGCTATGTTGACGACGTTGTTCCCGATAAGTAAAGTAGTAAGAACTTTGTTGTAATCCTCGCTCAAAGCGAGCGCAACGCGCGCGGAACGCTTCTTTACCGCCATACGGCGCATGCGCACCGTACTGAAACCCGTGTATGCCGTTTCCGTCGCACTGAAAAACGACGAAAGGCAAATAAGTACGAGCAATGAAATTAATAGACCTATGTCCGTACCGTCCATAGAAAGACGAAAACCCTCCAAAAATAAAATATTTTATACACGAAGAACGTTTGTTTTTGGCACAAACATGTTTCCGTGATTTTAAGGGCTGCTCGCCCTCACATACAAATCAGGTCGTGCTGCGGAAGGCAACCTTCCTTGCACAAGGTATTGATAACAGTTAAGAATGTTTTCTTCTGATCGTAAGAACGCGGCGGGCGTCCGGCGACGCAACGCTACGCGCAATCACGCCGCGGGGCGTGCGGCGGGACGGCTCGCCGTCCTCCAACACACTTAAATCGAGATCGGAAAGATAGGGAATTTTCAGCTCGGGATTCTGCTCTGACAAAATGTCCGTTACGGTAACGACTTCCTCCTCCGTATTGGCGGACGCCTTCTTGGAAGAGGGGGCGGACGATCGGGAATGCGTAGGCTCGCAATGCCCTCCGTCCTCCGAAAAATGAGGCTCGGGCAACAGCCATGAAGGCGCGCGAAGCGCTTTGTGATGCAACGCGACTTCATAACGGTTATGCGCATGGGCGCAGGGGTTGCTCTCCGTGGGCGCGCAGAAAAGACAGCGCGCGTACTTTTGGCACATATCGCAACCGAGTTCGCGCTCGGCGATCTCTTTTTCTCTCCTTAAAAACGCTTCCAGTTCGGCTATCGTCATGCTTTTCTCCCGTATTTCTTGCACTTAACTTTATTATACTACATATTTCGCGCTTTTTCAAGCGGATTCACGGAATTTTCACAACTGTTTTCGTAAAGCTCTGTAAAATCCCCTTTCTTTCCGTCCTTACGCCAGCCCAAAATACAATCGAGGCAGACGTTATGCATACTGCGGAAGATATTATTCGCCGCTTCGGGGTTGCTTTGCTCCAACTGCGCAATCAGCGTTTTCATCTCCCTGCGCTTGCTCTCCTCCTCTTTTCCCGCAACCCGCTCGGTAAAACGGCAGGCGCAGTTGAGGAAGGTCAGCCCGTTATAGCCCGCCCAAGCGCGAATATCCCGCTCGCGCACGCCGTACAAGGGGCGAATGAGCTCCATGGAGGGATGGCTCGTCGATTTAAGTTTGGGCATCATCGTCTTGATTTCCGCGCCGTAGAGCATACTCAAAAGCGTCGTTTCCACCGCGTCGTCGAAATGGTGTCCGAGCGCGATTTTATTGCACCCGCACTTTTGGGCAAATTCGTATAGATACCCGCGCCGCATACGGGCGCAAAGGTAACAGGGCGAGCCCCCCGTCTGAACGTCGACCACGCCAAAAATATCGCTCTCGAAAATGCGGACGGGCACACCCAAAAGCTTTGCGTTGCTTTCGATGAGTGCGCGGTTTCGAGGCGTGTATCCGGGATCCATTACGATAAATTCCAGCCCGAATTCGAACTGCCCGTGACGGCAAAGCTCCTGCATGCATTTCGCGAGCAAAAAGGAATCTTTTCCGCCCGAAATACAAACGGCAATTTTATCGCCCTCGCGAATAAGCCCGTATTTTTTGACGCATTTAACGAAGTTGCACCAAATTTCTTTGCGGAATTTTTTGATGAGCGAACGCTCGATTTCCTGCACGCTCACGAACGTTCCCTTTCCTTTTGGGCGAGCGTATTCAAATAAGCGCGCGCAGAATAGACGGCGACGAGCCCTTCGCCCGCCGCCTTGGCGAACTGATAGGGCGTACCCGTGATATCGCCCGCGGCGAAGAGCCCTTTTAAGTTGGTTTCTCCGCTTCGCGTGACTTTAACAAAGTTCCCTTCCGTTTCCAGCCCGCCGACGAGCGCTTCGGGCGGAGCGGAGTTTTTGAGGAAAAACACGCCGTCTACCGCGAGCTCGCTCTTAATAAGGCGCAGTCCGTTAACGCGCTCTTCCCCGACGACCGCGATCGGCGTATCGGACACCGTTTGGATATTTTCCGCCCGAAAACGCCCCTCGAAGCCTCGGCAGACACAATACACATTACTCGCAAATCCTGCGAGATATTCCGCTTCTTCCGCAAATTTTTCGTCGCTGAGCACGACGGCGATATTTTTTCCGCGATAGAGCGCGCCGTCGCATACGGCGCAGTAGCTGACGCCCCGCCCGAGAAATTCCCGTTCGCCCGCGATCACGCCCGCCGCCTCCACGCCTATGGCAAGAACAACCGATTGCGCAGAAAAGCTCTGCTTCCCCGCCGTGATAAAAAAGCCGTCCGCCGTTTTGTAAACGCCGTCAACGCGCGCGGGAGTAAGCGCAAGCCCTTCTGCGACGCGCTGTTTTTCGAGCGCGTCGGTAAATGCCGCGCCGTCGCCCGTAAAGGCGGGATAGTTGCGGATATACTCCGCCCTGTCCGCCTTGCCGTAGCCCTCGCCGAGCCAAAGGAGTTTGAGGCGCAAGCTCTTTGCCGTGAGCGCGGCGGCTTGACCTGCGATCCCGCCTCCGATCACTGCGATTTGATAGTTTTCATTCATCATATTTATTTTAACCCGCTTTTCTGCCTTTCAAACGGATTATATCATACTGTGCCGCCGCCTGTCAAGAAAAGCCCATAGATACAAAAGGGAGCGCCACGGCTTGCCGTAACGCTCCGAATTGTAAAACAAGTTATCCGTTAGAACGCCTTATGGGGTCGACTGCGGGCGCCGCGGGAGCTTGCTGAACGGGCTGTGCGCCGTTTACGATGCCCGAAAGCGCGTTCGTCAAAACGTTTGCCGCGTTCTCGCTGAGCTTAATGGAAACCTCTTTCGCGGGCGCCGCAGGTTGAGGTGCGGGCTGGGGCGCGGGAGCCGCTGCCGCCGCTGCTGCCTCTGCCGCCTCGCGAACGCGGTCTTCCATTTCCATGCGCGCAAGCTTTTCTTCCATTTGTCTTGCACGCTCTTCTACGAGCTTTGCACGCTCCTCCGCCGCACTGTTGACCGCTTGTACGGGAGGGATCTGCTGCACGGGAGGCTGCTGCGCCGCGCGCAACTGCTGTTCTTGCATCATGTTGAGCGTACGCTCTTCCGCCATGCGCGCGCGTTCTTCCGCTCTCGCCTTTTCTTCCGCCATGCGCATCATCTCGTACGACGCGCCGCCTGCCGCGGGTTGCGGTGCGGGCAACTGTTGCACGATAGGCTGAGGCGCAGGTGCGGGCTGGGGTGCGGGAGGAGGCAACTGCGGTTGCATCATTTGGTTCATCATGGGATTCATCATCGGATTCATCATGGGAGGAATCATCGGCATGATGGGCTGTTGAGGCTGAGGCGCGGGAGGAGGCGGTTGCTGGCGCATAGCCGCCATGCGTTCTTCGCGCTCCATACGACGCTCTTCTTTCCGCTCTGCTTCCAAACGCTCCTGACGTTCTCTCTCTTCCGCAATCTCGCGCTGCCGTCTTTCCTCTGCAAGGATCGCGTTTTTCTTCTTCTTTCTCACCGCCAAAACAATGATGAGCACTAAGAGAAGAAGTAATAGCGCAATTAAGAGAATCCACCAATAGTTCTTCAAGAACCCGAGCACGTTGTTCCAGAATTTTGCCGCGCCCGTCAGCTCAATCTGATACTGATAGCGCGAATCGTCAAGCTCGAAGTTCTTCGCGTCGGGGCTTGCGGGGTCGAGCTCCAAGCCGTACCAGTAGTCCACGCCGGGGGTGATTTCCGTACCGCTCGGCACGGGCGTATCCGACTCGGCGGACTCGTAAGGCGTAATGACAAACTTCACGTCTACGCTTTCGTCGAAGCCCGCAGGCAAGGTATAGCCCGTAAGCATACCGCCCTCGCCCTTCTGCCAACGCGCGGCGTCGTCCACCGTAAGCTTATATTTTGCAACGTTGAACGTATACGTCGCTTCGTTGCCGTCGCTATTGAGCGTCGGTTCGGCAAGACCTACAACATAAGCCGTAGCAGAAGCGGGCACGATGAAGTAGAAATTATCAGAATCGAGAAGCGTGACGGTCGCCGTATAATCGCCTGCGTCGCGCAATTTGCTCGAACCGACCAAGCTGAACTTCATGGTTGCGCTGTCGAATCCGCTCAAATATCCTGCGTCGGAGAGCGCAGCCGCGTCGTAAGTTTTACCGTCGAACACAAAATCGCTGAGCGTAGGAAGGACAACGCCCTTTCTATCGATCGTGATTTCCGTAGTAAGGGTTTTTGTGCCGTTGGAATCCCAAACGAAATTCCCTCTCGAGATTTGCAGAACGATATTGAACGTACCCGCGTGCAAAAGCTTCACGTTATCGGGGAAGTTTGCGGGATCTTGCGCCTCGCCGTTGATATACAGCACGATTACGCCGGAATCGATTTTCGATTTTAACTCGGAGTAGTTCGACAATATGAGGGAAACGCCGCCCGCTTCATAAGCATCGCTCTTCGCCGAAATATCGGGTGCGGCAAGTTTTGTGGGATCGCCGAGCAAGTTGGGCACGACGTACTTGGTTTCAAGCACCGAGCCGCTTGCCGTCGTCACGCAGTCGGGGTTCTTCACGGTAAGGCGAAGCGTAAGCTCCACGTCGAAATAGTCCTCTTCGAGAAGTCCCGACCAGGTTTCGCCCTTGCCGACGACCTTCCCGCTTGCGTCGAGGAATTCGAGCTCGAAATAGTTGCTGTAATCTCCGCTGATATCCTTCCCTTCCGCATCCATTACGACGGGCAGAGGGATCGCGCCCTCGCGCTCCGTCCATTCGGGCACGGAGAGCTCCTGCTTGGTAACTTCCACCGTAACAGGAACGGGAGCAACGCCGCCGCTCGCGCCCGCCCACTTCACGTTGGCAGGATCGATAATATTCACGTTGAATGAATATTTCCCCGTTCCGTCCACATTGGAATAATCGAAGCCGTCGGGTACAGGCACGTAAGCACCTTCTTCCGCGTCGTAAATCTTTAAATTGTCGATCGTGTAATACTTGCCCTCGTCGGCAGGATCGAGCCCCGCAAGCTCTAAAATGTTCTTGGGCGTGCCGTCGTAAACGACGCCGTCGTTCTCGGGCTTATCCTGCTTCTTGTGTCCGATTTCCCAATTCAAAGGAATAGGATTCCCGCTTGCATCGACAAGACCGGGAGGAAGCATATCGGCAATCGGCTCGAAGTTGTCGCCGTCAAGGTCGTCGGGAAGCACGAACAAGGTGGAGTGCGGTCCGCGGTCGGAACCGCCTACGCCCTTGCCGATCGCGCTGTTTCCGCCGTCGTCCAAGAAACCGAGCTTCTTTAAGATGTCGAGCACGTCGTCGAGCTTGGTATCCGAAGGAACTTTGCCCTCTTCGATGAGCTTATCGAGCTTCTCCTGCGTGTTGGGAATGCCGATTAAAACAGGCTCTTTGACAACGGGCTTATAACCGCCGTTGCCGTCGTCTACGAGCTCGTACTCGATCTCCGCGTCGGGATCGAAGGGCACTTCTTCCATTACGGGGTTGCCGTCTTTGTCGAGAATGATATTGCCCTCTTCGTCTTTCTTCGGCTCGATGAAGCCCCAGCCGATACCGCTGAGAATATCGCTGAGGTCGGCTTTTTTAATTTCGTAGAAGAACTTCGAGCTCATGAGAGCGAAATCGTCCGTGCCGTCGAGATCGTCTTTAAACGCAATGGCGATCACGTACTTGCCCGCCTCTACGGGATCGTTGGGATTCTCGGAGTTCCACTTGCAGATCATGGGATTGGACAGATTCGCCCCGAGGTTGGTTTCGTTGGTGCAGGGATAAATTTCGATATCGAAGCTCGAAAGGTTGATGATCGGGTCGTTACTCGTACAAGTGATCTCGATTTCGAGCTGATGCTTGCCGTTGTAGGTATCGATACCGTCGATATGCGAAACGCTGATTTTTACGGGGATCTTATCCGCGCCGGGCGAAAACTCCTTGGTCGCCTCGGGAATCGACGCGCCCGTTTCGTCCACGAGCTCGTAATTGTCCGTTTCGGAAGACTTAATCGTCATGACCGCAACGTATTTTTTGGGATTGTCGGGGTCGAATTCGATCGCGCCGTCCGCAACTTCCTCGCCGCGCGTGCCGTCTTCGTTGACAATGAAGTATCTCACTTCCACGTAGGTAACGGAAGATTCCTTATATACGGGCAGGAAGAAGATTGCGCTCTCTCCCGCCGTACGCTCGTCGGTCGTCCATTCCGCTTCGACTTTGCCCTTGATGATTTCCCACTCGAATTCGAACACGTCGGTGTTTTCGGAAATGACGGGCTTTTCAAAGCGCGTATCCACGGTAATGCCCGAAGTGACCTTCGCGGTGTAAGTGCCTACCGGCATTTTCTTGTTGCCGTCATAGCCCGAAGCCGCTATCTGCAAGCCCTTGGGCAGGTTGATGAGCTGAACGGTTTGGTTGCTTCCGTTGTATTGGAACGCCTCGGAATACGCCACTTCTTTCCCGTTCTTGGTATAGCCCCATTTCACGTTCGAAAGATCGAACTCGCCCTTTTTCACTTCGAGTTCGAGAACGGCTTCGCCCGTTTGGCTCTTCACGTCCTGTCCGTTCTCGTCTTTGACCGTAAAGCTGTGCTCGGTGTCGCCGTCGGCGATTTTGAGCGCGGCGGTCACGCGGTACTTGCCCACGTCCGAAATAGCGGTTTCCGCTACCCAAGAGGAGGAATTCTCGTCCCACTTTTCAAGCTTATAACCGTTGTCGAAGCCCGCGCGCGCGGTGTCGATCAAAATGTACGCGTAACCGTCTAAGCCCGTCGCGCCCATTTTCAGGTTAAACGTATAGCTCAGTCCGCTCGTATCGGTATTCGACGCCTCTGCATACTTATACGCGAATTTCAGTTCGCTCGAAGTCGTCCAAGGCGCTTTGGTCGCACCCGATTTGTCGGAAATATACTCCCATGCGAGATTGCCCGTGTTTACGGAAGCCGAATCCACCGTAAAGCTTACGCGGTCGGGATCGGTTTTGTTGGAATCGAACGCATAGTTCTTGCTCGCATCGTCGGAAGAATCGATTTCGAGAATGAGCACGTACGCGCCCGAAGCTTGGAAGTTCGCGTCGGTTGCCGTAATTTGAAGCTTGGTATTGTCGGGGCAGGTGTGCTTCGCCGTGTCCGCCTCGGTAGATTTGCGCCAATAAAGCTTAACCTTCACCTCGTCGGGCGTGCCGTCGCCGTCGCTGTCGTACGCCGCGCCGCCGTTGGCGGAGAATTTCAACTCATAGGTGATTTCACCCGTTGCGCCGACCTCCCACTTCCACGCGTTGTTTGCGGCGATCGTGTTCTTCCATTCGGCAAAGACGGGTGCGCCATTTACCGTAACCGTAACCTCGCGCTCGGTTGCCGCGTCGCCCTTCCATACGTAGTTGCGCTCGTTTGCGACCTTAAACTTAATTTTGTACTCGCCCGCGTTCTTCACGCGCACGCCGCCGCTCTGCTTGCTGAACGTGAGCTTCTCGCCGTTCGCGAAATTCGGGTCGGTATTGCCCGTGGCGGAAGTATCCTCCACGTACCCGTTCGTCGTATCGGGCACGAACGCCATGCTGTCTTTATCGAACCCGCTCACCAAAATTTGCTGTACCGTATTATTATAGGTATAAGTGCCCTTGGGCGCGGTGGGCGCGTCGATTTCCAGCTTCGTGATTTTAAAGCTTTCCGATGTAGCTTTGCTTGCCTTTAATTTGTAGTTTTTAGCGGTACACTCGTCGCGGAGCGTTACGAGATAATCGCCGCCGTCCTTGGGCGCGGTTTTACTGCCCAAGCCCGCAGGGATCTGCGGAAGCGAGTTTTGCTCCGTGCTCGCGGGATCGTCCTGCAAGCTCTCGTCGGGATAGTCTACGCCCTCTCCCGCCGCCGCGCCGTGCTTGTTCCCGCTGTCTGTTCCTTTGTAGTAGAATACGATGTCGGGCTTCGTGCTGTCGCCGTCGAACGAGGAAGGCTTTCCGCCCGTTCCCCACAGATAATTGATTTTCGCCGTGATCGCTTGCCCGTTATAAACCTCGCTGTACGCGCCGTTCGTCTTGGTAAGCGTCTGCGCCGCCCCCGTTGCGTCGGGCTTGCGCTCCAATACGATTTCGAAATCGAGCTCGTACTGCTTCATTTCGAACACGAACCCGTAAACGAGGTCGTCGTGGTTGTTCAGCGAAATTTTAACGTAAATTTTGTACTTGCCCGCATTCTTGATCTGCGGTTTGCTTCCAAGCGCAAGCCAGCTTCCGTCCGCGCCTGCGGCAGGCGTTGCCTCGGGCTCGGTGTGCGACGCGTCGGTATACTCCTCTTCCGTGTATTGCTTGCTCCAATACCGCATTTCGGGCGTGATATCGGAAGCCGTAGTAGCCGACTGCGCGCCCTTCTTCACCACCGCCGCCGCGGGCAATTCAATATTTTGGTTGTCCGCATTGTAGGTAGAAGTGAGGAAATCCGCACCCGGCACGTCGTCTTTATCGAGCGAGGGCAACGTGATATCAACCGAGAGTTCCGCCTTTCTTACCTCGTAGATAAACGAACCCGTGCTTCCGCTCGTGCCCGTTTGCGCGTTCACGAAAGTAACGTTGTAGTTCGAATTCGTGTTCTTAACCGTTACCGTGTACTTTTTAACGTTGATGAAATTCCCCGTGTCCCCCGCGATTTTATCGGTAGACGCCGTGTAGTTGGTAATTTCGTACTCGAACGGGAAAGTATTGCTCGGCGTATCGGACGCGATAAACTGCGCGCTCGCTTTGCCTCCGCCTACGTCGGTAGAATAGTACCAACCGCCCTTATAGGCAGTCCCGCTCACGCCCGTTACAGGGGAAGAAATGGTGAAATCCTTGCCGTCTGCGTCCTGATACTTGGTCGTGCTGTTCACGCCCTTCGTTAAAATGCTGTTACTGCCGTTGAGCGCGGTTTTTTGAACGTTCCCCTCGATTGCCGTCTTGTCGCCGTAGGTGATGTAGTCATCGTTCAAAACCACGGTAACGGGGCGCTTGCCGATCGTGTAGCTGCCCGACCCGACAAAGGTGACGTTATATTTTTTGTTCGTCCAGCCCAAAGGCAAAACGACAGTTTTGTCGCCTGCGTCTGTACCATAGGATTTTATATAATATATTCCCAAATCGGCTACGTCCATGCCGTTGTCTGCCGTAGCAAGCTTTCGGGATAAATCTGCATTTGCCGCAACAGCAGGTTGAGAATTCGTTTTTGCACTTCCAAGCTCTAATTTGTCGCCGTAGATACCGGAAATGTCATTCATAGTCACCGTAACATCTACGGGTAGGATTTCGATGTGAAAGGTGCTGTTTCGCAAGTAATTCGAGCTTTGACTAAATTGATTACAGTAATGATCGAAGGAAACTGCGTATGCACCCGGTTCCTTTATCGTTGTTACGCCCGTTCCGCCATGCGTGTCCGTATAGTTAATAAAATGCGCACCGGAGGTATACGAAGAATCAGCGGGCGGCGTTGCTACAACTCCGTCGCCTTCCGCGTAATTCCAAACTTGCCCGCTGGTATTTCCGTTCGGTAAATATTTCGCCCAAATACCCGTAATCTTACGGTTTGGGTTATAGGGCAATGTAAGCGTATTTTTGGTTATCGTGTAAGAGCCAACCGTTTCGGTTCCGGGGTCTTTCCAAGTTGCAACCCCGTTTACCTCTTCAAGATATCTCCATGCCACATCGCCCGGGATAAAATCCTGAGTTTTTCTATACCAAAGCTTTAAAGTTGTCTTATCACCTGAAATCGTGTAATTCACACCGGCGTCAGGATTGAGATAGCTTCCTGTCCAACCAATAGAGCCAACCCCGTTTTTCATGATAGCGCGTTGTTCGGTATCGCTCATGGCTTTTACGACATGAATTCCTACGTCCATGATTTGCCCGTTAGAAACAAGAGGACCGTTTAATTGCAATAAGTCTTTATTCCAAGAGGTTAAATCGTGAAGACCGTAATTGCTTTCGCCGTTCTGATTCTTGTTATCTCTGCAAATAAATGCGCCTTCCCACTTAACCACTGTATTCGGGGTATGTAAAACGCCGCCGCCGGCAGACATGGAATTGGGCAAACTGTTTCCTGTTACAACGATATTTTTGATCGTAACGTCGTTATTGGCGTCAAGGAAAATGCCGCCGCCCGAAGAACCTGAGCCGAGCGCTTTGTTGCCCGAAATATTACCGGCATTGAATGCGACCTTTGCGGCAAGACCCGCACCCACGCCCGAACAATAGATACCGCCGCAGTATACGCGTGAAGTATTGTTTGAAACCGAACCGCCGTTCATGACAAACGTACCGAGCGTTGAAATTCCGCCGGCATAAGATTTATACGTGCTGGTGCTACCGTCGGGATAATAACCCGCTTTATTGCCCGTAATGGTACCGCCGTTCATGGTAAACGTGCCGACGTTACTTACGCCGCCCGCGCAGAAAGGAACGCTGTTTCCCTCTATCGTACCGCCGTTCATGGTAAACTTCGACTTAGACGTAGCAACATTAACGCCCCCGCCGCGACCGTAGTTGCGCGATATTATGGTGCTTTCGGTGATAAGGGATGAATCACGGGTTTTATTGTTCTTAATGGTACCGCCGTTCATGATAAATTCGCCGACTTCTTGTTCTGTTGCCGTGCTACCGCTCCGCCATACGGAGCCAACGGTAACAGCGCCGCCAATATGAACGTTATCTCTGATTTCACCGCCGTTCATGGTGAATTTACCCACAATGCTTGGATTGCTTCCGCCGACGCCGATCACACCCGAAGCGCTGCCGGAATTGGTTTCACCGTTTTGCGTTATGATACCGCCGTTCATAACAAAGATTCCGCGGGCATTGATAAGCGTACCGAATCCGTCGCCCGCGTAATTTTGCGTAAAAGTACCGCCGTTAATGGTGAGTTTCGCCGTTGCGGAAGCGGTTGAGCTCAAATCGATGCCCGCGGTGCCCGAACTCGCTCTTGCACCTTTAACCACACCCGTTCCGACCGTATCGTTGATCGTGAGCGCGCCGCCCGCTTGAACGGCAAAGTGCCTTGCGCCGTCCACATAAGAAGAGCCCGTGTTTCTATCGAGCGTATGGCCCGCCAAATCGAACGTGATATCAAAGCCGTTGGGAATCGTTAAAACACCGCTTGCGCCCGTACCGAGATAGCCCGTCGCGCCGCCTGCGGCAACCCAGTTTTCCCCCATTGTTACCAATACTTTTTTTCCGTTGTTTGCGGTTGCAAGCACCTTGGTGTTCCAAACGTCTTTCTTGGTAGGCGCGTCGGAATACTCGCCGTCTTTTAAAATATATTTCTCGTCGTAAGTTTCTACGTCGCCGTTCGCCAAATCGCCCAAATTTGCGCCCGAAGAACCGTTATTGTGATTGCCCCATATAATGGAGTCGCCCGCGCGCGAAAGATCTTGCACGCCGAAAACGACGCCCAAGGAGAGCCCTACCGCCATAAGGAGCGATAGAATTATAATACCTATCTTCCGCTTCTTAGAAGTGTACCCCCCCCCATTCATTTTATTTAACTCGGTCTTTCTCATAAAAACCTCCTGTTTCTGCCTTTTTTGTTTACTGACGTTTTTCCCTTGTTCCCCCCTTGCTAAGAGGGGGATTCTTCACATTTATTCAGAGTGACGGGAGCGTCGTTTTTCGCGGTCAAGTTGAAAAACAACACTATTACACGATATTATTATATCATTCCTGAAAATAAATTTCAACAGTTTTCCGCATAAAAATAGAAAAAACGCCGTATATACAGCGTTTTTTCACATAAATTTCAGAATCTCAGCCTTGTACGGCGTTGATTTGTAGCTTCGCCCTGCGTTTCGGAACCGTTTGCATCGCCGCTCTGCACGCCCGATTGCATGGGAGCTACGGGTTGCGCAGGCTGTGCGGGCTGCACGGGAACGTACTGCACGTTGGGCGCAGGCTGTACCACTTGCACCGTTACGGGCGCTTGTTGGGAATGCTGTACGGGCGCCGCCTGCTGTGCGGGCGCGTTGTTCTTGCCGAGAATCATGTTGGAAAGCGACGATACGATCGCCTCGCCGAGCATATTCGCCGCGTTCTCCGTGATTTTCACCGTAGTGTCGCGCGCAGGCGCAGGCTGGGGCGCGGGTGCGGGTTGTTGCACTACGGGCATTTGCGGCATCATCGGCTGCATGGGTTGCATCGGCATTTGCGGCATTCCCGCGGGATACATTCCGTTCATCGGCATGACGGGCGTTTGCGGGTACATGGGATTAACGGGCTGTGCGGGCTGATTCGCCTTTGCCTGCGCGTCCTCGGCAAGACGGGCGACTTTTTCTTCCGCTACCTTTGCCCGATCCTCCGCCGCACGCGCACGCTCTTCCGCTATGCGGAGCGCTTCGCTCTTGCGCGAACCGCCGCCGCCACCGCCTCCGCCCATAGGAGGAAGCATGGGAGGCATCATTTGAGGCATCATCGGCGGCATCATGGGCATTTGCGGCATCATCGGCATCTGAGGCTGTTGCTGCATCGGTT
>CAMUFJ010000037.1 GCA_947088135.1 uncultured Clostridia bacterium
AAGAAGTCCCCCCGCTACAACTGTTTTAGAGAACGTTGACTGCGATTCATATGTACCGCCGTTACAGTCGAACGTAACGGTAAAGGTAGTAGCTCGAGTATTTAATACTGCTTTTGAGAGTGATGCAACCTTATCATTTTCTCGGATTTCCGTTTCATAATTATGTTCATTTATTATTTCATAATCGGCGGAAGCGTGCGCTTTTATCGGCCCAACACTCGGCATGATAATAAAAAAACAACCTAAGACAAATAACAAACCGACTAAAAATTTTTTCATGAATTTTCTCCTTTTTTAATGTAAAATTAACCTATAAAAACTATCCTGCTCGTTGTTATGTAAATCAATTTCACCGGCATAATAATAATTTGGATCTATACCATTTACCCCAAAAAAAACTTCTCCGCAAAAGTGAAATTTTATATCTGTAATCCCATAGCTCTTTGACGGTTCAACCGTTTCACAACGGTAGTACGGTGATCCCGTTTGCCGTTCAAACCCGACGATATCGATTAGAACAAAATCACTTACTTCTTCCGCAAACACGTACAATTTGAAAGAATAGTATTTCCGAACCGCCGACGGAGATTCGTCGAAAATGACGTTTATGCCCTCCGCCTGTTCAAACGCTTCTTTGTCGATTTCCGCCAAAACAAGCTTCACATTCGAAAAAGGCGCTTTTTGGATTTGCAATACGTTTTCCCAGTAGTACGTTCCTTTTTCAAGCGGATCCGGACTCGGTCTTAAATCGTATTCGAACCATGCTTGGCTTGCTTCCTGCGCTCTGTCAGGATCGTTTTGCATATAAAATTTTAAGCTAAGCCAACTAAATGGAACGGGATCGGCGGGATCGTTTAAAACGGAATAAAATTCCATATCCGTAATGCCGTAACTCTTTGACGAATCCGCCGTATCGAATTGATACCGCCGCCTCCCTTCAACCTGCTTGAAATTGACCACGTCGATTTGAACGTAATCATTCTCCTCTTCCAAAAACACGTACAGTCTGAAAGAAAAGTAAGTTAATTCCTGCGCGATCGGCTCTTTTTCCGTCGAATCCTGCGACGACAGATCGGCACAGCCGACATTCACCCCTTCGGCTTCGTCGAACGCTTCCTTATCGATTTCCGCCAAATCCAATTTTATTTGCGAGAAAGGCATTTCTTGTATTTTCAATACGTTTTCCCACAAGTACGTTCCTTCTACGAGAGGCTTCGGATCGTGACGGCAGGCGGAAACAAACAGCATGCAAACGCAAACCGCAAGCACACAAAAGCAACTAAAAATTTTTTTAGGTTTCAATTTTTCCCTCCAAGTCAAAATAAATAGTTTTCTGCTCATAAATTGTACATTGGAGTTCACCCCCGCTTACAAATTCAGGAAATAATTTCCTCGATCCGCATTTCCCGTAAACTCATTATACTGTATATATAATACTTAGTCAATATCGAATTTAAAAAAATTGTTAACATATTTTTTTGGTGTTGATTATTTTTTAGTTTCACTATTCCCAAATCAGCACGATGGCGAGAACGTCGTCGTACCACTCGCCTTCGAAGGGAAAATCGTAGCTTCCCTCGCCCGTTTCGTCGGCATAGTAAACGTACCAAGTTGCGGTATAACCCTCCTTCTGCGGTAAAAGTCCGAGCGCCGAGAGCTCCTCCTCCACGAATACCCAATCGCTCCCGCCGTTTTGCTTAACTTCGAGCACGGCGTAAACCTTCCCGTTGGAAGCGTCCTCGGGGCTGAGATACACGTTCACCGTCTTGCAAGGCGTCCACTCCGCGATAAAACTCACGTTTTCGCTCACGGTAAAAATTCCCGTATACACTTCCTCGCCCCTGATCCGCCAGCCGAGAAATTTATATCCCTCCTTTACGGGAAGCTCGGGCAGCTCGAACGCACCCGCGGGCGCATAAACGGTTTTCTCCTCCGCTCCGTTCAAAAACGTTAACGCGTAGAGCGTGGGCGTACCCTCGAACACCTGCACTCCGTCCTCCGTAAACACTACACTGTACTCCTCGCCGCCGCGCCACACGAACACGTTTCCCGCGGTGAACTGTCCCGAAAGCGGGATACCGTTCTTGCTCAATCCCAAGGGAACGATTTCCGAATCGCCCGCTTTTGCATACGTGACGGTAAAGCTTCCGTCCGTTGCGGAAAACTCCTCGGCCGCCGAAATTCTTTCCTCCCGCAAAAATACCAAATATCCCGCTTCGGCATAAAAGTAGACGTCTTTCATAGGTTCGGTCGGATCTTTGTATTCCACGCCGTTTACCGAAAAACTGCCCAGCCTTAACATTCCTCCGCTTGTATAGACGAATGCTTCCGCACCGCCCTCGGCAATCGTTTTGGGAAGCCCATCCGCTTGCAAAGCAAAAGGACGCTGTTCTAAATTCCCGCGCACAACGCGCAAGGTGATTTCCAGATCCGGCAACAGCGTTCCCGTCGAACGCCAAATCCATTCGCTTTCCTTTTGCTCGACCGCACCGTCGCAACTCACGAAAGCACCGCGAAGATAAAAGCGCGCCTGCCCCAACACCGTAAACCAATCGTCCGTGTACACGATTGTAAACTGCGCAACCCCGCCGAGCGTTTCCTCCTGCCGCGCGACAAACGTGATTTCGGGCTCGCCCGCAGTAAAAAGCCAATCCGCGCCCTCTCCGCTTTCGTCTGATACCCGTATGCATAACCCGCGCTCGGTATTCACCGCGCCGATCATCTCCTGTTCCCGTCCGCCGCTTTCGATTCTTACGATTCTGCCGAGCACGCCGACGGACGACATGGTATAGTAAATTTCCGTACGCTCGCGGTACCGCTCTCCCGCGGCGCAGAACAGCCTGTCGATACGCTCTGTTTTCACCTTCATTTCCGCGCCGCTTCCCGTAAATACGATACGCAGCGTATAAAGTTCCTCCTCGACGTACCACACTCCGTCGCGCTCCTCGGCATTGCGGACTCCGTTCTCCGTTTCCACCTCCGCATAGAGCACCCGCGCGCCGATGATCAGCGTCTTTATTTTATCGAACAGGCGGTATTCGCATTCGTTCAGCGTTTCTCCCTCCCTCAGAAAAATCCTGTCCTCGGAAATCAGCAGAGGATAGCCGTGCTCTTCGCGGCGGGATATATCCGCTTCCCGCCAACCGCCGTCGTAAAACAAAAAGGAAATCTCCCGTTCTCCGTCCATTGCGAGCAAAGCGTTTCCCGCGCTCAAATTGCGGTACTTTACCGCCGTCATGCCGTTTAAATATCCCCACTCGTTGCGCGTGAAGCTTAGCTCGAATCTGCCCGCGTGTGCGCCCTCCGTAATGAGCGACACCTCCGTCAGTCCGCGTAAAAATAAAAATTCGGGCGAAATTTCCTCTCCGTTCTCGAACAGACGCACACTTATGCGCTCCCTCGCCTCATATCCCGCATACGCTTCGTAGCCGATTCCGCCCGCAAACTCTACCACCTCGTAGCGGAACGCGCCGCACTCGTACGCGCTTTCTCTGATTCCGTACCATTTACACCGGAAAAAGCCGTCGCCGAAAGCGCATTGGTACGTATAGGTAATGCCGTTTAATTCTCCGTTGTATTCCTTCGCCGCGTCTTGCGGATTAAAAACAACAAAAAAGGGAGCGCCCTCCGCCGTTATGAAAGCGTTCCCTTCTATTACGTCACTGCCTTTGTCCGTTATACGCCATAAGACCCCGTAAGCGTCGCGCTCCCCCGATAGATACTGCTCGTACTCGTCTGCATTCACATACCGAATGCGTTCTTTCCGCTCCGTAACGTACACGCTTCGAGTACTCAACCGCAGCTCCAACTCCCATTCGAATTTGTAGTCGTCGCCGCCTCCGCAGAACAAAAACGTTTCGCCGTTACATTTTACCGTTCCTTCGATCTCCTCCCCGTTTTCGCGCCATACCGCCGCGCTCTCGTAAACACTGCCGTTCGGCGTAAAGCTCAACTCGCCCGCATCGCCGTAAAAGGTCAGTTCGCCGTCTATCCGCTCGTAAGTATTTCCGCCGTACTCCACGCGCGTGCCCAAAAACTTCCCTTCCGTTTTCACGCCGTTAAAGTAGAAATATACCGTTTCTCCCGCCACGACGTACACCCCTTTCGTCCCGCCGAGCTCGACTTGCGCGCCTAAAACCAACGCGCCCATGTCTTCGCCGTAATAATTGCCGTACGCCGTGCGGTTGTCCACAAACCGCATCTCCCGCGCATCGCGGTCGAACAAATAAGTTCCAGTGTACTGCCCGCCCTCATAGTACAAAAGATTTTCCATTTCGACGTGATAGATGCCGCGTTCGCTCTTTTCCCCGCACGCAAACAACGCCTCGCCGTAACCGCCCAAGTACGCCTTTCCGTCCGTGAAAGAATACCACCCGCTCTCCGAACTTCTATATTGATAACTCCCGTCCGCGTTCAGCCGTCCGGCCATTTCCTCCCCGTCGATCCCGAAGCGGAATTCCCGATCGCCGAGCGGACTCGTTTCGATTTTCCCCAAAATCCGCTTGCCGTCTACCGCATACACGGGATATCCGTCCGCAAGCTCCGTATCGAAAATAACGGCGGGATCGTCGATATTCTTGTAGGCGCGCGCCCACTGCGCAAACAACTCTTTGTGCGCGGAAAAGACGATCTCCGCACCGTTCGAATAGACGGCTCGTCCGTCCGCGCTCTCTGCCCAACCCGCAAATTCATACCCCTCCACGGCAAAAGAATTTACGGCAGGGCATGCGTTCGGTTTCCCGTATTCTCCCTCGAACGCCGCCATGTCCCCGCTCGCCTCCGTTCCCAAAGGCGGGTTCGCATGAAAAGTCAAACGGGGATTCTCCCCGTAAAACGCACAATAAGTAACGTTCCTCGGCTCGGCTTTTTGCGGGAAGGACAAAATCGTCTGCGTTTCATCGTCCTTTTCGAACCAACCGACAAAGGTGTAACCCGCCTTGTTCGGCGCAGTCGGAGCGGTTACAAGTTCGCCCGCCTCCGTTTCAAACGATTGTACGCTCTCGCCGTCGATCAAAAAGTTCACCGAATAGAGCTTTGCAAAAACGGAGTAATAATTTGCGTCCGCTCCGATGATGTCCGCGGGCGTTATCGCACCGCCTTCCGCGTCCTTCCAACCCTTGAAAACGTACCCGTCCTTTTCGGGTTGCGGGATAAGCACCTGTGTGCCCGCTTTCGCCGTAAGACGGTAAAGCTCCGTTTCTTCGTCCCAAAACACCACCGTATAAAGCTTTGCAAACTGCGCGTAAAAAGTATAATTCCCTTCGATCGTTTCGGGCGGCTCCACGATCTTCGTTCCATCCGTCCACCCCTCGAAATCATATCCGTCTTTTTGCGGCGCATCGAACGCAATCGGCGTTCCGCGCTTGCCTGCAAATCGGAAAAGCTCTTTCTCTCCGTCCAGAAAAATCACGGTAAACAGCTCCGCATACCCGACAAAGAAATTGCCTCCGCCCTCCGGAATCGCAAGAGGCGCATCCGTCGGTTGCGTAAAATCTTTATCGCTAAACCAACCTTCGCACTCGAACCCGTCTTTCTGCGTTTCGGGAGGATTGATCGGCGAACCCGCCTTCCCCGTATAACTTGCCAAAAGAGTTTCGCCTTCCCAAAAGTTGACCGTAAACAGTTGGGAATAGCGTGCATAAAAGCGCATATTTTTTGCAGGGATCGTAGCGGGAAGTTCCGCGCGCGTCGTATAATCCGCGTCCGAATACCACCCCTCGAATTCATAGCCCTCGCGCTCCGTATCGGGCGGGGTGTACGCCGAACCCGCTTCTCCCGTCACCGTTACTGCCCGTTCGAGCCCCAAAAACTCGACTGTGAAAAAAGCGGGCGACTCATCACCCGCTTCCCCACGCAACAAGATCCCCAAAACTGTTGCAACCGTAGCAAGCACTGCCACGGTTTCACAGATGATTGCAATTATTCTCTTTTTTCTTCCCCCGCCCTTTCTCGACGGCGAACCTCCGCTATGATTTTCGCTTTTCGGCGCCGAAAAACTTTCCGTTTCCGCAAACGCCGTGCCGTCTGCCTTCTCGCTTGCGCAAACCGCCTCGCCCGTATCCGCGCTCGCATTGCGATCCGTATAAGAAGTGTTCTTTTCTTCCAGCATAATTCGAACCTCTTTTTCTTTTGTAAACCGAACCAAGATGCTTCGGTCGCAAATTCCATTATATTTTAACCCCTCGCTTTGTCAAGTGTTTTTTATGTTTAAGCTGATTTTTTCACAATTTCCCGCCCGTTTTCCCAAATTTTTACACCAATAAATGTAACTTTTTTTTGAAATCTTTGATATTTTGAGTGCTTGGAAAAATTTATCAGAACGGCAAAGAATAATAGCGGACTTAAAATAAGTTTGGAAAATTTTTCGAAATCGCAAAGAAAACGCTTGACACAAACGGAATTATTACTATAATTAAATATGCTTTTACTGAGGATCGGCAACATACATTGAGGTGTAGCGCAGTTTGGTAGCGCGCTTGGTTAGGGACCAAGAGGTCGTGGGTTCAAGTCCCGTCACCTCAACCAAAAATCAGAACGGTGCTTGCCGTTCTTTTTTTTTATTATTCGGAAGATACAAAATTATTCATGTATTGACAAAATCCGATAATCATGCTACAATGTGCATATATAATAGAAAGGCGGTAAATAGAATGCAGGAAGTCAGGATCATCGAAATCAAAAAAAGCGTGTTCGAGGATAACGATAAGGACGCGGACGCACTTCGGAACGAGCTCAAACAAAAAGGCGTGTTCCTGCTCAACCTCATGTCCTCCCCCGGAAGCGGGAAAACCACCACCCTGATCCGCACGATCAACGCATTAAAGGATAAAATCAAAATCGCCGTGATGGAAGCCGACATCGACTCAGACGTGGACGCAAAGAAAATTTACGAAAACACGGGCGTGCAATCCATCCAGCTCCACACGGGCGGAATGTGCCACCTCGACGCGGAAATGACCCGTCAGGGCTTAGACGGCTTGAATCTCGAAAACGTCGATCTGACGATTCTCGAAAACGTGGGCAACCTTGTCTGTCCCGCCGAATTCGACACGGGCGCGAGCAAGAACTGCATGATTTTGTCCGTCCCCGAAGGACACGACAAACCTCTCAAATATCCGCTCATGTTCTCGATTTGCGATTTGGTGCTCGTCAACAAAATGGACGTAGCCCCCTATTTCGACTTCGATTTGGAGCAGTGCAAGCAATATATCCGTATGCGCAATCCCCATGCCGAGGTCATTCCCGTTTGCGCCAAAACGGGCGAAGGCATCGAGCATTTCGCAAACTGGATTTTAAAAAACATCGATCAATGGAAGGAAGGGAAATAATATGCCGGAAATCAGCAAAAAATACGTGCCAGCACATATGTACGACAAAAACCCCAATCCCAAACTGTTAAAGTTTGTGCGTAAGGTGACAGATCGCCTTCCCGGAAAACTCAAAGGGATAAAAGCCGAAGACCCCGAATACTGGGGCTTCGCCTGCATTTTCGAGGACGAAATGACCGTCGACGAGCGCGAAAATTCTCTCGATTTGCTTCTCAAAATGCAGACGAGAAAGAAATATCCCTACTTACAGTTAAAGAAGATGTCGAAACTCGACGACGCGACCTTCGACGCCGTCGCCGATAAACTTTCCTATTTCGGAATGCTCGAATACGACTACGGCGACAAATATACCAAAGACGGACCGATTCCCGGCACGACCTATAATAAGGAAGACCGACACTATTGGGTTCCCCTCTTCGTTCCCGGTTCCGCCGAATACACCAACATGAACACCAAGCTCATGGATAAGCATCCCGAGCTCGCCATGTTCTTCGAGCGAATGACCTTCCTCCCCTTGGAACACGTGACCGCAATGGTGCCTCCCGGAGGCGCGGGAATCGGGATGCACGTGATTCCCGTGGAAAAAGCCATTTCCATGGAAAACACCACGATGGACATCGAACATATCTCCTATTGGCTGAAAAAGTACGAGGGGCATATCGGCGCTTCGATCTGCTCCTGCCGTTACGGGAGGAAACAGCTTGACGAAGGCTGTGCGGACGATTATCGGGATTGGTGCATCGGCGTGGGCGATATGGCGGACTACTGCCGAGAAACGGGCAGAGGACGCGACATTACGTACGACGAAGCAATGGAAATTTTAAAACGCGCAGAAGACAACGGTTTTGTTCACCAAGTGACCAACATCGACGGCGAGAACAAGATTTTCGCCATTTGCAACTGTAACGTAAAAATCTGCAACGCCCTCCGCACCTCCCAACTTTTCAACACGCCGAACATGTCGGCTTCCGCTTACCGCGCGCACGTGGATAAACAAAAATGCGTTGCCTGCGGCGCATGCGTGGAATATTGTCCCGCAGGCGCGTTAAAGCTCGGACAAAAGCTATGCAAGGCGGACGGCACGGAAGTAAAATACCCCAAACAGCCCCTGCCCGACAAGCTGAAATGGGGCAAACACATGTGGGACGAGGATTACCGCGACAAGAACCGCATTAATTGCCACGACACGGGAACTTCTCCCTGCAAGACGGCCTGCCCCGCGCATATCGCCGTCCAAGGCTATCTCAAAAAGGCTTCTCAGGGCAAATACAGGGAAGCGCTTGCGATCATCAAGAAAGAAAACCCCTTCCCCGCCGTATGCGGAAGAGTTTGCAACCGCCGTTGCGAGGACGCGTGCACCCGCGGCACGATCGACAGCGCGGTTTCCATCGACGCGGTAAAGAAGTTCATCGCCGAGCAGGATCTGCACGCCGAGCACCGTTACGTTCCCGATATCGTCGTCGCGTCCAACGTAGGGCGTTGGAAGGAAAAGATCGCCGTCATCGGCGGAGGCCCCGCAGGGCTTTCGTGCGCGTACTATCTCGCGCAGATGGGCTACTACCCCACCGTATTCGAAAAGAACGAAAAAGCGGGCGGTATGCTCACGTACGGGATTCCCTCTTACAAGCTCGAAAAGGACGTTATCGACGCCGAAATCGACGTTATGAAGGAAATGGGCGTAGATATCCGCCTGAACATAGAAGTCGGCAAAGATATTACGATCGACGAACTGCGCGAACAGGGCTATCGGGCATTTTACGTGGCGATCGGCTGTCAGGGCGGTAAGCTCCCCGGCATCGAGGGGGAAACCGCAGACGGCGTGACTACCGCGGTGGATTATTTAAAAACCGCGAATACGGGCGCGGACGCGTTCAGAGGCGAAACGGTCGTAGTGGGCGGAGGCAACGTCGCGATCGACGCGGCGCGCGTTTCCGCACGGAGCGGAGCGGGCAAAGTGACCATGCTCTGCCTCGAAACGGAGGACGTTATGCCCGCAAGCAAGGAAGAGATTGCCGAAGCGCGCGAGGACGGCGTAAGCGTCAACTGCGGTTGGGGGCCTCAAAAAGTTCTCACGGAAAACGGAAAAGCCGTCGGCGTTCTGTTTAAAAAATGCACGCGCGTGTACGATGAAAACGGGAAATTCTCTCCCCTTTACGACGAGAACGAAACGATTACCATGCCAGCCGAAAGAGTGATTTTCGCGATCGGGCAATCGATCGTATGGGGCGATCTGTTAAAGGGAACCGCCGTAGAATTCGGCAAGGGCAACGGGCCGATCGCCGACGGACTGACTTACCAAACGGCCGAGGCGGATATTTTCGTGGGAGGCGACGTGTACACCGGCCCTAAATTCGCGATCGATGCGATCGCGCAGGGGCACGAGGCGGCGGAATCCCTTCACCGCTTCGTACAGAACGGACATATGACGATCGGCAGAAATCGCAGGGAGTATATCGGATTCAACACGGGCGATATCCGCGTGGAGAGCTACGACAACTCTTCCCGTCAGGAAGCGGAGGGCGAACGGACGAAAACTTTTAAAGACACGCACGGGACGCTCACCGAAGAACAGGTGAAAAAAGAAACCGCGCGCTGTTTGGGTTGCGGGACGACGGTCGTCGATCCCAACCGCTGTATCGGTTGCGGACTTTGCACGACCAAGTGCAAGTTCGACGCGATCACCCTTCACCGCGACCACCCCGAAGCGAGCAGAATGCGGGTTTCCGAAGATAAATTCAAGTATATTCTGCCCTATGCCGCAAAGCGCGGCGTGAAAATCTTGTTCTCCCCCAACAGCAAGGAGGACAGAAAGTTCGTGAAAGCGCGCAAAAAGGCCGCTAAGGAGAAAAAGGACTGATGCACGAGCTTGGAGTCGTGTTTCACTGCATCAAGCAGATCAACGAAATCGCCGCCGAAAACAAGGTTGTAAAAATCAATTCGGTCACAATCGAGCTTGGCGAGGTTTCCACGGTGATCCCCTACTATTTCGAGGATTGCTGGAACTGGGCGGTGAAGAAAGAAACCGTTTTAAAAGACGCGAAAATCGTTATCGAAACCATTCGGGCAGTGACTCATTGCGAGGACTGCGGAGAAAACTACCCCACCGTGGCGCACGGAAAGACCTGCCCGCATTGCGGGAGCGCAAACACCTACTTGCTGACGGGAAACGAAATCGTCATCAAGCAAATCGAAGCGGTTTAGTTTCCTCTCTTTGTCCGCCCGTCATTTTCCCCTGCCAAGTCTATCATTCAACCCCATGCCCGTCATTCTTCGCTTGCTTGGCAATAAAGAGAGCTTTTACAAGATGAATTGCTCGAATAAACCCGCAAAAAAAACGGCACGCTGTGCCGTTTTTTTATTTTTACGGATCACTCGGAGCGCACCCCGAGGATATGGATGTAACGGATACGCTCGAACCGATAAGAATTGATCGGTCTGCCGTACGCGTCGTAAGAGTGCGCGGCAATGAGCGGAATCCCTCTCGAAAAACCGACGACCACGGGCGAATGGTAAAAATCGCCGTTGGCTCTGCCGAGCTGAATGATATCGCCGATTTCGATTTTATCGACGGAAACCTCTTCCGCAAAAGGGCCTGCGCCGTTGCCGATGCCCTTTTCGTTGCCCGTCATGAAATTGTAAAAATACTCGACCCCCGTCCAACTCGCCGTACGGTCGTTCGCGCTTTTGTAATACCACCCGAACGTTGGCGTAAAGTTCATCACTCCCGCTCCCGCAAACACGCATTGCGAAGCAAAGTTCGTACAATCTCCGCCCAAATCGTTAAAGTTGTAGTAGCCGGGATTGCGCCGAAACGCCCACCTTCTTGCAAATTCGACCGCCGCCCGTCTATCGTATTCTTTGATCATCATACTTTCAGCATATGAAACAGACCCTTAGCGGGTTACAAAAAAGCGCGGTCGTGAGCCGCGCTTTATATACCTAATTCCATTACAAGTTCTCGCGCGGAGGCAAATAGCTCTTCCGGCGTTCCGTTGTTTGAAACGACGCGGAAATTGCTCAAATCGAGCTTGTCGTAATCCACTTGACGCGCCATTCGGGCAAGCACGTCCGTATGCCCGCCGTCCCGTTTGTATACGCTCTCGATCCTCGCAGAACGCTCCCGCACGACGACGATCACGCCGTCGAATAAATCTTCGTACTTCCCTTCGAAAAGCAGAGGCACCTCCGCAAAGCAAACGGGAACGCCCTCCGTTTCCCGTAACAACCGTTCCATAATGCGGGGATGCGCGTAAGCGTTGAGCTTGTCCAACAGGCGTTGATCGCGAAAAACAGCTTCGGATAACCGTTGTCTTTGCGGTTCTTTCCCCACCGAATACGCGGGAAAGAGCTTCGCAAGTCCCGCGCGGTAATCCGCTTCCCGCCAGAGCGCGCGCGAAATATCGTCGCAGGAAAACACGGGGAATCCCAGCTCTTTAAGACACGCGCAAAACGTGCTCTTCCCGCTTCCGATCCCGCCCGTTACCGCATACCGTCTTGCAGAACGGGCTTTGATGTTTTCTCTATTTGGCGTCATACCAACTCCTGCCCGAAGACACCTCCGCAATGAGAGGAACTTTGAGCTCGATGGCTTTCTCCATTTCCTCTTTAAGCATTTGCTTTGCGCGCTCCTCCTCTTCGCACGGGGTATCCAGCACCAGCTCGTCGTGAACCTGCAACACCATTTTCGTACGGTAGCCGTCCGCTTTAAGACGCTCGGCAACCCGAAGCATGGCGAGTTTGATGATCTCCGCCGCACTTCCCTGCAAGGGCATATTCATCGCCGCGCGTTCGCCGAAGGAGCGGGTGTTGTAATTGGAGGACGCAAGTTCGGGGATCATGCGTTTGCGTCCCAAAACGGTGGTGATATAGCCGTCCTGCTTGGCGCGCTTCACCGTTTCATCCATAAACTCCCGCACCTCGGGATGGGCGGCAAAATACTTGTCGAGGAAGTCTTGCGCTTCCGCGGCGGAACACCCCATGTCTTTGGAGAGTCCGAAACGGCTCATGCCGTAGATAATACCGAAGTTTACGGTCTTGGCACGGCGGCGCATGGCGGAAGTGACCTCCTCCCGTTTTACGCCGAACACCTTTGCCGCCGTTGCCGCGTGAATGTCCTCGCCCGCGCGGAAGGCGTCCACAAGCGCCTTACAGCCCGAAAAATGCGCCAAAAGCCGAAGCTCGATCTGCGAATAATCCGCGTCCACGAGCACGTTCCCCTCCCGCGCGATGAAGAGCTTGCGAAGCTCCCTGCCCGCCTCCGTGCGCACGGGAATATTCTGCAAGTTGGGATTGGAACTCGACAGCCGTCCCGTCGCCGTCACCGTTTGGTTATAGGTGGTATGCACAATCCCGCCGAGCACGAGGGGGCGGATCCCGTCGACGTAGGTGGATTGCAGTTTCTGAATTTCACGGTACTTTAAAATCAAGCCTGCGATCTCATGCTTTTCCGCAAGCTTTTCCAAGACGTCCGCATTCGTGGAATATCCCCCGCGGATATTTTTGCGGATGCCCTTGCTGTCATAACCGAGCTTTTCGAAGAGGATCTCCGAAAGCTGAAAGGGAGAATTGAGGTTGAAATAGTCCACGCCCGCCATTTGGAAAATGTCTTGCGAAAGGGACTGCAACTCCTTATTGAACTTTTCGCTGAACTCGGGGAATTTCGCCATATCCACACGCACGCCCGTGCGTTCCATGTCGAGCAAAACGCCTGCGAGCGGAAGCTCTAAATCGTGATAGATTTGTTCCTCCGCGCTCCCCGCCAGCTCTTTCCGCACGGCATCGTAGGCAAGACGGATTCCGTACGCCACGTTCTGGGGAGGCAAGTCGAAATCCTTCGCATAGCCTTCCTCTCCGCCCGCACGCGCGCCGAGCCCGCTCAAATGGCGCAGAAGGGAAACGTCCTCCACCTCGCACGCGAGGCTCGCGCCGACGTCGTCCAAGCGGTGCGCAAGCGCTTTGTAATCGGAAACAATCGCCCGTTTCCCCGCCTTAAACAGCTCGTCGAACACGGGTTTGAGTTCGTTCAAAAAGAAGCCTGGCGTTAAAAAATCGGTGCGCACGGGGAAGCGGTATTCCGTCTTGTCCCAAAAGAGATGGCACGCCGTTTCCGTCATACCGAACGAGAATTCCTTTACCTCCGCCAAAAGCGGAAGCACCGAATCAAAGTCGTTCACCGTTTCTACGGGAACGCCGACCGTTTCCGCCTGCGAAAGATACTTACTCCCCACCAGCGTACGGAATTCCAGCTTGGAAAACTCCGTCCTTGCCTTAGGCGGGAAAGGCAGGCGAAGCGCAAAATCTTCAAGCCCGAGCGCAAGCGGTACTTCCGTGTCGATCGTAGCGAGCTTGCGGGAGAGATAGGCGACCTCCTTATCCTCCGTAAGTTTACGTTGCAGAGAGGCGCTCAGCTCCCCGACGTGCTCGTAAACGCCGTCCAAATCGCGGTATTTCTGCAACAAATCGAGAGCGGTCTTGCCCCCCACGCCTTTCACGCCTGGGATATTGTCGGAAGAATCCCCCATGAGGGCTTTTTCTTCAATAATCTGCCAAGGCTCCAACCCCACTTTTTCCGTAAAATTGTCCGCGGTAAGGCGATCGAGGTCGCTCACCCCGCGTCGGGTAAAACAGATGCTCACGTTATCGCGCACGAGCTGGTAAGAATCCCTGTCCCCCGTATAGATGAGCACTTCCGCGTCTTGCGTTTTATGGGCGATCGTGCCGATAATGTCGTCCGCCTCGTAGCCCGCAAGCTCCACGGTGCAAATATCCATTGCGGAAAGCAAATCTTTCAGCACGGGCACTTGTTTTACGAGCTCGCTCGGCATGGGTTTGCGGGTCGCCTTATAACCGTCGAACATTTTATGACGGAAAGTTGGAGCGTGAACGTCAAACGCCACCGCAAGATACCGAGGTTCTTCCTCATCGAGAATCTTAAATAAAAGCTTAATAAAGCCGAAAATGCCGTTGGTCGGCAAACCGTCCTTCGTCGAAAACACACCCATTGCGTAAAACGCGCGATTGAGCAAACTATTTCCATCGATTAACACTAATTTGTCCATACGATTATTGTAACACGGTTTTGATATTTTTGCAAGAATATTAAAAAAATCGCTTGCTTTTTTCAGGAAAATATTGTATAATCAATATACTTTGCCGGTGTGGTGGAATTGGCAGACGCGCTGGACTCAAAATCCTGTGGTA
>CAMUFJ010000038.1 GCA_947088135.1 uncultured Clostridia bacterium
GCGACCTATTGATTACGAATCAATCGCTCTACCGACTGAGCCACAGAAGCATATTCGCATGAATCAACCACGCTTCCTTATTATAGAAAAAATACGGGTAAAAATCAAGCGTTTTTAAGCGGAATTTTATATTTTTTTATTTTTCGGCGTAAACAAATTGACACGGTCGCGCAAGACCTCGATATGTACGTCCCCGCAGACGCCTTCTTCGCCGTCGAAATCCCAAACCAAATCGCGATTGGTGCGGATGGTGAGCTCCTCTCCGCTCATAAACTCGATGTCCTTCCTCTTAACGCGAACGCCGAACACCATGAGCGCGGCAAGCGAAAAATATTTTTTAAAACGCTGGAACGCATTTGGTTTTTGCACTTGCTTGATGACCGCCACTTCGAGCTTCCCGTCCCGCATACTCGCCTTTTTATTGACGGGAAAGCCCGCCACCCGCCTGCCGTTTATAACAAGCACGAGCACGCCGTGCGTTTCGAGCGACTTTCCTCCGCACTTCAAATGCAGAGGAAACACTTCGAAATTCATGTTCTTTTTCAGACCCTGTACGGCGTAAGCAACTCTGCCGAACTTTTTCTTTTTGGATTGCGGAGTGGTATAGGTCGCACTCGTAAACGCGCCAGCCGCCGCAACGTACATCGCATAACGGTTACCGTTCACGCGCAGACAGTCGACCTTTTGCGTATGCCCCTCGAATACAAGTTTTAAAGCACGCTTGATATTACAGGGAATTCCGAGCGAATGGGCAACGTCGTTCACCGTGCCCGAAGGAATATATCCGAGCTTCACGTCCCGCTCTCCCACGCCTTGCAAAACGTTATTAAAAGTGCCGTCGCCGCCCGAAAAGAGAATGACGTCGTACTCCTCTGCGCCCTGCGCCGCGCGAAGCTCCAAATCTTCGCCGCTCGTCGTTTGCGTAATATTCACCTCGTCGAAATGCTCTTCGAGCTTACGGCGGATATATCCGATCTTCTTGGCGATTTTCCCCTTCCCGCTAATAGGGTTGTAAAGAAACAAACATCTCATACCCTTTCATTATACCTGATTTTTCATTGTTTTGCAAGAAAAATCAAAAGTAATTTTTTACATTCGTCACAGTAATGCAAAGCTGTACCTGCAAATAACGTAAATCGCGGGCAAATAATATTCCATGCACCGTTTCCTCGCCCCGCCTCTGCACGCTTTCGAGCGCGGCGTTCCAAAGCGAAAAAACCTCTTCTCCGTTCCCTTCCTGCAAGCCTTTAAGAGAGGACAGCACGCCTTTGAGAGCGGCGCGCGCCTCCTCCTGCGAACATTCCGCACGTTCCAACCCGTTGGCGGTATCGTAGAGAATACGGGCGCACTCGTCTGCCGTCGCCGTGTTGGCGAGAATGCGCTTTTCGGCGGATACGCTGTCCCCGCGCAGTTCCAAATCCTCGGGAGAAAGCGGAATGATTTGCGTAGCCACGCCTTTACCGTCCATACTGCGCTGTACGGTTTTCGCCTCCCGCTCCGTATAATAGCAAGCGAGCGCCACAACGCGGGCGCCGTTCACCTCTATTAAATTCCCCGCACCGCCGAGCACGTAGGACTCCCCCACGATTGCCGAAGCGGTGGTGTCCTCGCACTCCCGCACGAGCAACCAGTATTCTTGCGAAAACTGGACGCGCGCGTAATCTTTTCCGCACCAAAATAAATAGCCGACGAACAGGCATAACAGCACGGCAAACAAACCGACCGCCGCAATCGCGCCCTTACGCCGACGGAAATGAAAACTCGTCATACGACATTATATGCCGTGAAAACGTTAAGTTATGCGCTCTATCATATCTGCGCACCAAACCGTTATTCTCAACCGTTCTCCCCGACGCGTCATTCTTAGCCGACGCAGACGGCGTAAGCATCTCGTCTTTGGGGGAGATTCTCACGCGAGCTCCGCTCCCCAAGAATGACGGAGGCTCAATATTCCGAGAGCAACTCGCAAATTTTTAAAAAGTCCCCTTTTGACTTTTCGAACCGTGAAGCGGAGAAATCGTACCGCTTCCTTCGTTTCCCCTTCCACTCATCGCACGATTTTTCTTTTTGCGTTTTCTCCTGTTTTTTCATGCAAAACAGCTCTTTTTCACGGTAACAGCCTATTCCCGCCCTCGTAAACAGCCTCTCGCAATGATTGCAGGTTTCACACCTCTTCCGTTCCGTTATGCTCACTTATCGATTCCTCCAATATTTGCCTGATCGTCGTCAATTCCACCAAATAGTTATTGATCCTTTTTTGCAAATAACCGTTGATCCTCCTGCCCTGCCTCTTCGGCGCGTACCGTTCGCATGTCCCGTTTGCCTCCACGGAATCACGCTTACAGCTGCACTTCCCTAACTCCGTTGCTTTGAATTCCGTCGACCCCTTTATATAATACCGTTCAAAATTCCTACAACGCCGGCAACATTTTCCCATCACTTTCTTCTCCTTGTGGCATATTTGCAAAATTATTTTATCACATATTCCAAAGACAAACACGCATTACACGAATATGTGTTATACTCTTTCAAAGCTAAAATGCGATATAAAAAACCCACCCGTGAGGGTGGTTTTTTCTTGGCTTGTTATATTGGGAGTTTTTACTTCCGACGGCGGAGAATATCGCCTGCGGAGAGAGGCTCGGGGCACGGGAAACGGTAGATCCCCTGCACAAGCTTTGCATCGGTACAAGGCGCGCCCGAGCTGTCCGTCATCTCGGAAACAAAAACGCTTTTCCCGAACGAACCGCTCGGAGATAAAATTTCCAAAACGTCGCCCGAGCGGAAGCGGTTGCGCATCTCTACGGCAACCACCCCGTTCTCCCACGAAACCACGTTTGCGATATATTCACACGTGCCTTTGGTTTGGGAATTTTCGGGGGAAACGGTTTGGTTATTTTTACCGAACGCATAAGCGGTGGTATAATCGCGGTGCGCCGCGCATTCGAGCTCTTCGCCGAGAATGACGGGATCGCCGCCGTCCAATATCCTGCGGTAAGCGTTTACCACTGTCGCGAGGTAGTATTCGCTCTTCATTCGCCCCTCGATTTTAAAGGAACGCACGCCCGCTTCCCGCAATTCATTTAAATGCGCGCTCATATTCAAGTCTTTACTGTTCATGACGTACGCGCCCTTGCCGTCTTCTTCCACCTCGTACCATTCGCCGCGCTTGCCCTCGTCGCTCTGAATGCGATACCGCCAACGGCACGCCTGCACGCACGCTCCGCGGTTGCTTTGCCGTCCGTCGAGATAGTCGGAAAGATAGCATCTGCCGCTGTACGAAATGCACATTGCGCCGTGCACGAAGGCTTCCAACTCCAAATCGGGATTTTCCGTGTGGATCTCGGCGATTTCGCGCAACGACAGCTCCCGCGCCAGTACGACGCGCTCCGCGCCCGCCTCCCGCCAAAACGCCGCCGACTGCGCGTTGAGCGTGTTTGCCTGCGTGGAGATATGAACGGGTAAACGGGGCGCAGCCTTTTTGCAAATGCGAAACACTCCGGCATCGGCAATGAGCACTGCGTCTGCCCCCAACTCCTGCAACTGCCTGAAATAGTCGCCGAGCGCCATGAAATCAGCGTTCTTTGCAAATATATTGGCGCACACGTAAACCTTTTTGCCCAAATTATGCGCATGAGAAACGCCCTCTTGAAGCTCCTCGGCGGTGAAATTGTCGGCAAAGCTTCTCAGTGAAAATTGCTTGCCGCCGAGATACACCGCGTCCGCGCCGTAATAGAGGGCGATTTTTAATTTATTTAAGCTCCCTGCGGGAGCAAGCAACTCCGGTTTTTCCATAATTTGTTCCTGCTTCGTTTGCAAAGCTCAACGCAATTTTTCGCTGACGGCAAGCCCCTCGGCAATGGGAAGGATCTCCGTTTTGAAATCGGCGTCCTCTTCGAGCATATTTAAGTACTCGCGAAGGTGCTCCGCAAGCATCTTCCGCTTTTTGGGCGGTTCTCCCCGCACCCAGCCGAACAGCAGAACGTCGTCGGACACGAGCACGCCTCCGACGCGCAACAGCCGTTTGCAGTCGGGCAAATATCGCCTGTACTGCACCTTAGGTCCGTCGAGAAAGATGAGATCGTACTCCCCTTGAAGCAGAGGCAGAATTTCGCCCGCGTCCCCCTCGTGCAAAACAGCGCGGGAGGAAAAGCCGAATTCCTCGAAATGCGCCCGCGCCCGCTCGGCGCGTTCGCCGCTTAACTCGATCGCGGTGAGCGTAGCCTTGGAAGCGGACAGCAACGCGCAAGAGGTGAGCCCTTCCGCCGCCCCGATCTCCAAAACGGAACGCACTTCCCGCGTTTCGAGAAGCCGTAACAAATAGGCAAGCGTTTCATCCGCCGCCGTAGGGTCGCGCACTTCCCGCGCGGCGCTCCGAAGCGCGAGCAAACGACCGTCCAATTCGCTTAACTTCATTTCTTCTTGGGAGCGGGCAAGCCGTCCGCCACCGCAACCAACAACTCTTGCAGAGCGACTTTGTCGTCATGGTTCACCGAATAGCGCGGTTTCGCACCGTCGTAAGGAATTCCTTGCGGCGCGCTTTCTCCGAGAATTGCGGAAGAAACGGGCGTGATTTTTACGAATATCTTCCCGTCGCAAATGCACCCCACCGCCTTTTCCCGGCAGTAGAGCACGTATTCTCCCATCATGGGATAAAGGCGCACCTCGCGCAAACCCTCGACGAGCGAGCGCGCCGTTTCCTTAGAAGTAGCCATAAAACATTCCTTCCGGTTAGGACAATAAATATTTATCGATCACGCGGTGAACCACGGGATACGGCGAACTCTTCGCCGATTCGGGCACGCAAGCCGCCTCGCCGTTAAGGCGCGCAAACACCGCGTCTAACAGATCAAGTTGTTCGCGGTAAATTTGGGAGGACTTGCAATCGTGCGAAAACTCGGCGTATTCGGTCTGCGCGGCGGACACGTCGTCCCAATCGAGATTGGCAATACACACGAAAAACGCCGTGCGATATTTCCAGCCGACACCGCCCATATGACGCAGGCATTCTACGTGCCGAGCGGCGGATGCAGTATCGTCTAAGGCGAAATAGACTTTGATATAGAGCTGATGAACGATAACGCGGTAAACGGGATAAAAGAAATGATTGTGCGACGCCTTATCGAGCACTGCTTTTGCGCCCGCGTATTCGAGAGCGTTGAATTTCTGTTCGAAGCGCAGATAAAGCTCTTCGCGCAGGACGCTCCCGACGAGCATCCAGAGCGCAACGAGCGTCATAATGGCGCAAATCACGCCCGCGTAGTAAATGCGGTACCAAAAGCCCAAGAACGCCCCCGCCGCAAAAGCGACGGCAAGTGCGCCCGTTAGGACGCATACGACGGTTAGACTGCGTTTCATCTCTTCTACCCCTTACTTTGAGATTATAATTCGTTGATAATCGGAATGATCATCGGCGACTGCTTCGTCGTTTTAAACAAATAATTTTTTGCGGCGCGGCGGACGGAAGCGGCTAGTTCCGCGCTCCCTCCGTGCGTGCCCTCGATCGCCTTTTCCACTACGTCTTTTAAGTCGCGCAAATAATCCCGCTCGTCTGAAAAGACAAAGCCGCGGCTCTCGATAACGGGCTCGCCCAAAACGGTACCCCCGGACAAGGCAAGAGAGATAATGAACAGCCCTTCGCCCGACATACGGATTCTGTCTTTGAGCACCTCGCTCGTACCGAAGTCCTCGAAGCCCGCGCCGTCGATAAGACGCGCGCCCGCAGGGAAGCTCTCCCCCTGCCTCAAACTGTCGTCAGTGAGCTCCACGCATACCCCGATGTCGGGGATAAAGGTCTGCGAAGGCTTCATGCCCAACTCCTGCGCAAGCAAAATATGCCGTTTTAAATGACGGTATTCCCCGTGTACGGGAATGAAGAATTTGGGTTTTAACAGCGTGTGGATAATTTTATGCTCTTCCTGACATGCATGTCCCGAAACGTGGATTTTTTCCAGCGATTCGTAGACGACGTCCGCGCCCTTTTTATAAAGGTTGTTGATCACGCGGTAAATCATGCGCTCGTTGCCGGGAATCGGGCTTGCAGAAATGATGATTGTGTCGTTCGCGCCGATCGTCACCTTGTTGAACTCGCCCGACGCCATACGGGTAAGCGCGCTCATGGGCTCGCCCTGCGAACCGGTAGACACGATGACGATTTCCCGATCGAAGAAATTCTTGGTCTTTTCCACGTCTACGAGCACGCCTTCGGGCACGGTGATCTCGCCGATCTTCGCCGCCGCCTCCACAACGTTGAACATACTGCGCCCCGACAGCGCGACTTTCCTGCGGTATTTCACCGCAATGTCGATGATCTGCTGTAAACGGTGTACGTTGGAAGCGAAAGTGGCGATGATAAGCCGCCTGTCCGCATTCTCCGCAAAGAGGTGTTCGAGGGTAGTGCCCACTACCTTTTCGCTCATGGTGAATCCCTGCCGTTCGATGTTGGTGGACTCGCCGAGATACAACAGCACTCCCTTTTTGCCGTATTCCGCGATCTCCTCCAAATCGATGGGTGCGCCCGCAACGGGCGTGAGATCAATCTTAAAGTCGCCGCTGTGGAATACGATGCCGTAGGGCGTTTCGATGGCAAGCGCCATTGCCCCCGCGATCGAGTGATTCACGTTTACGAAATTCACCGTAAAAACGCCCGCCTTCACCTTGTCTTTGGGGCTTACGGTGCGCTCGGTAACGTTGTTTAGACGGTGCTCGCGGAGCTTATTGTCCACAAGCGCAAGCGTGAGCTTGGTTCCGTAGACGGGTACGTTAAGCTCCTTTAATAAATAGGGAACTCCGCCGATATGGTCTTCGTGCCCGTGCGTCAGAAATACGCCGCGCACTTTCTGGCGGTTCTGCACCAAATAGGTAATATCGGGGAATACCAAATCGATCCCCGGCATCTCCTCCGTGGGGAAAATGATGCCCGCGTCGATGATGATAATGTCGTTCCCGGATTCGAGCGCGGTCATGTTTTTGCCGATTTCGCCGACGCCGCCGAAGAACAGCACTTTGAGCGGCTTTTTCTTCTTCCCCTTGGGCGCGCGCTGTACGTTCTCCGCAAGGGGCGCTTTGCTCTTTTTGTTGCGCTCGCCGTTGTTTTTCGTTTCTACCGCTTTCTTGTCCTGCTTTTCGTGCGCGGGACGGGAATCTTGTGCGGGAACGTTTATCTTCGTACCCTTACCTTTTGCGCGGGAACGGCGGCGCGGCTGAAAGCCCGCCTCCTGCATCGCTTCCGCCGTGTGCTCTTCGCCTAAGCTCTTCTTTTTTGCATTCGTATTCTGTGCGCCGTTTTTCGGCTTGTTGGCGTTCCCCGCGTTCTTTTTGTCGGCTTTTTGCGCCTGCTCGCGGTTGTATGCCTCTATGCCGTTTAAAATGGCAAGTTCGATTGCGTCCGTTCCCTTGCGGTCACGTCCGCCCATGTTTCCGTTATTCAAAAATTACTCCTTTTGCCTACGCGCCGATCCCCACTGCGGAACGGCGTTTCAAAAATAGGGAGAGAGCCGAAAAGCTCAGCTCTCTTCCGTGTAGGACGTTTTACTTAAAAATCTAATTTCGATTTCTCGACGAGAACGGACTTGATAAGCCCCTCGCCCAATAGCTGTTCTTCGGAGCGGTATGCAAATTTCGCCGCATAGTCCACCGCCTTCCGATCGCCTTTAACCGCCTGTACCCGTTCCATTAACAGTTCGATGAGCTTGATGGAGCGTTTAAGCGCCACGGGGCTCTTGACTTTCATCATCATCGGGGTCTTTTCGTACATCTTGGTGTCGCCCGCGAATTTTTGGTGATAGACGGTCGTCGGGAACTCCTCGGGATCGAGCGCAAGGTACAGACACAAAGTCTTTCCGCGCAGACAAATCTTGGCGATCGTTTCACGGTCGTACGTGAATCTGTCGTTCGACCAGTTGATTTGCGACTTCACCTTAACGTAAGAGAGCAGCTGGTTTTTGAGCTCGCTGTAATAGTCCTTTACGTCCTCCTCGCTCTCGATCAGTTTCGCGGTAAAGCTCTTTTTCAAGCGGGTCGTGAGCGCGGGTTCGGGCGCGGGCTGCATCTTCTTAACGGGCTTCTTTGCTTTCGGCTGCGCCTTAGACGGAGGCGCGATCGGCTCTTCTTCCTCGTCCTCGTCGAATTCGGGCTCTATCTCCTCTTCGAACTCAGGCTCGGGTTCGGCAATAGGAGCAGGTGCGGGAATGGGTTCGGGAACAGGCTCGGGCCGGGGTGCCGGCGCGGGCTCTGCCGCCGCCGCAAGCTCTTCCTCTTGCAACAACTGAACGGGAAGCTCTTCCTTGATGAGATCGGCAACCTTTTCGGCAATTTCGCCGACGGAAATCTGCACTTCGGGAACGCTGATCAACTCCGCGACTTTTTGTGCGATCTCCTCGGCGGAATCGGCGGAAAGCGCGGACCGATCTTCGGAGCCGAGCAATGCCGCGACGCGCGCGGCGATATCCTCCGCACTGAGCTGTTCGTAAATCTTCGCCGCGATCTCGTCGGCGGAAACTTCCGTTTCGGGAATACTGATGCTTTCCGCGACCTTCTGCGCGATCTCGTCGGTGGGAATCACCGCTTCGGGAATACTGATGCTTTCCGCGACCTTCTGCGCGATCTCGTCGGTAGAGAATACCGCTTCGGGAATACTGATCGCTTCGGCAACTTTCTGTGCGATTTCGTCGGTAGAGAATACCGCTTCGGGAATGCTGATGCTTTCCGCGACCTTCCGCGCGATTTCCTCTACGGTGGGAAGAGCGCCGACTTCCTCCTCCAACGGTTCCGTTTCCGCAAAGAGGTCGGCAACCTTTTGAGCGATTTCATCCGCCGTAACCGCAGGTTGCGAAAGTGTGTGTTCGGTATTCAAAAGGGATACCACGCGCGCGGCGATATCTTCCGCGCCGAGCTGTTCGTAAAGCTTCGCGGCAATCTCGTCGTACTTCATCAGCTCGGCAACGCGATCCGCGATCTCTTCGGCATTCCAGCTCGCCTGAGGCGCGCTTGCGTTAACCGCCGCAAATCCGACGTTCGCGCCGCGTCCTTCCTCGCCGAAGCGCACCGCCGCCGCCTTGATCTCTTCCGTGCTTGCGCGAAGTTCGGCAATCTGACGTGCGAACTCCTCGCGCGCCCCGCCATCCGTTTGCTCCGCTTCTTCTTCGAATTCACCCTCCTCGATAAGCCCGCTCTCCTTCATGAGTTCGAGTACGCGACGGGCAACGCCGTCTGCGGTAATCGATTCGGCGTTCTCCGAAGCCCCTTCCGTTCTCAAATGCTCGGCGACTTTTTCGGCAAGCAAATCGTAATCGAATAGCGTTTCGTCCGTCGAAGACTCCTCCGCGACGGGTTCGTCCTCCGCGAAAAGATCGGCAACTTTCTGCGCGATCTCGTCCGCCGAGTTTCCGAGCGTTGCAACGCGCTCGGTGATTTTTTCGGCGAGCAAATCGTAATCGAACGCACCGGCTTTTGTGCCCGCTTCTGCGGATTCTTCCGCTTTGAGGTAGTCCGATACGCGCGCCGCAATGTGGTCGTAATCGGGCTCCTCGTGTACCATTCTCACGCACTGCGCAACGCGCACTGCCATTTGGTCGTAATCGAATTCCTGCGGAGCTTTCTCCTGTCCGCCGAGGATCTCGGCAACCTTCTCGGCGATCTCCTCCGCCGACGGCATATCCGGAGCGGCGGTTTCCGTAACCGAAACCGTTTCCGCGTCCCGAGACATATCTCCGCGAATCGCGTCCGCAACTTTGGATGCGATCTCGTCGTAATCGAGTTCGAGAGGTTCTTCCTCCGCTTCGCTCTCGCGCAGCAATTCCAGCACCCGCGCCGCGATCCCGTCCGCCGTAAGCGTTTCCTCGGGTTGTTCGCCTTGCGCGTCTTTCGCCGCGAGAATCTCGGCAACCTTTTCGGCGATCTCTTCCGCCGTGAGTTCCCCGCTCTCCTCCTGCAATTCACGCTCGTGAATGAGCGTTACAACGCGTCCTGCAATGTCGTCCGCCGTGAAGTTCTCCTCGCCGTCCGCCGAAGCGTGAGGCATATCCGCACGGATCGTCGCGGCGACCTTCGAAGCGATCAAATCGTAATCGACGGTGAAGGGCTGCATCGCGTCGCTTGCCTGCATGAGCTCCACAACGCGGTTGGCAACGCCGTCCTCGGTAACGGTTTCGTCCGCGCGCACCTGTTCGTCCATGCGCAAGCCGTAAACGACCTGCTGGGCAATCCTGTCGTAATCGACGACGGGAATGGGCGCGTCCTCTCTGAGAATTTCCGAAATGCGCTGAGCGATTTCGTCGTAATTGGGTTCCATCGGCTGCTCTGCGGGTTGCTCGCCCATGCGCTCTACCACGCAAGCGGCAACTTCCTCCGCCGTGAGCGTCGATTCGACTTGCGTCTGCGGCTCTGCGTTCTCTTTCAGCATCTCTACGACGCGGTTTGCGATCTCATCCGCCGTAAGCGCCGTTTTCTCGGTTTCGCCGAGAATCTCTGCAATCTTGCCTGCAACGGCGTCCGCGTCCACCTCCGCGCGTACTTCGTTTTCGCCCGCTTTTACGAACTCCGTCACCTTTGCGGCAATGCGGTCGTAGTCGAGTTCCTCCGCAACGGAAGCGGCAATGCGGGAAATACCCGCCTCGTCCACGGTCACGTCGAACTCATGCTCCATGACGGCGGCGACCTTTTCCGCAATCAAATCGTAATCGGTAAGCGGAACGGCGTCCGCAATTCTGTCTGCGATCGCGTTTTCGTCGGTCTGGGGAATGGAAGCGACGATCTTATCCGCCAAAGCGTTTTCATCGGTCTGAGGCAGAGCGGCAACCACTCTGTCTGCAATCAAATCGTAGTCGGTTTCGGGAAGCATGCTCACGATCTTTTCCGCAAGCACGCCGTAATCGAAGGAATCGTCGAACGCGCCGTCGTAAGAACGCGCCGTTTCGCTCTTTTGCTCCGAAGAAGAATAGCCGTAGTCGCGCAATTCCGCGCGCAAATCGGCACGAATGCTCTCGCGCAGATCTCTTTGGAAACGGTCGTCGTAGCGCACCTCCCGCGTTTCGAGAATCTCGCCGTCTGTTCCCGCATTGCGATGCAAGCCCTCGATCTGCTCGGGCAGAATACGGCAGAGGTAATCGAGCTGTTCGGAGTTGGCTCCGCTGCGGTGAAGCTCGTCCGTGATCGTTCTTACGTGCGCGTCGATCCGATCGTTCACGCTATGCGCAAACGCTTCCAGTTTCTCGTCCATCATGCGCCCGACGCGATCCATCTGATCTTCGAACGCCCTCATAATAGCGCCGGTACGCTCGTCCAGCGAACGCACGACCGCGTCGATGCGGTCGGAATAAGGATCGTCCGATAAACCGCTCGCCGTTGCGGCGAGCTTTTCCTCCGCCTCCGCCAAACGTTTATCGCTCGCCGAAAGCCCTTCGTCCAAGGCTTTCAGGATATCTTCCTTTTCCTTCGCGCGCTCCCTTTTTCCGTAATCGTAAATCGCGCTGTTTTGTTGTGCAAGATAACGCAATTCGTTGAGAACCGCCTCTATCGCCTGTTGGAAAGATTCCGCCAACGCTTCCTGCGCGCTCGCCTGCTGTTCGGAGGTGTACTGCAACTCCTTGCTGACGGACTGCTTTATCTCGTCGATTTTTCTTTCCACTCCTTTGTACATGCCTTCCAGTACGGCGGATTTTCTCTCTTCGTAATTGTCTGCCATAATTACCTCACTGTACGTGTGTATACGTGTATATAATACTACCGATATTATTTTACACTAAATTTGCGCAAAAGTAAATACTTTTTTCCCCCTTTTTTGCTTTCTCGGGATAAGAATTTTGAAATTTTTTCCCAAATGCGTAAGAATTTGTTTTTTTCCCCGCAAAAGCTATTCAAAAATCCAAAAAATGCATATAATGAACTTGGATTGAATTTTTTGCTGAAAATATACGGTTATGCCGTATTTTTTTACTCAAATTCGGAAATTCAAAATAAAAAAAGGAAATTAGCGCATGAGAGTGTATAATTTCTCGGCAGGCCCTTCCGCCCTGCCCTTGGAGGTATTAGAGGAGGTTCAACGGGATCTGCTTAATTTTTCGGGTACGGGAATGTCCGTAACGGAAATTTCCCACCGAAGCGGAGCGTTTTCCGCCGTCGTCGCCGAGTGCGAATCGCTTCTACGAGAGCTTATGCATATATCCGACGATTATGCGGTTATTTTCGTGCAGGGAGGCGCAAGCACGCAGTTTTCCGCCCTTCCGCTCAATCTGATGCACCGACGCAAGGCAGACTACGTCGTAACGGGCAATTTTTCGAAAAAAGCGTTCGAGGAGGGAAGCGTCTACGGCGACGCCGCATGCGTCGCTTCCTCCGCCGACAAAAATTTCACCTATATCCCCGATTTGAGCAAAGCCCGCTTCCGCGAAGGAACGGACTACGTACATATCTGCTCGAACAACACCGTTTTCGGAACGCGCTATACCGAATTCCCCCAAACGGAAGCCCCCCTCGTTGCCGATATGTCGTCGGATATTTTGTCGCGCGAGATCGACGTAAATAAATTCGGCGTCATCTATGCGGGCGGACAAAAGAACCTCGCGCCCGCGGGCGTCACTCTCGTGATCGCAAGGCGCGCGCTCATCGGCGACCCTCTCGATATCTGCCCCACCATGCTGAAATGGAACGTGCAGGACAAAGAAAAGAGCCTGTACAATACTCCGCCCTGCTTTTCCATTTACGTGGCGACGCTCGTACTCCGCAGGTTGAAGCGTTTGGGCGGAATAAAAGCGATAAACGAAGTCAACGAATACAAGGCGGGGCTTTTGTACGGGCTTATCGACGATTCCGCTTTCTATACGAACCGCGTGGAACAAAAGGACCGCTCGATCATGAACGTGCCTTTCACGACCCCGAGCGCGGAGCTCGACGCCAAGTTCATCGAGGGCGCGGCGAAGGCGGGGCTTGTTTCACTGAAAGGCCATCGCTCGGCGGGAGGTATGCGCGCGTCCATATACAATGCGATGCCCGTCGAGGGCGTGAAAGCGCTCGTCGAATACATGAAAAAATTCGAAAAGGAGAATGCGTAAGTGAAAATTTTAAAGCTCAACGCCATCAGTCCCGTTGCGGACGATGCGTTCAAGGGTTACGAATACTCGGAGAACGTGCAAAACCCCGACGGGATCATTCTCCGCTCTTTTTCCATGCACGGCTATCCGCTCGGGGAGAACTTACTCGCCGTGGCGCGGGCGGGCGCGGGCGTTAATAACGTGCCCGTGGAGAAATGTACCGAAATGGGGATCGTGGTATTCAATACGCCGGGCGCGAACGCAAACGCGGTGAAGGAGCTGACCCTCTGCGAGCTGTTCCTCGGGGGCAGAAAGATCATAGACGGCGCAAATTGGGCACAAAGTTTGAAGGACAAGGACATCTCCAAGCTCGTGGAAAAAGATAAGGGACGGTTTGCGGGAAAGGAGCTTCTCGGCAAACGGCTGGGCGTCGTGGGGCTGGGCGCGATCGGCGCAGCCGTCGCCAACGCCGCGATCGGGCTGGGCATGAACGTCGTCGGATACGACCCCTTTATTTCGATCAAGAGCGCGTGGCTCGTCAACCACCGCGTGGAGTTCACAACGGACGTCAACGAAATTTTCCGAACCTGCGACTTTATCACTCTGCACCTTCCTCTCACGCCCGATACGAAGGGTATGATCGACAGGAAAGCGATCGACCGCTGTAAGGACGGCGTCGTGATCATCAATAATGCCCGAGGCGAGCTCGCTGTGAGCGAGGATATTGCGGAAGGAGTTGCAAGCGGCAAGATTGCGCGCTATATTACCGATTTCCCAGACGAAACCCTTCTCGGCAAAGAAAACATTCTCTGCGTGCCTCATCTCGGCGCAAGCACGCCCGAAGCGGAAGACAACTGCGCGTACATGGCGGGGAAACAGCTCGTCGATTATCTTGAAAACGGAAATATTGCAAACAGCGTCAACTACCCTTCCGTGAGTATGCCCCGTACGAGCAAAGCGCGCGTATGCATTCACCATGCGAACGTAAAAGAAATCCTCTCGAAGATCCTCTCCGTCGTCGCCTCGCAGAGCATCAACGTCGCGCATATGCAGGATTGCAGTAAGGGAGAATACGCCTACCTAATCCTCGATTTGGACGAAGCCCCCGCCCCCTCTTGCCTCGAACTCGTCAAAAACATTACAGGCGTGATCAGAGTTAGAATGATATAAAAAGCAACGTCCGCGCAAATGCGAACTTCCCATAGGAAATTAAATACTAAATTTTTAAGAGTTATACTTTCAAGCGAGAACAAAAGCTCTCGAACGATATGTTCGAGAGCTTTTTACTGCAAACTATTTAGAAAGACAAATTGAAATTTAATTTTCAATTTTAATAATAATGTC
>CAMUFJ010000039.1 GCA_947088135.1 uncultured Clostridia bacterium
ACTCCTCGTCGAGGACGGCGAGGGCGCGCGCGCCGATGTCCCTGCGCATGTAGGCGTTTTCAAAGCGGATTTTTTCGGCAAGCGCGTACGCGCCTTTCACCGCTTCGGAAAGCGTCTTCGCCGTCTTTACCGCGCCGAGCACCCTTCCGCCCGACGTGTACAGCCTTCCGCGCTCCCGCTTTGCGCCCGCGATAAAAATTTCTTCGTCCTGCGCCGTTTCGGGCAAGGCGATTTCGTAACCCGTTTCGTATTTTCGGGGATATCCGTTGGAAGCGAGCACCACGCAACACGCCGATTTCGAGGAAAACTGCACGGGCGTTTCGCTGAGCGTGCCGTTCGCAACCGCCAGCATGATTTCCAGCAGATCGCTCTTCAAAAGAGGAAGCACCACTTGCGCTTCCGGATCTCCGAAACGGCAGTTGTATTCGATGACCTTAGGCCCGTATTTGGTGAGCATCAAACCGAAGTACAAACAGCCCTTAAAGGGACGCCCTTCCGCGCTCATCGCGCGAACGGTGGGCAGAAAAATACGTTCCATGCACTCCCGCGCGATCTCCTCCGTAAAGTACGGATTGGGCGCGATCGTGCCCATGCCGCCCGTGTTCAAGCCCTCGTCGTTGTCTTGCGCGCGCTTATGATCCATGGAAGAAATCATGGGCACGACCGTCTTGCCGTCGGTAAAGGAGAGTACGGACACCTCGGGGCCCATCAAATATTCCTCGATTAGGATCTTGCTCCCGCTCTCGCCGAACACTTTATCGCACATCATGTCGCGAACGGCTTTTTCCGCTTCCTCGTACGTGACGGCGATCACGACGCCCTTCCCGAGCGCAAGCCCGTCCGCCTTGATCACGATGGGATAGGTCGCATTCTTTAAGTAAGAAATCGCCTCGTCCGCACCCGTAAAGATTTCGCTCGAAGCCGTGGGAATGCCGTATTTTTTCATGAGATTTTTGGAAAAGACCTTGCTCCCCTCGATGACCGCCGCGTTCGCGCGAGGGCCGAAGCATGGAATACCAAGCTCCTCCAAGCGATCCACGCAACCTAAAACGAGCGGATCGTCGGGCGTGACGACGGCAAAATCCACCTCGTGCGTTTTGGCAAATTCCACGATGCCGTCAATATCCGTCGCCTTAACGGGCACGCACTCCGCGTCGGACGCGATCCCGCCGTTGCCGGGAAGCGCGTAAATTTCTCCCGCGTGCCTGCTCTTTTTTAACGCTTTGATCACGGCGTGCTCTCTGCCGCCGCCTCCTATCACAAGAATGTTCATAAAAACCTCTTTATTTTTCGCAAACTTTTCGTTTCGAAAAGCTTGCGAATGATTATTAGTGGTGAAAAAGGCGCATTCCGGTAAACGCCATCACCATACCGTGACGGTCGGCGGCGTCGATCACAAGGTCGTCCCGCACCGACCCGCCCGGCTCGGCAATATATGCGACTCCGCTCGCATATGCCCGTTCGATATTGTCGGAGAACGGGAAGAAAGCGTCGCTCCCGAGGGACACCCCCTTGACGGAGGCAAGGTATTCCGCTTTCTCCTCCCGCGTGAAAGGCGCGGGACGGACGGCGAAATTTTTATGCCAAACGTTACTGCCTATGACCTCTTCGGGGCTGTCCGACAAATACAAGTCGATAATATTGTTTTTTTCCGGTCTTCCTACCCCCTCCGCAAACTGCAATGCGAGTACCTTGGGGTGCTGACGCAAGTGCCACAAATCGGCCTTCTGCGCCGCGAGGCGGGTGCAGTGAATGCGGGACTGCTGTCCCGCGCCGACGCCGATCGCCTGTCCGTCCGTCGCAAAGCAAACCGAATTGCTCTGGGTATATTTGAGCGTGATGAGCGAGATGATGAGATCGACCGCCTTCTCTTCGGGTAACTCTTTGTTCTTCGTAACGACGTTTTGAAGAAGGGATCTGTCGATTTTAAAATTGTTTCTCCCCTGCTCGAACACCACGCCGAACACCTGCTTGCGCTCGACGGGCGCGGGTACGTAAGAGGGATCGATTTGAACGACGTTATATCCGCCCTTGCGTTTTGCCTTTAAAATTTTCAGTGCTTCGGGGGAATAGGCGGGCGCGATGACCCCGTCCGAAACCTCGCGGGATATCACGCGAGCCGTCACCTCGTCGCACTCGTCGGAAAGGGCGATCCAGTCGCCGAAAGAGGACATTCTGTCCGTCCCCCGCGCACGCGCATAGGCGCAAGCCAAGGGAGAGCCGTCCAAGCCCTCGATATCGTCCGCGAAGCAAGATTTTTTAAGGGGCTCGCTCAAAGTTTTTCCGACCGCCGCCGAAGTGGGCGAAACGTGTTTGAAGCTCGTTGCCGCGGCCATGCCCGTGGCCTCCTTGATCTCTTTGACCAATTGCCAAGAGTTGAACGCGTCTAAAAAATTGATGTAGCCCGGCCTTCCGTTTAAAATCTCAACGGGGAGTTCCCCCTCCTCCGCATAAATGCGGGCGGGCGTTTGATTGGGGTTACAACCGTATTTGAGTGCGAATTCTTTCATGAATAAACCTCGTTACTTTTCAAACTTGTTGACGAGCACGCTTTCCGTTTTTCCGCTCTTTAAGTTGATGCTTCTTACGTAAAGGGAAATTTTATTATCTTCGTCCAGACTGTTCCAAATCTCGTCCGCAAACGCCTTTATATCGTTGGGGATTTTTACGGGTTCGGGTTCGCCTGCGAATGAGGGCAGGGGATCGCCGTCCGTAACGTAGGTGTGGAGGAAGTGCCCCAGCCCGTTCACGGGCGCATAATCGAAAGTGAAACGGTTACAGCCGTTCCCCTTTCCGTCCGCGCTCTTCAATATGGACATGGAGTATCTGAATTCGCCCTCCGTATCCAAAACCCCGCTGATACGGGGGGTATAATTGGGCGCGTCGGGCTCGAATTCCCGCGTGGAAAGCGCGCGGCGCATACATTTGCCTTTTTCTAAAAATTCTACGATCGTGTCCGTTTGGTCGCCGTTGGTAACGACCGTCTTTTTGCCGACGACGCGGACGGGGGAATAGATGATGAGCGAAGGATCTTTTACCTTGCTCTCGTCGAAGGGCTGTGTTCTCAGTCCGTCGCCGTCCCGAACGAAAACGCGGTTACGGCTGTTCTCGCTCCTGCCCATAATGAAATAGGCAAAAACCGCCTTTTCTCCGTCCTCGCTCTTGCCGATCACGATCCCGCGTCCTGCGTAAGGGTTTCCGCTCAGCGCTTCCTTCATGCTCTTCATAGTTTTCTCCTGTCGCTCTTATTTTTTCGTGCGCAAGTCGGAACAGACCTTTTGCACCGCCTCGGGAAGAATGACCCATTCGGCTTCCCGCATGACCCGCTTTTGGAGGGTTTCGGGCGTATCGCCTTCCTTCACCTCCACCGCCTTTTGCGCGATGATCGGCCCGCCGTCGCACACCTCCGTAACAAAGTGTACGGTCGCGCCCGTCACCTTCACGCCCCTCTGCAAAACCGCCTCGTGTACGTGCAATCCGTAATACCCTTCCCCGCAAAAGCTGGGAATGAGCGCGGGGTGTACGTTGACGATACGCCCCTCGTAAGCCTTTACGAAGGCTTCCGATAAAACGGTCATAAAGCCCGCAAGTACGACGAGCTCCGCATTGTTTTCCTGCAATAGGGCAAGGATCGCCTTTTCGCGCGCGGTGCGGTCGGGATACGCTTTTTTATCGCACGCAACCGCCTTAACTCCGTTGCGCCGGGCACGGGCGAGCGCAAACGCCCCCGCGTTGTCGGAAGCGACGAGCACGATCTGCCCGTCGGGCACGAGCCCCGCCTCTTCCGCGTTCAAAAGCGCTTGCAGGTTTGTCCCGCCCCCCGAGCAGAGGACGGCGATCCTGATTTTTCCGCTCATATCAAAATTACTCCGTCGCCGCTCTCGACGATCTCGCCGAGCACGTAGGCGTCCTCGCCGTGCGCCTTTAATACGGATATCGCCTGATCCGCGTCCGCCTTGTCCACGATCACGCTCATGCCGACGCCCATGTTGAAGGTATTGAACATATCGTGCTCGGACACCCGTCCCTTTTCTTGGATCAGCTGAAAAATAGGCGGGATCTTCACGTCGCACTTTTTGATCTTCACGCCCAAACCCTTCGGGATCGAGCGGGGCATATTCTCGTAGAACCCGCCCCCCGTAATGTGCGACACGCCCTTGACCTTGACCTCTTCGAAGAGGGCAAGCATGGGCTTTACGTAAATTTTCGTGGGAGTGAGCAGAGTTTCCCCGAGGCTCGCCCCGAGCTCCTTGACGGGCGCGTTCAAATCGCAATGCTCGACGTCGAACACCTTCCTCACGAGGGAATACCCGTTAGAGTGTACCCCCGACGAGGGAAGCGCAAGCATGATATCGCCCGCCTTCACCGCGCTCTTGTCGATGACCTTTTTGCGGGACACGACGCCCACGGTGAAACCCGCCAAGTCGTAATCGTCCTCGGGCATGGTGCCGGGATGCTCCGCGGTTTCTCCGCCGATGAGCGCGCATCCCGCGCGCACGCAACCCTCCGCTACCCCGCCGACGATGTTCGCGATCTTCTCGGGAACGTTCTTCCCGCAGGCAATGTAGTCGAGGAAAAACAACGGCTTAGCCCCGCAGCAGAGCACGTCGTTCACGCACATGGCGACGCAGTCGATACCGATGGTGTTGTGGATATTCAAAAGCTCCGCAATGCGAAGTTTCGTCCCCACGCCGTCCGTGCCCGAAACGAGCACGGGGTCTTCGAGCCCGTCGAGGGAGAGCGGGAAAAGCCCGCCGAACCCGCCGATATCCGTCTTACCGTCCGGCATGGTCCGCGCGACGTGCGCCTTCATAAGCTCCACCGCGCGGTAGCCCGCGGTGATGTCTACGCCCGCTTTTTTATAGCTTTCGGAAAAACTTACGCTCATTTTAATTCCCCTTCCTTTTTTTGAAATTTGGGATTCTCGCTGAGCGGACGCTCGAAGCGGTTTTTGTCGATTTCCTTGGGCGCTTCGGTGGGATAACAGCCGTCGAAGCACGCCATACAGAAGCCCGTGCCGTCGCCGCCCGTCAAACGCCCCGCGTTTGCAATGTCGAGATAGCCGACGGAATCCGCGCCGATGATCTTGGCGATCTCCTCCTCCGAATGGCGACAGGCGATCAGATGATCCCGCGACGCAATGTCCGTACCGTAGTAGCAAGGATTTAAGAACTTGGGCGCGGAGGAAAGAAAATGAACTTCCTTTGCGCCCGCCTCCCGAAGCTGTTTCACGATGGGACGGCTGGTAGTGCCGCGAACGATGGAGTCGTCCACCAAGATCACCCGCTTGCCCCGCACGGCGGAAGCGATGACGTTAAGCTTGATTTTCACTCTGTCCTCCCGCATTCTCTGATCGGGTGCGATGAAGGTTCTGCCGATATATTTATTCTTTAAAAATCCGATGCCGTAGGGGATCCCGGACTCCTGCGAGTACCCGAGCGCGGCGTCCAACCCCGAATCGGGCACGCCGACGACGATATCCGCGTCGATTTGATACTGACGGGCAAGGAATGCCCCCGCGCGCTTTCTCGCGTCGTGAACGAAGCATCCGTCTATCTCCGAATCGGGACGGGCGGTATAGAAGAACTCGAATACGCAGAGCGTTTTCTTTTCCCCGCAGTGGGAGGTATCGCTCTTGACCCCGTCGCGCGTGACGACGAGCATTTCTCCCGGCTCGATCTCGCGCACCAGCTTCGCGCCCACGGCGTTGACGGCACAGCTCTCGGATGCAATCACGTAAGCCCCGTCCTCCCGTCTGCCGTAGCATAAAGGGCGGAAACCGTGCGGGTCGCGCACGGCGATGAGCTTCGTGGGCGACATGACGACGAGCGAATACGCGCCTTGAAGCTTGTCCATCGCCCCCAAAACCGCCTCTTCGATCGAGTTTGTTTTGACCCGTTCCTTGGTTATGGTGTAGGCGATCACCTCGGTGTCCGAAGTGGTGTGGAAAATACTTCCCTCGTTTTCGAGCGCGGAGCGCAGTTCGGAAGCATTGACGAGATTCCCGTTGTGCGCGAGCGCCATATTTCCTTTGAGGTGGTTGACGACGACGGGCTGGGCGTTTTCTCTTCCGCTGTCCCCCGTAGTACTGTAACGGACGTGCCCGATCGCCATTTCTCCCTCGCCGAGGTTTTTAAGCCGTTCGGCGGTGAACACGTCGTTCACGAGCCCCGCGTCTTTATAACCGTTGAACACCCCGTCGCTGTTGACGACGATGCCCGCCGACTCCTGCCCGCGGTGTTGCAGGGCAAACAGTCCGTAATAGGCGGTCGAAGCGACGTTTTGTTTTTGGGGAGCAAAAATACCGAACACTCCGCATTCTTCGTGGATATGTCCCGTCATGTTCAATCCCCCGAAGCAACGCGCTTGAAGATCTCTTTGTAAGCGTCCTCGACCCCGCCCATGTCGCGGCGGAAGCGGTCTTTGTCGAGCTTCTCGCCCGTCTTCGCGTCCCAAAAACGGCAAGTGTCGGGGGAGATCTCGTCCGCCAGCACGATCGTACCGTCTGACAGCCGACCGAATTCCAGCTTGAAGTCGATGAGGCGAACGCCGAGATTTAAGAAATATTCTTTGAGTACCTCGTTGACCTTGAAGGCATACGCTTTGATGGTTTCGATTTCCTCTTTGGTGGCAAGATGAAGGGCGAGAGCATGATACTCGTTAATGAGCGGATCGCCCAAATCGTCGTTTTTGTAGGAGAATTCAACGGTGGGCTCGTCGAACGCAATGCCCTCTTCCACCCCGTACCGCTTTGCGAAAGAGCCTGCCGAAACGTTGCGGACGATGACTTCGAGCGCGACGATCTTGACCTTCTTCACGAGAGTTTCCCGTTCGGAAAGTTCTTCCACGAAATGGGTGGGAACGCCCCGTTTTTCCAAAAGCCGCATCAGCATATTGGTCATGCGGTTGTTCACGACGCCCTTTCCTACGATCGTGCCCTTTTTGAGCCCGTTGAACGCGGTCGCATCGTCCTTATAAGAAACGATGCAAAGGTTCGCGTCGTCGGTTGCATACACCTTTTTCGCCTTGCCCTCGTAGAGCTGTGTGGTCTTTTCCATGTTTTTCTCCTATAAATGATATTTCGCCGAAATCTCGGCATTTTTTTGCAATACTTTTTCCGCAGCCGCCCTGCGGGAGGCGACGAGCTTTTCGCGCAATGCTTCGTCCTCCACCGCGAGGATCTCCGCCGCGAGATAAGCGGCGTTCTTCGCCCCGTCGATCGCAACGGTCGCAACGGGAATGCCCGAGGGCATCTGAACGGTGGAAAGCAGGGCGTCCATACCGCCAAGCCCCGCGCTCTTTACGGGAATGCCGATGACGGGAAGCACCGTACTCGCCGCGATCGCGCCCGCAAGATGCGCCGCCATGCCCGCCGCCGCCACGATCGCGCCGAAGCCGTTTTCCGCCGCCCCCTGCGTGAACGCCCGCGCTTCTTCGGGCGTGCGGTGCGCCGAATATACGTGTACCTCGAAGGGAACGGAAAATTCGCGGAATACCTCGAACGCCTTTTCCACAACGGGCAAGTCGCTGTCGCTTCCCATAACAACCGCTACTTTTTTCATGCTGTATACTCCTTTGAAAAAATGGTGAATAAAAGTAAAATTGGCAGTATCCCTCTATATAAAAGGACCTGCCGAATCGAGCAATGTTTTTAAATGAAATTTCGTTTTGCGGCGAAGCCGACCTGAAACCCTGTTCATGAAAGCATTATATCAAATCACGAAAAATCCGTCAAGCATTCGAAGGGACGTTTTTGATATTTTCTGCACCCGTCAAGAAAGCAACGCGGGCGGAAAAAGAGGCTCGTTGTTTTCTTCGATCTCGATCCTTTCCCACGCCTCGCGCGCGCCCGCAAACCGTGCGCCGCGAAGCGCCGTACAACCGTAAAACGCACTCTCGCCGATATGGACGACCCCGCTCCCCAAGCCGACGCTTGCGAGCGCGGAACAGTTATAGAACGCCTTGCAACCGATGCCGAGAACGGCGTTCGGGATCTCGATTCTTTCAAGCGTACGGCACTCCGCAAACGCGCCCCTGTCGATGAATTTCGTCGATCGGTGAATGACGCAGGAATCGACCTCGCGCGACTTGTGAACGGAAAGCAGAACGTAAGGGTTATTTTTGTTGCCGAGATAATAGGCATTGTCAAATTCCGTCTGCGAAGTAATCGCCATGCACAAACAGAACACCTCGTCGCCGACGCTTTGAAGGCTGTTCGGCAGTTCGATACGCTCCAACGCATAACAGCCGTAAAACGCGCGGTCGCCGATTTTCGTAACCCCCTCGGGAATGACCGCCTCAACCAAGAAACGGCAGCCGCGAAAGGCGCCCTCCCCCACTTCGGTCACGGGATAGCCGAACAATTCTTGCGGAAGCATAATTTTGTCCGCCTCTTTATTTTCCTCCGCAAGTCCCGTAACGGTATAGCTCCGCGTCCCTTCCCGCCACTCGAACCGCAACCCGTCTGCCGTAGGCGTCCGTAAATCGAGTTCTTCCTCGCTTGCTCCCTCCGCCGTTGCTTCGGTTTCTTCTTCGGATTCCTCTTCGGCTTCGTCCGCAACCTCTTCCGCAGCTTCTTCCGCAATTTCTTCGACGGGCTCGTCTTCCGCCTCTATTTCGGGCAGGGGCGAAGCGGGCGCGGGAAATTCCCCGCCGTCTTCGGCGGGAATGAGATTTCGGCAATCTTCCCCGCAGTCTGCGTTCTGTTTCCCTTCCGCTTGCAGGGACAGCATTGCCGACAGCACGCCGTATAAAAGCTTGTACACCCGTTTCTTTTTCATAAACGCTCCTATCGTTTATTTTAACGGGTGTCGCCGTCTGTTGTCAATGATTTCACATACCGTTCGCAAAATTTTATTGCCGCCGGCAACAAAAAAAACGACCCGCAAAGGTCGTTTTTGTTTGTTGCGATTTGCTCAGTTCACCGTTTTGGGATCGAAGCTCAACGTATAGTTGTTGGGGCCGCGGTCGTCGGGGAAAAGCGTAGAGCCCGAAACGACGGGCAACGTGAGCGGATTGATGAGCGCATCCGCCGTAAGGTTGGTGACTGCCGCGCGAAGGTAGGGGAAAATCGTTTCCGTCGCATTGATCGCAAACGTTCTTCTATCCTCGTCGTTGTTCATGTTCTCCACCTCGAACACGCCGACGAAACGGGCGATCAGGTTGAAGGGCTTGGGGGATTCCTCCGTCGATTCGATCTTGCATTCCAAAATAACGATGTTGATTTTGGGATTCTCGTTCGCCTGACGGATCTGGCGGGAGAAGAAGGGCTTGATTTCGAACTTCGTGTCGGGAGAAACTTTGAGCGGGTTAACCTTAAAATTAAGCTCGTCCGCAGTGAGTGCTTTCAAAGAATATTCGATCATTTTTTTACCTCATTCAAATAGCTTTTTGATTATTTTACCATTTCTTTCCGCAAATGTCAATGCTATTTTAAAATTCCCTTAATTTTTGTAAAAATATTTTTCAAAAACGCATTTTTTCAGTTCAATTCGCTTGCTTTTTTTTTGCATTTTAATATAATACAAACGACTATGAAAGATCTCACCAAGGGCAACCCGTTTAAACTCATTCTGCTGTTTGCGCTTCCCGTCTTTTTGGGGTGCGTTTTTCAGCAACTCTATAACATGGTGGACACCGTCATCGTCGGCAATACCGTAAACGCTTCCGCGCTCACGGGAGTAGGCTTGACGGGGCCCATTAACTTTCTCGTTCTCGGATTCGTAAGCGGGCTTACCTCAGGCTTTTCCGTGCGCATCGCGCAGAGATTCGGCGCGGAAGACATGGACGGCGTTCGGCGCGCCATCGGCATGAGCCTTTTACTCTGCGTCGCCATCGCCGTGCTTCTCACCGCGATCGCCCTGCCCCTCACCGCGCCCCTTCTGCGGTTCATGGAGGTCGGCGAAGACTACTTCCCCTACGCTTACAGCTATTTGTTCGTCATCTTCTGCGGAATCGGCGCAACCGTCTTTTACAACATGACGGCGGGAATCTTGCGCGCGGTGGGCGACTCCCGCAACCCCCTATGGTTTTTGATCGCGGCGGCGGCGCTCAACGTCGCGCTCGACTTCGCCTTTATCATGGGCTTTAAAATGCACCGCCACGGCGCGGCGCTTGCCACCGTAATTTCCCAGCTCCTTTCGGGAGGCGCGTGCTTTATCTTCATTCTCGTGCGCCACCCCGAGCTTCGCCTTTCCCGCGCGGACTGGAAGTGGAATTGGCGTCTTGCGGGCGGACATATCGCCGTGGGACTGCCCATGGCTTTGCAGTTTTCCATTACGGCGGTCGGATGCATGATCCAGCAAAAAGCGCTCAACGGCTTGGCGGAGAGCTCGCTCGGCGCGGCGACCGCGTACGTCACCGCCACCAAAATCGACAATCTTGCCGCACAAAGCTTCGTCGCGCTCGGAACCGCGCTTGCAACCTTCGCGGGGCAAAACTGCGGCGCGGGGCGCATGGACCGCGTGCGGAAGGGCGTGAAAGCGGGCATGGTATACACCGTTTGCGGAGCCGCGATCGGGCTCGCCTTCTGCATGGGGCTGTATTACCCGCTCATGAACTTGTTTTTAAACGCGGAAATAGACCCCAACGTCGCGCTGTATCACGACGATATTCTCGCCTACGGCTTCAAGTATCTGCTCTTTCAATCGGCAAATTACTTTTTCCTCGGCACCATTTACATATACCGCAACACATTGCAGGGGATCGGGAAAAGCGTCCTCGCCATGCTCGGGGGCGTTGTAGAGCTTGCCGCACGCGTGCTCACGGCGTTCGTGTTCGTGAAAATTTTGGAGTTTACGGGCGTGTGCATCTCCAACCCCGTCGCGTGGGTTTCCTGCGACGTGTTCCTGTTCGCGGCGTACCTCGTCGTCATGCGCGGGATCAGAAAAAAAGAAAAGATGCCCGACGAACAGCAGACGTCCCTCTCCGCCGCCGCCTGAACGGCGGTTTTTTCTTCTTGACTTTCCGCACGCAACCGATTATAATAAAAATAGGGAGAATTGATCATGATCGTCAACCAAACCAAAAACGACTTGGATTTAAACGCGCTCGCCGCCAAGCGTTTGAGCAAAAAGGCGCGTATTCTGTTTTCCGTCGCCGCGCTGATGTTTCTCGTGCTGGGAATTGCCGTGCTCTGCGTGGAAATCTTCATTCCCGCCGAAGAGCCCGACTATTTCGACGGCATTTTCTTTACGGTGTTCGGCGCGATTTTTCTCGTGTTCGCCGTGTTTTTGTATCCCTTCGTTCTGAAATGGGCTTGCAAAAGGGCGATGCAGGGAAAATATTCCGACAACCGCTATACCTTTACGGAAGAGGGCTATGAAATAGAGAGCAAAATCACGGAGGGCGAAGCCGCGAGCAAGACGGCGGGCTCTTATTCCTCCCTGACGCAGGTGCGGGAATATTGCGACCTCTGGCTGATTTATTTGAACAAGGCAACCATGTTTGCACTCCGCAAGGACGGCATGGTCGAGGGCACTGCGGAAGAGCTCTCCGCCCTGCTCCGCTCCGCCGTCGGCGCGCGCTACAAAATCTGCTTTAAAATAAAAAACTAACCGAATAAAACGCACGAAAAAAGGAAGGGCTTGCCTTCCTTTTTTTATTGTTCCCGCAAAAAAAGCACTTTTACGAAATCATACCCTTCCAAGTTTTTTCGAACTTCTCTTCCGCGCAGAGAAGCTCTTCCGCCAAAGCGCGGATCTCCTCGTCGGCGCAGTCCTCGCTCATCTCGCCGAGCGAGCTTTTGAGCGCCGTGATGCCCATCACCGTGCCCTGCGTCATCATCTCCGCAATGTGCGCGCGCGAATTGTCGGTCATCGTGCTCATCTTGATACTGCTCCACATCATCGCCTTTTTGATCATACCGGGGTTTTTAAGCTCGATATTTTTATCCTTTGCGATAATGGACGCTTTCCCGCTGAATTTTTCGTACTCTTCGTGCTGGCGCAACAGCTCCTCGCGCACGTCCGCGTCCTCCGCCTCGGGCAAAATATCCGAAATGGATTGCAGCGCCAACTGACAGTTGCGGTGTACTTCGGCAAGTACTTCTTCGCTTTTTTTAATTTCCATAATCACTCCTTTTTCTTATTATTGGGAAAGTTGTCTTTTTATATGCAAATCGGGTCAAAACCGCTTGACATTTCTTTGTAAGCGTGGTAAATTAGAGCATGAGCCGCTAAGGACGGGCTGACAAGTATTCCCGAACGGGAATCGCCTAAGCTACTTGCGAGACCGGGAAGAGGAGGTAAAAGCGAATGTACGCAATCATCGAAAACGGCGGAAAGCAGTATAAAGTTTCCGAAGGCGACGTGGTGAAGGTGGAAAAGCTCCCCGCGGAAGTGGGCGCAGAGGTTTCCTTCAACGTCGTAATGGTATCGGACGATACGGGCGTAAAGGTCGGCAAAGACGTTGCAAAAGCGAAAGTGACCGCAACCGTTCAGGCGCAGGATAAGTACAAGAAGATCATCGTCTTCAAGTACAAAGCGAAGAAGAACGTGCGCAAAAAGCAGGGTCATCGTCAGCCGTTCACCGCAGTGAAAATCGAAAAGATTTCACTTTGACCAAGGGGCGTTTGCCCGCAACTATTTTTTAAGGAGTGTAGAATATGATTTTCTTCGGATTATTCGCTCATAAAAAGGGAACAGGTTCTTCGCACAACGGGCGCGACAGCAACGCAAAACGCCTCGGCGTAAAGCGTCAAGACGGGCAGTCCGTGCTCGCGGGAAGCATTATCGTGCGCCAGCGCGGTACGAAGATCCACCCCGGCAATAACGTCGGCATCGGCGGGGACGATACCCTCTTCGCGTTGAAGGACGGCGTGGTGAAATTCGAGCGGAAAGGCAAAGACAAGAAACAAGTCAGCGTTTATTGAGCATGACCGACGGGTATCCCCCGTCGGTTTTTATTTTAAAATTCAAGAGGTAAAGACCATTGCGCAATTAAAGTAATTTGTAACGACACTGCCAAATGCGGCTCGGAGGGCGTTCTGCTTCCCACGGAAGCGGAATACCCGTTTTACGGATTACTGAAAATGAAACGCAATGATCATAATTGGGTTTTTTTCGTGTTCCGTGCGAGCCGCACGGAATATTTTTTTGAAAAGTGTTTTCCGAAAACGGAATATTTTCGGGCGAAAAGGTCAATCATCGAAGCATGATCAAACCGAGCGGAAGTATTACACAGGTAAAAAAGACGATTGCGGAATATTTTAACAGACAGGTGGACGTGACCGTGAACCTCGGCCGAAACAAGGTGCTCAAATACTGCGGGGAACTCTCGGGCGTTTACCCCGCCCTGTTTACCGTCCGCCCCAACGACAAGGACTTTTTGGGAAAAACCTCTTATTCGTATGCCGAAGTACTCTGCGGAAGCGTTTCCGTGAAACCCAGCGCCAAGTAACCCCCCCGCCTGCCGTACCGCTTTCAGCGGTACGGTTTTTTAATATT
>CAMUFJ010000040.1 GCA_947088135.1 uncultured Clostridia bacterium
ATCGACTATTATAATCACTTATCGGGTGTTTGTCAAGACTTTTTTAAAAAAATTACGCAAAACATGAAATTTTTCGCAACGTAAAAAATTCCTTGCCAAAGAATATTAAATGATGTACAATAATAGAAAATCACTTTGAAGGACGCGCAAAACCGCGCTTCCTTGCAAAACGGGGCACGGACGGAATATGTTTCATATTGTATTGGTTGAGCCTGAAATTCCGCAAAACACGGGCAACATCGCGCGCACCTGCGCGGCGACGGGGTGCGAACTGCATCTCGTGCGTCCGCTCGGGTTCGAGCTTTCCGACAAATATTTAAAGCGGGCAGGGCTCGATTATTGGCACTTGCTAACCGTTCACGTTCACGAAAATCTCGGCGAACTGTTTGCGGAATATCCCAAGGCGCGTTATTTCTTTTTTACCACCAAGGCGAAAAACACCTACTGCGACGTGCGGTATTCGGCGGGGGATTTTCTCGTGTTCGGCAGGGAAACGCGCGGGCTTCCCGAGGAATTGCTGATACAACACCCCGAATCCTGCGTGCGCATTCCCATGCGGGAGGAGAGCCGTTCTCTCAATTTGTCTAACTCCGCGGCGATCGCCGTGTACGAGGGGCTTCGCCAAAACGCCTTTGGAGCTCTTGCAAAAGAAGGCGAGCTTCACCGTTTGAAATGGTAAAGCCTTCCCGTAAAACGGTTTCGCTTCTCGTTGCGATACTCTTTTCGGCGGCATGGATCTTGCTGCTTTTTGTGCCCGCCGGCAAACGGGTGAAGGGGAGCGCGGAAGAGTACCTTTGCCGTTGGGCGGACGGGACGCAGACGCGCGAAAGCTTCGCCTCCGCTTACGCCGCCTTTACCGGTTGCGACGGCGAACGGCTCTATTTGAACCGCGGCGGAGCTGCGGGCGAGTTGACGGCTTCCACGGAATTCGGCACGCACTACGGCGTTTTGCGGATGGGTTCTTCCCGCGACGCGCTCGCGCTCGATCCTTCCCGACTCAACGCTTTGGAGCGGATCGCGCTTTGGCGTTTGTTCGGAGAGCGCGCATGGTGGAACGGCGACGAATTTACCGTTTGGACGGAGGCGGGCGCGATCGTTAAGCAAAGCGCGCGTTGCAGGGAGTTGATCGCGGAAAGCGGTTCTCTCACGGCGAGCGTGCTTAAAAATTCGCACGCAACGGTTTTGGAACTGCGCGGCGGGGCGGTTTTTTCCGCACAATCGCTCGCAGGGACGGAGGTTTCCGCGCTTAGGGGCATTGCGCCTTATTTTACCCAAGACGGCGCTCTGTATCTGCAAACGGCGGGCGGGATCCGTTTGGTGGCGTGCGAGCCCGATACCCTTAATCTGTCGGCGGTCGACTACGACTTTGCGGACGAAGGCGCGCTTGCCGTGTGCGGGAAACTACAATCGCTTACCGTGCCCTTTGTCGGCGTTTCGCGCTTTACGGGCAACGGGGAATATCGCTCGGAACTCGCTTCTCTCTTTATTCTCGGGAAGGAATATTGCGTGCCCTCCTCGCTTAAAAGCGTTGCGGTCACGGGCGGGGAGATCGGCGCGGACGCGTTTTACGGCATGGCGGGGTTGGAGGAGATCGTTCTTTGCGGAGTCGAAGCGAAAAATATTTCCCGCAACGCCTTTTCGGGCTGTAAAAATCTTCGCCGTCTGCATACGCCGTTTACGGGCGTCGTTCTCGAAGGCGGGTTTTCTTCCGAAAAACTGGAATGCGGGTGCACACTTTTTCTTAGGGAGGGATCGGAATGAAAAAACTGTTCAGTCGGTTTTCGCTCGTCGCGATTACGATCATATTGCTGTTTTTGTTCTTTGTTCTTTTTTTCGCGGGCGTGATCTGGACGGTCAACAATATTATCATTTATTATTATCCGCAGACGGAAAATTGGATCAGATTTGCGTTCGTCTTGCTGGATTGGCTGATTCTCGTGGTTACGGTCGTTCACGCCGCAAACCGCGACATGGTGCCCGAAACAAAAGTTCCGTGGATCTTATGCATCGTCGGGCTGAACGTGCTCGGCGTTGCCACCTACGTCGTGTTTTCCGGCAACCGCCCCTCCAAGAAAAAACGGCTGCTCTATAAGAAAATTTTCGAAGAGTCCGCAGGCGCAAATCCCCGCATCTTTTCTGCGGAGGAAACGGAAAAAGCAATCGGCAGGTGGAGCGGTGTGAGCGAAGCTTTGTACGCCGTGAATAAATCCGCCGTCCTGCACGACGGGACCAAGACGGAGTATTTCTCCGTCGGCGAGGAATTCGCGAAACGGCTGATCGAAGATTTGGAGGGGGCGGAGAAATACATTTTTATGGAGTATTTCATCATCGCCCGAGGCGAGCTTTGGAGCAAAATTTTAGACGTGTTGCAGCGCAAGGTGCGGGAGGGGGTGGAAGTCCGCTTTATGTACGACGACATCGGCTGTATGGGCAAGGTGCATATGCGCTACCACAAGACCATGCAGAAAATGGGCATCAAGTGCGTGAAGTTCAACTGCTTCGTGCCCATCGTTTCCAATATTCACAACAACCGCGACCATAGAAAAATAACCGTTATCGACGGGAAAATCGGCTATACGGGCGGGCTGAATTTGGCGGACGAATACGTGAACGTAAAACACCCGTTCGGGCACTGGAAGGATACCGCCGTCCGTTTGGAGGGCGAGGGCGTGAAAAACTTTCTGCTCATGTTTCTGCGTCTTTATGCGGTGGGGAGCAATCGAGCGGAGGATATCACCCCTTATATTCCCCAAAGCTACGAACGCTTCGAGGGGGAGGGATACGTTCAGCCGTACGGCGACGGGCCTTATCCGCTGTACGACAGGTGCCTCGGGGAGGACGTCTATATCAACGTGCTCAACAAGGCGAAGCGATACGTGGATATCATGACGCCCTATCTCATTATCGACTACCGAATGCGCGAAGCGCTCGTGCTTGCCGCCAAGCGCGGCGTGCGCGTAAGAATTTTGTTGCCGCACGTTCCCGATAAAAAAATTCCTTTTGCGCTTGCCCGCTCCAACTATATGGCGCTCATTCGCGGCGGGGTGGAAATTTACGAATATACGCCGGGATTCGTCCACGCCAAGAGCTTCCTCGCCGACGACGAAACGGCGGTCGTAGGGACGATCAATCTCGATTACCGCTCCCTGCTCTTTCATTTCGAGGACGCGGTGATCATGTACAAGACGAAAGCCGTCGCGCAGATGAAGGCGGACATGGATCACGCGTTTGCGCTGTCCGCCCGTCAGACGGAAGCGGACGCAAAGAAAAACGTGGTGAGCCGCGGGTTTTGCGAAATTGCCAAACTCTTTGCCCCGCTGTTCTGATTTTCTCGTCCACGCGCCCTCCGCGCGCGGAGAATGACGGAGGAGTGAGGCGGACGCGCAAGAAAGTCTGCAAATTTTTCAGGAGTTTTTTATGATCCATTCACTGAGCGGCGGGGTTATCGCCGACAACGAAATTTATACGTTTGTGAAAGTAGAAGCGGAGGGCGCGCCCCGCTGGTATTTGGCGGGCGAATTCCGCGTAAAGGCGGGCGATACCGTCCGCGTCCCGTTCGGCGGGAGAGAATGCACGGCTACCGTCCTGCGCACGGAGGACTGTACCCGTCAGACCGCACCCGTACCGCTCAACCGCGTTGCGACGATTCTGTCCTTGTTGTAAAAAAGCGGAAAGAAACACTTGACAAATATTTTTTCATATGATAGGATACGGTTGGAAACCGACGAAGGGCGGTTCACGGTCATAGGGGAGTAGTCGGCTTCTTCGGAAGCGGTACCGTCCACATAATGCGGAAATTCCGCGGGCGTTATCTGAAACGGCAAGACTTATGCGCAGGCTTTTTTGCGCATGGGTCTTTTATTTTTTTAAGGAGCAATTATGTCGATCTACGAAATTGTCATTATCGGCGTTGCGCTTGCGATGGACGCGTTCGCGGTGAGCGTCGCAGACGGGATCTCGGAGCCCCGTATGCGTATGCGCAAACAGTTTGGCATCGCGTTTGCGTTCGGCGGGTTTCAATTTCTTATGCCGATTGTCGGCTACGTCTGCGGTTCGGCGTTTTCCTTTCTCGTGGAGAAAATCGCGCCCTATCTGTCCTTTGCGCTCCTTGCCTTTTTGGGCGGAAAAATGATTTTCGACTATTTCGCGGAAACGCTTTCGCGGGACAGGGCGCACTCCATAAAACAGCCCCTTTCTCCGAGCGGAAGGGGCGGGCTGACGGCGGGCAAGCTTTCGGCGCAAGCCGTAGCGACGAGCATCGACGCGCTCGCAGTGGGGGTCGCGCTTCTTGCGCAGGAGCAAACGGGCGGACTGCCGGCGCATTTCGCTGTCTGCGCGCTCGTCATCGGAATGGTCACTTTTTTTATTTCGGGCATTGCCGTAACGCTCGGGAAAAAGGCGGGCGGCAGGATCACGGACGAGGCGAATCTTGCGGGCGGGCTCGTGCTCGTCGGCATCGGACTGAAATTGCTCCTGGAAGGGATTCTGTAAACGCGCCGCAAATTTTTTTGGGGCGGAAACGGCTTGACTTTTTCATTCGTTCGTGATAGGATATTTTCTTGGTTGGGAGGGAGTAGTCCGCGCGCCGTGGCAACATACCCCGCAAGGCGAAACGCGTTGCGTGTTACGGCGGTTCGTACGGCAATCGTATGGACGACAAGACTTTCGGCAAAACTCACTTTAAGGTTTGGGGTATGGAACTGTTTTTATGGATCGTATTACTTGTCGTCGGGCTGGCGCTTCTCGTAAAGGGGGCCGATTGGTTCGTGGACGGCAGTGCGGGAATCGCGGGGAAATGCAAGATCCCCCCGCTCCTCATCGGGCTCACCGTCGTGGCGTTCGGCACGAGCGCGCCCGAGCTCTGCGTTTCCGTCGCTTCGGCGATCGCGCATTCCACCGATATCGCGATCGGCAACGTGCTCGGAAGCAATATCTGCAATATTCTGCTCATTCTCGGCATTTCCGCGCTCGTCTGTAAACTGCCCGTCACCAAAAACTCCCTCGTTCTCGACTTGCCCGTATTGCTTCTTTCAAGCGTCCTCCTCGTAGGGCTCGGCTTGTGGGGACAGGCAATCGATTGGTGGGACGGGCTCGTTTTGATCGCGGTTTTTTGCGGTTATATGGCGTTTCTGCTGGTAAAGGCAAAAAAACAGCTCCGCGCCGAAGGCGCGCTCCCTCCCGTGGAGCAAACGGACGAGCAGGAGAAACCGAAGAGTAAAATCGGCGCGTGGTACGCTGAGATGTGCGGAAAAACTTGGTTTTTGATCGTGCTCACGCTCGTGGGCCTCGGCATGGTCGTGGGCGGAGGCACTCTGCTTGTCGAGGGCGCGAAATATATCGCAACCTATTTCGGCGTGTCCGAGCGTATTATCGGGCTCACCGTCGTCGCGATCGGGACTTCGCTTCCCGAGCTCGTCACGTCCGTCGTCGCCGCGCACAAGGGCGAAACGGATATTGCGGTCGGCAATATCATCGGGAGCAATATCTTTAATATCTTGCTCATTGCGGGGATTTCTTCGCTCGTGTATCCGTTGCCGTTCGTCATCGAAAAGAACATGATAGACGCGCTCGTCGCGCTTGCCGCCGTGGTGCTGTTATACGGATTTGCGCTTGTCAAGGGTCATCGGTTGGGGCGCGTTGCCGGCGCAACCATGCTGGTTTGTTTCGTAGGGTATTACGTTTATTTGTTCTTGGCGTAGATGCCGCTTCCTCAGAATGACGGAATAGAAGTGTTACAATGATGCGCGCGGAGCAAAACCGCGCTTTTGCGGTAGCGGACACAATTTGCCGCACACCTGCGGCTTACTGACTTTTGATAGACGGGGCTCAACGCTTCTGCAATTTAGAGAGAGCAACAAAGAGAGTAGCTCACGAAATTTTTCGGAACGAAAAATTTGTGAATGTTATTAAGGGAGGTTGTCTTGCATCATCTCTTTTCCTGTTTAAAAGCATACAAAAAAGAGGCGGTTTTGGCGCCTCTTTTCAAGCTGCTTGAAGCGGGCATGGAGCTCATTGTGCCCCTCGTGGTCGCGGTTATCGTCAACAAGGGCATCAACGGGGGGGACGAGAGCTACATTTATTACGGCTGTCTGCTCCTTGTCGGCTTCGGAGTCGTCGGGCTCGTATTTTCCATTACGGCGCAGTATTTTGCGGCGCGGGCGGCGGTGGGGACTTCCGCGGAATTGAGGAGCAGACTCTTTTGCAAGCTTCAATCCTTTTCCTACGCGCAGATCGACAAAACGGGCACTCCCGCTATGATCACGCGCATGACGAGCGACGTCAACCAAGTGCAGACGGGGGTGAATATGACCCTCCGCCTTTTGCTTCGTTCTCCGCTCATCGTATTCGGCGCGACGGCGATGGCGTTCGTCAAGGATGATCGGACTGCGCTCGTGTTCGTCGCGGTTTTGCCCCTTCTCGTCGCGGTGGTCGTGGCGGTCATGGCGGCGGGCATTCCGCTCTATAAAAAGGTGCAGGGAAGGCTCGACAGGGTTTACGCCTCTACCCGCGAGAACTTGACGGGCGTGCGCGTCATTCGGGCGTTCTGCAAGGAGGGTTCGGAAATCGCGGAGTTCGACTCCCGCAACGCCGAGCTCTGCGCCAAACAGCAAAAGTCGGGATTCGTTTCTTCGCTCATGAACCCGCTTACTTACGTGCTCGTGAGCGCGGCGGTCATCGCGCTCGTCTACGTGGGCGCGCTCCGCGTGGACGGCGGGGCGATCGAGCAGGGCGACGTCATTGCGCTCTACGGCTACCTTTCCATAATTTTGGTGGAGCTCGTCAAGCTCGCCAATCTCATCTTTACCATTACCAAGGCTGTTTCCTGCCAGCGGCGGCTCGGGGAGGTGCTCGACGCCGAGGGAGAACCCTCCGTTACCGATACGGACAATGCGCCCGCAGGCGACGAAGCCGTGCGTTTCGACGCCGTTACCTTTACCTATACGGGCGGGGGCGCGCCCGCGCTGTCGGGCGTCACGTTTTCCGCTTCGCGCGGAGAAACGGTGGGCGTGCTCGGCGGAACGGGTTCGGGCAAAAGTACCCTCGTACAGCTCATTCCCCGCTTTTACGAGGCGGGCGAGGGCGAAGTTCGCGTGAACGGCGTAAAGGTGGGCGCGATTCCCAAAGAGGAGCTGAGGGAAAAGGCGGCGATCGTTCCCCAGCGCGCCGTGCTCTTTAAAGGCACGATCCGCTCCAATCTCCTTTGGGGGGCGGGCGATGCGAGCGAGGAGGACTTGCTTTCCGCCTTGCGCGTTGCACAGGCGGAGGACGTCGTTGCGGCGAAAGGAGGCTTGGACGGCGAGATCGCGCAGGAAGGCAAAAACCTCTCGGGCGGTCAGCGTCAGCGGCTCACCATTGCCCGCGCGCTCGTCAGAAAACCCGAAATTCTCATCTTGGACGATTCCTCGTCCGCGCTCGATTATGCGACGGACGCCAAGCTTCGCGCCGCGCTGAAAACGCTCGGCTGTACGGTGTTCATCGTTTCTCAGCGCGCTTCCTCCGTCCGCCATGCCGATAAAATCATCGTGCTCGACGACGGCAGGACGGCGGGAATCGGCACGCACGAAGAATTGCTCTCCTCTTGCTCCGTGTATCAAGAAATTTTCAACTCGCAGGAGCGCGGAGAGGAGAAAGGAGGTGCGGTGCATGAAGCGTAAAAAGCCCTCTGCGGGAACGTTTAAAAGTATTCTCCGCTATTTGAAGCCGTACGCGCTCCTCCTGGTCATCACCGTTTTGCTCGCCCTCTGCACGGTGGGGGGACAGCTCGCCGTACCCTATTTCGTGGGAAAGGCGATCGACGAGATCGAGGCGGCGGGGCAGGTGAACTATCCTAAACTTTACGAGCTGTTCGGCGTTATCGGCGCGTGTGTCGCCGCCGCGGCGCTCGGGCAGTGGGGCATGAGCCTTTGTAATAACCGCATCGCTTACAAGGTGCTGTCCGACGTTCGCAGGGACGCCTTCCGAAAAATCCAGCGGTTGCCTCTCTCTTACCTCGACGGACGCGCCTACGGAGATATTTCGGGCGTGATCGTGAGCGACGCGGAGCAGTTTGCCGACGGGCTTTTGCTCGGGTTTACCCAGCTCTTTACGGGGCTTGCGACGATTGCGGGCGTGCTCGTCATCATGCTCGTCATGCGTTGGGAGATCGCGCTCGTCGTCTTTCTCATCACGCCGCTTTCCCTGTTCTGCTCCCGCTTTATCGCAAAGCGCACCTATTCCATGTTTAAGAAGCAATCGGAGGTGCGCGCCGAGCAGACCGCCTTTATCGACGAGATGATCGGAAACTTGAAGGTAGTCAAGGCGTATACGCACGAAGACGAGAATGAAGAACAGTTCGGCGAAATCAACGGGCGCATGAAGCAATGTTCTCTTCGCGCAGTGTTCTTTTCCTCCACCACCAACCCCGTTACGCGGTTCGTCAACTCCGTCGTCTATGCGGCGGTCGCGCTGTCGGGCGCACTGTTCGCAATCGCAAACTCCGCGTTTACGGTGGGGAATCTGACTACTTTCCTGTCCTATTCCAACCAATACACCAAGCCTTTCAACGAAATTTCCGAAGTCGTCACCGAGTTCCAAAATTCGCTTGCCTGCGCGGTGCGCATTTTCGCGCTTCTCGGGGAGGAGGAAGAGAAAGAGGACGGCACGGAAACGCTCGGCGAGGCGGAGGGAAGAGTGACGCTTACCGACGTTGCGTTTTCTTACGATAAAGAGCGGGAGCTCATTCGCGGCTTGAACGTGGAGGCGCCCGCGGGCAAGCGCGTCGCCATCGTAGGGCCTACGGGATGCGGAAAGACCACGCTCATCAACCTGCTTATGCGCTTTTACGACGTGGACGGGGGAAGCGTGTGCGTGGACGGCAAGGACGTAAGAAAACTCTCCCGCGCCTCCCTGCGCAAGAACTACGGCATGGTGTTGCAGGAAACGTGGCTGAAAGAAGCTACGGTGCGGGAAAACCTGTGCATGGGCCGTCCCGAATGCACGGAGGAGGAAATGGTCGAGGCGGCGAAGGCGGCGCACGCGCACTCCTTCATCACCCGCCTGCCCAAGGGATACGATACGGTGATCGGAAGCGAAGGAAGTCTTTCGCAGGGACAGCGTCAGCTTTTGTGTATTGCCCGCATCATGCTCTGCCGTCCGCCCATGCTCATCTTGGACGAGGCGACGAGCAACATCGACACGCGCACCGAGCGCAAGGTGCAGGACGCGTTCGCCCGCCTCATGCAGGGCAGAACGTGCTTCGTCGTCGCGCACCGTCTTTCCACGATCCAAACGGCGGATAACATTCTCGTCATGAAGGCGGGGAAAATCGTCGAACAGGGCACGCACAAACAGCTTCTTGAAAAGGGAGGCTTTTACCGCGATCTTTACGAGGCGCAGTTTGCGGAATAAGAAGTTCGCAAACTTCGCAAAAGCGCGGTTTTGCTCCGCGCGCATGATTGCAACAGCCCGTCATTCTCAGGGAGTGAAACGACCGTGAGAATCTCCCGCGCCGCGGGGCACACGGGCTTTGAAATCAACCAAACATAACGAATCATGAAGACAAAACATAAACTTTCCGTAAAACTCAATAATGCATTGCAAATCGTGCTCGTCGGCGGGCTCACGGGATTGCTCGTGGGGCTAATCGTCACCGTCTATGCCTATCTCAATTCGATGATAGAGGAGTTCGCGCACGGCTATTACGGATTTTTTCGCGATAATCCCGCGTTTATCCCGCTTCTTTTCCTCGCGCTCGCCGTGGGGAGTATCGTCATCGGCGGGGTCGTCCGCTTTCTGCCCATGATCCGCGGAAGCGGGATTCCGCAAACGGAGGGCGCGACGCGCGGCGTCATTCATTATAAGTGGTATCAAATTCTGCCCGGTATGTTCGCGGCGTCGCTTTTCACCGTTTTCATGGGGCTTACGGCGGGCGGAGAGGGACCCTGTCTAACCATGGGCGGCGCCTGCGGGTGCGGGGTAAGCGATCTGTTAAAGCGCAACGCGACCGTCCGCCGTTACCAGATCACGGGGGGCGCTTGCGCAGGGCTTGCCGTCGCTTTCAACGCTCCGCTCACGGGCATGGCGTTCGCGTTCGAGGAGGCGCACAAGCGTTTTACGCCCGAAGTGTTCGTCTGCGCCTTTTCCTCCGTCATCGTCGCCGTGCTCACCCGCAATTTGCTCGCGCCTTTTTTGGGGCAGAGCACGGGCGCGGTGTTTTCTAACTTTGTCCTCGTATCGACCGCACCCGAAGGGCTCTTTTACGTTTTCGTGCTTTGCGCCGCAGCCGTGTGCGCTTTGGCGGCGGTCGGATTTTACTACCTGCTTCTGCTCGCAAAACGGCTCTTTAAAAAGCTTACCTTTTGGAAGGGCATGGGCAAAATGCTCATTCCCTTTCTTGCCGCGGGTGTATTCGGGCTGATTTCCCTCAGCGTGATCGGCGGCGGTCACTCGTTCATCGGGGCGCTCGGCGGGGGCGCCGAAGGCGTGGAACGGGTGTTCTCCTCTCCCCTGTGGGCGAGCCTTATCATCATCGTCGTGCTTCGGCTCGTTGCTACCGTACTGAACGCGGGCGCGGGAGTGCCCTGCGGGATCTTTATTCCCATGCTGGCGATCGGCGCGGGGATCGGCGCGCTTTTGAGCGAGCTGTTCGTGCTCATCGGCATGGACGCCGTTTACGCCGATACGCTCGTCATGATCTGTATGTCCGTCTTTTTCACCACCGTAGTCAAAGCTCCCATTACGGGCATCGTCATGACGGTGGAGCTCACTTGGAGTTTTACCTATCTGCTTCCCGCCATTTTGGGGATCGCGGTGGGGTATATCCTCGGCGGGGCCTTTCATACCAAGCCCTTGTACGATAAATTGCTCGACGATATGCTCGAAGAGAACAAGGACACGCTCGTGCGCCACAGCGTGCGCGTGCGGGTGCGCGTCAAGGCGGGAAGCCTCGCGGCGGAGCGCGCGGTGCGCGACGTGCTGTGGCCCGCAGGCGCCCGCATCACCGTTTTGGAGCATATGGGCAAGAGCACCGTTCCCGACGGAAACAGCGTGCTCTTGGCGGGAGATATCATTACCGTAACGGGCGAAACGACGGATAGGGAAGATTTTCTCGGTCTTCTCGTCACCACTGTGGGCGAGTTTGCGGAGGACGCGGAGTCCGAACCGCAGGCGGACGCTCAACCGTCGGCGGAATCATAAAAAATACGGCGCGGCGTGCATTTGCACGCCGCGCCGCTTTTCCGATTTATGCTCTATAAGTATTCCCGTCGAAGCCAAGACTGATGAGAATGGCGCGGTTGACGCGGGACATGGTGGAGGGGGGCAGTTCGCCGATGCGGGACATCAGCCGTTTTTTATCGATGGTGCGGATTTGTTCCAGCAGGATCACGCTGTCCTTAGCGAGCCCGAACGCCTGCGGGAGTTCGATGTGGGTGGGGAGCTTCGCTTTGTGGATCTTGCTCGTTACGGCGGCGGCGATCACGGTGGGGGAATATTTGTTTCCCGTGTCGTTCTGCACAACCAAAACGGGGCGCACTCCGCCCTGTTCGCTTCCCACCACGGGAGAAAGATCCGCATAATACAGTTCACCGCGTTTTACAACCATAACCAACCTCTTTTGTGAGCATTCCTCCGTTATCAGTTTATGTAACGGGAATTTTTTTTGCTCACCGTGTTTGGATTATTCCCGCTTTCCGCTCGGATTATACCGTGTCCCGCGTGACAATCCGTAAAAAAACGTGTATAATAATATTAGTTCGCAAAATTTTTGGTGCGCCCTGCTTTTATGTTATCTTCGGGTTACGGGAGCATAGGGAGATGAAATGGAAAAAAGACAAACTAAACGGGGGCAGATCGCAAGCGCGGTCGGGATCGCGCTCAATGCTCTGCTCGCCGCTCTCAAAATGACGTTCGGTATCATGTTCGGGCTCGTGTCGCTCCTTGCGGACGGCGTGAACAATTTAAGCGATTGCGGCAGCGGAACGGTTTCCCTCGTGTCCCTGCGCATCAGCAACAAACCGGCGGACAAGGAGCACCCCTACGGGCACCAGCGCGCGGAATATATCGCTTCCATGTTCATCGGTTTTTTCGTGCTGCTGCTTGCGGTGGAGCTCTTTCGGGAATCGGTGGAAAAAGTCATCGCGGGCGTTCTTCCCGAAGCGTTTTGGGGAATCTATCTCCTGCTCGGCGTTTCGGTTTTAGTGAAGGCGTTTATGTTTTTCCTCTATCGCAATGCGGCGCAAAAAGAGGGAGCCGACACCTTGCGGGCGGCGGCGAAGGACAGCGCGTGCGACTGTATCGCCACCTTTGCCGTTGCCGCGGGGCTTCTCCTCTCCCGTTATTGCGGCGTTGCGGCGGACGGCTGGGCGGGGCTTGCGGTCGCGCTCTTCATTGTTTGGGAGGGTGTGCAAATCTTACGGGAGGCAAGCTCCAAGCTGTTGGGGCAGGCTCCCGATCCCGCCGTGCTCGATAAGATCCGCGCCGTCATCGCGGAGGGGAACGGGGTGCTCGGCTTGCACGATCTGCGCGCTTACCGCTTCGGACCCGACAAGCTGTTCGCCACCGTACACGTGCAGATGGACGCTTCCCTGCCCGCGCTTTTATCTCACGAGGCGCTCGACAAAATCGAGCGGAAAGTTTTTTCCGAGCTCGGCGTGGAGCTCACCGTTCACCTCGATCCCGTCGATTTACACGACGAAGAGGCGAGGCTCCTCGAAGAGCGGATCCGTGCTGCTTCGGAGGGGATCACGGATGGCTTGAACCTGCACGATTTCCGCCTCGTGCGCGGGGTGAAAAAGGTGCTCGTGTTCGAGGCGGGCGTGCCCTATTCCTGCCCCAAAACGGACGGGGAGATCGCGGACGATCTCAAACGCGCCGTTCGCATTTTAAGCGACGCCGAGCCCGCCGTCACCGTGGAACGGGAATAAAGAAAATAAAAAAATGTACTTTCGCGCGGCAAAATGAGTTGCCAAGCGGACGAGGATATGGTATAATACCATCGCTAAAATACACACCCTCGGCTTTGCGATCTCCGTGTCCGTAAATCTTTCATGCGGATCAAGACGCAACAAAAAAAGCGCGGGGGGAGGTAAAACGGAGGCATTATGGCAGTAATTTCTATGAAACAGCTTCTCGAAGCGGGCGTTCACTTCGGACATCAGACGAGAA
>CAMUFJ010000041.1 GCA_947088135.1 uncultured Clostridia bacterium
TATCCTTTTGATTGCCGCGCTCTTTCCCGATTTCGGTTAAGCCTGCGACGCCGAATTCGAAGGAATCCCTGAGCGGATTGTTCGGATCCATGGTTTTCCCGAGCCGTATCGAATCCTGCACAAGCACGTGCGACATTCTCGATTTTTCGAGCGACGAAGGATCTCTGCGGAAGAAGTCGTCAACCCACTGCGGGAAATTGCCTATGTCATCGTAATCGTCGTCAAGGCGAACGGGGTAGTTGGAAATGATGAGCGACGTCGGCGAAGCATAGATGAAATAGAGCTGCGCGTAGCTTCTGATCGCGTCGTAGATCGATTCCGCGCCGAGCCCGCCATTGTATTCCATGGGCAGGCGCTCCGTGTCATAGCCGAAGAATGCGGTGTCAAACGTCAAACCGTATTCTTTACGTAGCCACCTGCGGTAGGACTTCAACATAAGCGGATAGCCTTTCAATGCTTGATACGCTGCAAATATGCCCGCAACCCATTCCCGCGTTGTTTCAAGCGTATAAATGCGGTGTCGTTTCATTTCCTTTTGAATCATCTTTTCAAGCATGATCCACGGGAAGAGCGGGAACTTCATGTCAATATCTCGCATACCGTCTTTGGCGTCGCTTCGCATTTTCTTTTCAAGCGACATGAGGAGAGAAGTCAGGAGCGTTGTTTTACCCTCGCGCATGGGCGCGCAGATCATGGAAACGATCGGGCGCTTGTCGATGAAATCCCGTAGTTGCTCCTCGCGCTTCTCCAAGCGGCGGTATCCGATTTCACGGCGTATCTTGTCAAACATGTAGAACCCTATGATGAGCCAAACCCACCACGGGAACAGTCGGAAGCCGAGCCCGACGTCGTAACAAAGCTTTACCGCCTGCACGCCGAGGTTCGGAAGATCGAAAGAAAGGCAGAAGTAAAAGAGCCATGCGAGCGCTTCGAGCGCTAACGTATACGCGTTCATGAAATAGAGGGCTATTAAAATAACGCTTACGCTGTACAGCTTGTGTCTGCGGAAGAACTTCCAAAAGCCTTTTACAAACTGCTTACACGGGGCAATAATACGCTCTTCGAAGCGCAGAAACCATTGCAACGATCTTGTCTTTTTGTTATGGTCGCGGTTCTGCGTGTGAATAGATTTGTACAGGCAGAGCCCGAACGGGAACCCGACGAGAACGACGAAGGCAAGGAAGAAATACATGAATTTCATCAACCCGTTTGCGAGCATGGTGAGATAGGAAAAGAAATTCTCTGCCGAAATGAAACGGCTCCCGAATAGCTTTGCGACCTCGACGACTTCCGCCCATACGCGCGGCGCGCCTTCTTCCATGCCGTAGGAAATGCTCGTAACGGTAGGCGTTACGGGAAACAGCGCGAAGTACGCAAGGGAATGGAAGAAGTCCCGCACGCTCTCCCAAAAGCGGAGGAATGCCCCCGAGCAGCGCCAACAGCCGAGCGCGATAATTCCCGCCAAGATTGCCGACGCGATAAAATGGAAGGTTAACCGTTTCTTTGCGCCGCGCGTCATAAAACCCCCGTTAGTGTAAACACAACGTAGCCAATGAAGCAGGCGGCGAGCGCATAGCCTATTATTTTAAAAATCAAACCGAATACGTGCATTTCTGCTTCCTCCTAAATCGTCGCAGCGGTTGCGCGGATCGGCGCGAGCTGCACACGCTTCGTCCCACCCGTGCGGGGATTAGAGATCCGATCGAGCTCGAACGAAATCCCCGCTTATTTTATCAGCCCGAGGAACTGTCCGAGCTGAACGCCGAGCCAAATGAAGAAGGCGAGGATCGCCGCGCCGACGAGAAAGCCTATGATCCAAAAAATCCATTTGACTACCTTCATTCATTCTCCTCGCTTGCCTTGGTGACAGGCTCCGTCGTAGTGTAATAGTAGAAGGGGGATTCAAAATCGCCGTTGCCGTAATACCATTCGAGCGCCCAATGTTCCATGTCGGTATTTGCGCCGTAATCGGTGTAAAGCGCAATGCGCAAGTCCTCGTAGCACCCGAAAAACGCGTATTCACCGACATACTCCAAATAGGTTTTGATTTTCACATCGCGTAGGTTCTTCCCTGCAAAAGCATAGGGGGCAATACTGCGAATTATAATACCGTCGGCGTCGAAGTAAACGGTGAGCTCTTCCAGCGCGCTGTCGCACCCCGCAAGTTCTGTCCCGTTGACCGTAATCAGCATTTTTCCGCAATGCTCGCAATGATAACCGTTTTGTGCCTGCACGTGGTCTTGCTTTTGAGTGAACTTGCGTTCCTGCTCTTCGCAGACTTCGCATTTGCGGATCTTCTCCTCATAGCATTTCGGCGACGTCGTCGTCCATTCGCCGAAGGTATGCCCGAGGGCGGGAACGGTTTCCTGCGGGACGACGTTGTCGTCGCACCGTTCACAATGGGAACCCGCCGACAAACCCGCCTGCGTACACGTCGCCGCCACCGCAGGGAGCTCTGCGAGCTCATGCCCAAGCGCGGGGATTTGTTCTTGCTCGGATAGAAGCACGTTACAGTGGGAGCATTTCAAAATATCCGTCACGCCTTCCTCGGTGCAGGTAGCGGCGTGTCCTTCGAGCACGATTTCAGAAACGTGCCCGAGTGCGGGAACGGCTTCCTGCGCGGTCAGGATCTCGCCGCAATGCACGCACTTACTCCCTGCGGTCAAGCCTGTTTGCGAACACGTCGGAGCTACCGCGGGGATTTCCTCGGGCGTGTGCCCGAGCGCGGGAATGGCTTCCTGCGCGGTCAGGATCTCGCCGCACCGTGTACACTTGCTCCCTGCGGTCAAGCCCGTTTGCGAACACGTCGGAGCTACCGCGGGAATCTCCTCGGGCGTGTGCCCGAGCGCGGGAAGATTGTCCCCGTCGAGAAGCTTTTCTCCGCAGATCTTGCACGTAATGTCGCCCGTGTGCCCGTCCGTCGTGCAGGTGGGCGCTACTGTCGCAGACGATTCTAATTCATGCTTACAGGTTTTATCCGCCGTCCTGTTCCGCACCAGCCCTGCGGTTACGCCTGCGGCAACAAAGACAAGCAATAATAAAAACAATACTTTCAAAAATTTTTTCATGCCATGTCCTCACTTGAAAATTAAGGATAACGCGCCCTTGACGAGCTTGTAAACGATAACCGCGACAATCACAAGAACTACCGCGGCAAGCGCGATTTTCCACCACGCTATGCTCCCGTCGCTGTAATCCTCTTCGAGTGGTGGGGTGATTCCCCCGATCGCGTCGGTGGGGGACGATACCACGGGCACCACGACCGACACGTCGTTGTCCGTGAAGGTAAGCGAGATGATATCGAAATCGAGATAAACCGTCTGCCACGAGAGATAGGAAACAATTTCTTTATCCGACTGCTGCCAATGGATCCGCCGTGCAACCCATTCGTCCATGGTGTCCTTGCTGCTTTCGGGGTTGTCCTTTTCTTGGCAATAGTACGCCGCGCAGGGGGCGGAAAAGTATTTGCTTGTCCCGTAGCGGAGGAGCACCACCGTATCGGTTTTGCCCGCCGCTTTGTACTCTTCCCGAAGCTTCGGAACGTCGCTTGCGGAAATACACAGCGTATCTGCGACAGCGGTATCCGAGCCGTTCAAGTCCTTTTCCGTAAGCGTAACGATCGCTTTTAAGGAATCGTACTGCGTCGTTACGTCATACCCGCCGAAGATCTTCTGCCAAAAGCTTTTCGTGGTATCGTTCCACCAAATCACTTGATCGTCGTCCGCTTTGATCACGACGCTCGGATTGTATCCGCGGGTATGCCCTTCGTCTACTTGATCGGAGAAGAGCGCCGCGCTGTACCGTCCGCCGTACAGTTCGCCGCCGAGCGATTTACTAATCAAGAGGAGCTCGTCCTTCACCACGTCGGCGCGGACGCTGTAATCCATGTAATTCTCGGGAGAATAGAATGCGCCCGAAAAGCGGTCGAAACGTTCATTTGCGAAGAAATCTTGCGTCCAATTCATCAACCCGCTCATTCCCGAATATTCAGCCTTCATATCGTAATTGGAAGCCCAATCGAAGGTTTGCCATTTATCACCGAACCAACTGCCGTCTTTGTTGCCGAACGCCTGCACGGCGATATAGCCGTTGGAGGTGGAATACGAGCTCAGCGGTTGTCCCTTCAAGCCGTTGATGATATTGTAGATCATTCTATCCTGCGTGACGATCGCGGGCTTCGTGCGGTATTCGTACCATTCGCACATGAGCTCGGAAAGCCGCCCGTAGGCTTCGAAGTATTCGGTCGGGACACGGAAAAAACAGGAGTTGAGCTGTACCTGCTCGCCGTTGTAAAAGTCACCCTGCGGGCGGTATACGGTGTGGTGGACGTCGAAATCGATGACGCGGTCGTAGTCGTCTACCGAGAACGCGAGCGTATCCGTTTCGGCGTAGTCCGAACCGTAGCCCTTCGCAAAGCCCTTGAACGTGTATTTCTGCGGGCAGGGATAATCGGTAAGCTGATTTTGATAGCTTAGCTCGAAGCCGCTCAGTTCATATACGCGTTCGTCTGCGTTCAGAGCAGAAAGAATTTCGTTGCGCTCCGCCGTCGAGAGCTGCAAGCGGAATTTCAGAAACCGTCCTTCGCTGCCTGCTTCCGTAGAGCTATTGAGATAGATAAGACGGTATTTTCCAAAGCTCGCCGAAGTCTTATCCCCGAAGCGGAGCTGCAACTTGTTCCAATCCGATTTCAAATCGAAGGCGAGCTGTTGGGGATTGTACACGTAAGCGTACAGCCCGTAATCGCTTTGTCTTGTCGCATAGTACGAATAGCATAATTCCGCGAATAGGATTATTCGCGGTTTATCGTTGTGGCGGTAGGGGTAGTCGGCGACGTCGAAGGGCTTGCCGTCGATGACGGAGTCCTTTAAGTCGTCCATGACGTTCTGCGCCTCGTACGTTCTCACGGTTGAGCTTGCTGCCAATGCGGTTGATCGCGGCGTCATTGCAGCGGAGAGGACTGCCGCAATCGCCACGAAAACGACCGCGATCAAAGAAAGGATCCTTTTATGTATCGTTTTCATGCTGCTCCTCATACGTAAAGGTTTCCTTCTTCCAATTCGATTTCTTCTACCGAAACGAAAATCCGAAAATCGATCCGATACTTTACGCTCTGATTGTAAGATGAAACGTTGAGCGTGTACGGATAGCCCGAATCCAAATCTTTATCGTCGGGAATCTCCACGGTTTGTCCTGCATACATTGCCGATAAAATGTTTTGCATGGAACGCTCGGAAGGCATTTTAAGCGAAAAGGAAGAGGCTTCCTTGTTGAAGTGAAAAAATTCCGCTAAGGTATCAACGTCGCTCCAAAGCATGTTTTTTCCGTCGACAGTGAACTCAAAATTTGAATCGCTGTTCGGAATAATCTCAACGTTGTAATCGCGCGGCACGTCGTTAAAATAATCGAACGTATACTTGACGTCGATTTTGGAAGTGCTGTTCGTTCTGAATTCTAACGTTTTCTTTTTCGCTACTATTTCTTCGCCGTTGTACACGAGATAAAATTTCTTAAAATCTTCGTTAAACCCGTTTGTAAACCGAAACACAAATCCGACGGCACCAATAAGGAGTACAACGACAACCACGAGAGCGATTATTCCGGCAATTCCGCCGTTTTTTTTCTTTTCCATAACTCACCTCGTAATTGCAAGCATAGGGGGAAACCAGATCCCCGCTATGCCTGTCTTTTCGCCGACTTAAAACGTCAGCGAATCCTTAGACAAAGAAACGTCCTCAGCCGTGACGTGAAATGCGGAACTGTCTGCCCATATTTCTACCGTCTTTTTTACGCTACCGTATTCCTTGCCGCCGTATTTCGAAGTGATCGTCACGTCAATCGTTCCTAAGCTTTTTTGCGTGCTTGCGGTTCTAAACGCAGTAATTGCGTCACCGAGCCTGCCTTCGTAATAACCTTGATCGTCCATGTAATAAAAGCAACCGAACAAGCCCTCTATTAGCTCTACGCCGTATTCGGTAGGGCAATGGGAAGAGGAGATAGTATAATCATCAATCTCACTGAATTCAAATCCATTCCCTTTTTGCTGACAGCTTTTATTTGTATAGTCGTAAATGCAATAAAACGTAGTTCTTTCTACCACGTTATTGGCAACTTCCTGAAACGCCGTGTCAAATTCCCGATTAAATACGAAATTATTGATTTTCATCTCTTTTTCGCACGCGACGGTGAATTTGGAAGATATGGGCGTATAGGTTACAGTTCCCGTTGTCGATGACAATTTCGGCACGGTTACTGTTGCGTCCAATAAACGCTCGACGTAATCCAAAGTACAGGTCGCCGTTGCATTGGGATTATCCAAAGACTTAACCGTGACGATGAATTGAACGTCAAATGCCTTCTTGCAGGCTACGGTTGCCGTAAGCCCGTTTGCAGTTAGAGTGATATATTCCGTTGCGTTGGTGTTGCCCGATACGGGCGCAACCGTCCATTCCACGCGCTTGTCATCTGCGTTTTCGGGCGTAATTGTAGCGGTGAGTGTGTACGCCGTTTCCGCTTGCGGCGAAATGCCGTACTCCTCGTAATTCTCTTTGGCGATCGGCGCGCTCATCAGCGCAATACCGTTTCCTGTCGTTGCTTCGGGCATTACGAGCCCGCCCGTCGTTTGCTCGCCGTCCGTCGGCTGTTCCGTCTGATCGGGTTTGAGCTTCGTCCAATCGCGGAAGCCACCCGTGAGCACGCTCAAACTCAGTGCAAGAGCGAGAATTACCGCCAAAATAATTCCGACGGTTACGCCCCAATGCTTTGCTTTCTTTGTTCCTTTTGCCATTTTTGCACCTCGCAATTTATTTTTTCAATTCGGTCGGCAAACCGATATTGACTTGTTAGGTACAATTTTCCTTGTTTTCCTGTTGATTCATTCTTCTTCCCGTCATCGGCGGGGCGTGTCCGCCCGCGCCGAATCAGGAAAAAAAGAAAATTGTAAGCCGAGGGGCGGAGAGTTCCCCGCCTGTCGGCATTTAGAGTGTGTGCGCCGATTCTATGTAACGCGGGAGCATAACGCCGTTCAGCTCCCGCGGGCGGACGGAGAAGAGCCCGCGCCCGCAACGTCTGCAATGGAACTGAAAGGAGCCCGAAGGGAGAGGAATGCGGTACCGCTTCCCGCAAAAGCAATGCAGCTTGAATATGCGAACTTTGCGCCTGCGGGACTTTTGGATCCGCTTGCACGGGATTTTCGCTCCGCAGGCGGGGCATACCGTGCGACCGTTTTTTAACAGGCGGGAGGGTTGAAGCCTTGCGCCGCATACGCAACGAATACGGTTGCTCATCGTTTCTTCTCCTTGAAAAATGCGTCTACTTGCTCGCGGATTTCTTTTAACGTGATCGCGTCGCCGAACGTTACTTCTTTGTCGTTCTCCATGCAAAATTTGTAACGGTTCTTACTGTTTCGGATAATCAATACCGAGCCCGTCAGAATCCGCGCCCGCGGCTTCGGAATTTGCACGCGGAATACGGAATATTCGTATCCGCTGTAATAGTTTTCCTCCCGAACGGAACATTCTAAATTCTTGTTTTTCGGCGTTCCGTAGCGGTAAAATGCTACGCCGCCGTCCCCTAAATATTTGCGCTCAAAGCCGTAGAGCGTGAAATCTCTATCGATTTCCATGTGATTTGCCTCCTTGTTGGTCGCTCCGATCGTAGCGAGGATCTATTTTGAAATCCCCGCACGGGTGGGATTCTTCGGCGCCGACGTTCGATACGGTGTCACCGTTTGAATCCCGAACTTTGCGTTTTCTCTTACGCGAGCACTGCGTCCGCAAGCTTACAGGCGCGCAGGGCAGCTTCGGCATTGATTACCGTAACGCCTTCGATCCCGCCCGTTTCCATGAACGCGCTTTTCACCGCCTCGGCAAGTGCTGCCGCCTGCGTCTGCACAACGGTCATAGCCGTCCTGATCGAAGTTACAAAGTTATCCATGCCGCGGAGCTCCTTTTTGAGCTCGCTCGCGTCCATGCCCGCTATTTCCTTCTCGCTTAGCTTGTGCTCCGTCAGCTTTTTTTCTAATTGCTTATCCGTCATTTGTCGCTCTCCTTTTCCTTGTCGAAAAGCTGAGAGAGATATTCGCGAAAGCCCAGAAAAATGCGTTTTTCGATTTCTTTTTTTTCGCGATCTACCGCCCTAATGAGTGAAACAAGCATAGCGGGATAGCAATTCGCGGCGGAATGTATCGTTACGGGATAAGTTTTTTTGTCGTCGTCCTCATCGCCCACCGAAACGATTAAAGCGCAATTCGACTCCAACTCTTCCACATACCCGTTTGTCGTATTCTCGATACGGATTTTTAGCATTTTGTTCATTGTTACAATTCTCCTTTTGTTCTTATTTACTACCCCCTTAGGCGGGGGGAAGCTTCTCGTTTTCGTCTTGATATACGGGGACTTTTGCTCGCGGTGGGATTTCCGATCGGCGCGAGCTGCACACGCTTCGTCCCACCCGTGCGGGGATTTGAAATCGAAATCCCCGGGAACGAAATCCCCGACTAATCGGAAGTATCTTCGTCGCAGTTGCCGTTCTTAGGAAGAGGAGAGGGCGCACATTCTCCGTACTCGTTGTCCAAAGAATGCCAGCCACGCTGAAATTCTGCGCGTTTAGCTCTATCCTCTTCAAATTTGCGCCTTGCTTCTTGTCCCGCTTCGTAATAGTTCTTTTGTTCCATAGTTGCTCCTTTGATTTTGTAGCCGAATGACGGAATCGAACCGCCTGTTGCCTTTTTCGGCGTGTTACCGAAGAGCTTCTAACTCTTCGGTATTGACGAAATACCTTCTTTGTGGTATAATTCCGTTAGCGAGGAATGAAGGCTGAAAAACATACTCGCGGAAGAGGAGAATTGTACAAGTTTAATTGCTTCTTGCGAAAAAGCAAAATCTACAAAGGAGGTATAGGGTCTATGAGTTTTTGCCCGCTTTTATCGACTGCCGATAAGAAAGTTGATTGCCAAGCCGAGTGTGAATGGTTTACCAGATTACAAGACGGTTCTACGCAGTGTGCTGTAAACTATATTTCGGACTGTTGTGACCATTTAGCCGTGCTTGATAGTATAGACGGTAGCGTAGGCTTCATTTCAGACGAAATTCCTTATTTGAAGAGAAGGTAAGAGTTAACTACAAAAATCCAAAATGGCTGTGCAGAGTTCCTTTATGGAAGTCCGCACAGCTTTTTCTATTTCTTCCTTCTTGGGGAGCATTTGGTCTTCAATACGCGCCAAAATAGATAGCAACGCTTGCAACGCATTACCCGTCATAACAAAGTCAAAATTTCTTTTCGTTCCGTTTGTGCATTTCATCGGAATCTAAATTCTCCGTTTTTGTTAGTATATTATCACAAAAACAGAGTGTTTGTCAACAGCCTATCACGAAAAAAGAGTGTTTTGATTGAAAATATTTATGATTTTCACTTTTTGTGATACCATTATCAGCGAGGTATGTTATGAATTTTTCTTTAAGACTGAAAGAGCTTCGGGAAGAAAAAGGCTTTTCGCAGGCGCAATTAGCAAGAGTTTTAAATGTAGGAGTGGGAAGCGTTGGAATGTGGGAAAGCACGGACCGAATCCCGCCTGCTAAAAAGCTAAGTAAAATTGCCGACTATTTCCAAGTCACAACCGATTATCTTCTTGGTCGAGAGGGTGATTGGAACCGCAACGTTTCAAACACTCCACTATCCGAATATACGGCAGAAGAGCGCAATTTGATAGAAGCATACCGCGACCTAAGACCTGACATGCAAAGCTTGTTATTGGATACGATAAAAATTTGGCAAAAACAAAACGCCTCTTCCGAGGCATCGAAAAAAAAGGCGTGAGAGGGGAGTATGGATTGGTGGCAAACGTTTTTAACGGCAATCGTAAGTAATATTTTGGGTGGTGCAATTACCCTTTTGGGAGTTTTGATAACGGCAAAAATACAGCGGGAAAGAGAAAATGAAAAAACGAAACCGAATCTTGAAATAGTGAGCTGTAAATCGATTCACCCGTATAACAAAGAGGAAGAGGTTGATTTTGCTGTATTTGTTAAATTGTTAAAAAAAGAAAATATATCTTTAAATGTTGCTGATGTAAGCAAGTGGGTTTGTGTAGAATACACTTTAAAGAATACAGGAAAAACGGAAATAATGGATATTTGCGTAGCAACGCAATTAAGAGCTAATACACGAGTATATCCTATTGAAGGAGATATAAACTACATTCGAAAAATCGGTAAGGACGAATACGCAGTTTTTAAAAGAAAGTTTATAAAGCCACAAGGAGTTTTCACACTAAAACTTTGCTATTATCAGTATGCTGTTGACTCAAACGACGATTCGCTATATCCTTCCATTGGGATTTGGCTGTTAAACGATGATAAATTCGTTTGGAGGCAAGTTCTTTATGCACCCGACGAACTTATAAAAACAAGCGAAAAAATAAAACGTATTAAGTTTTATAAACGGGTTTCTCCGACTGATTATAAAAATCAATATAAAATTTGGAAGCAGCGTTCAAAAGCATTGAATAGCGATAATTTTTCTTACATAAGAAAACGTAAAAAAGGCATAAACAAATGAATGAACTCGATTTAAAACAAAAGAAGCTATTCGACGATATTAGGCACGTCGATGAAAACGGATATGAATATTGGCTTGCCCGCGAATTACAGGGCGTTTTGCAGTATGCCAAATGGGAGAACTTCCATAAGGTAATTAAAACTGCGCAGATTGCCTGTAAGATCAGCCAGCAACAAGTTTCCGACCATTTTCCTGACCTCAGGAAAATGGTCGATATCGGGAGCGGCGCAAAGCGGAGCCAGATAGACTACAAGCTCACCCGTTACGCCTGCTACCTCATTGTGATGAACGGGGATCCGCGCAAGGAAGTGATTGCGCTCGGGCAAACCTACTTTGCCGTTAAAACGCGGCAACAGGAGCTCGCCGAGCTCTATAACGTTCTCTCCGAGGACGAGAAGCGATTATTTATCCGCGGCGACGTTAAGCAAAAGAATATGCTGCTTGCCGAAGCTGCACACAAGGCGGGCATTATTACCAACCAAGAATATGCTACGTTTCAGGACGCAGGCTACCGCGGACTGTACGGCGGAATGACCGCGCGGGATATTGCCGAGCACAAAGGGCTTGCGCAAGGAGAAGAGATTCTCGATTGGATGGGCGGTGAAGAGCTGGCGGCAAACTTATTCCGCATTACCCAAACAGAAGCCAAAATGCGCCGCGAGGGGACGTCCACTCCCGCCGAGGCGAATGCCGCGCATTATCAAGTGGGGAGAGCGGTGCGCGAAACGATCGCCGAGCTCGGCGGCACAATGCCCGAGGAGCTCCCTACGCCCGAGAAGAGCATTCGGGAGCTGGAAGCCGAACAGCGCAAGCAATTAGGAGCTCCTTCCCAAACGCCGAAAAAGAAGGCATGAGAAACGCAGTCGGATTTTTACTTTGTAAAAACCGACTGAATTTTTTGAGTGCAAACATGGTAAAATTTTCCTTAACGGCACCCTTGCCGAAAGGAGATTTTGTTATGACAAAAGAAAAACTGTTGCAAGAGAAGCTCCGCGAGATCTACTTGTTGGTAGCTGAATCGCTCACGCTTCTCGACACCGAACCACGCGCGCCCGTACTCACGCTCGCGTGGGATTCTGAACTAAAAAAAATTCCCCGACGAGCGGGAATTTTTTGCAACTACACCGAAAGGAGGTACAACCGAGCGACAACACCATTGCGCCAAAATCGGCATTTCATTTCACTAAAAAGGAGATTAAACAAATGCCGAAAGAATTTCAAAACTTAATTACTATCGAACTGCCTGTTCCCGTTCGGCAGAAGCCAAACGGAGTATTCGAAGCGCGCTTACGTAAATTCGGGTTGAACCTTGCCGTGTCCTCGAAGGACTACGAAAAACTGAAACCGAAATTTCTCGCCGCGCTTACGAGCTGTAAATTACCGACGTCGCAGGAAGAACCTGCCGAACCCGCGGGCGCGCCGCTCTTCGAAACGGTCGCTCGTCGTTGGTTCGAGCTCAAACGCCCGACGGTGAAGCGGGGAACGATCACGTTTTACGAAAGTCTTTTCCGCGCAAGCCTATTGCCTGCGTTTGCGGGGCGGAGCATTGACGGAATCCGTCAGTCGGATATTCAGAGCGTTATAAACGACTACATCGAAGCGGGAAAGCCGCGAACGGCGACGAAGGTGTTTCAAACTTTAAAAGCTGTGTTCGATTTCGCGGTAGGGGACGACCTCTTGGAGAAATCGCCCATGCGGTTAATGAAACCGCCGAAGTACGAGGAGAAGAACGGCTGCGCTTTAACGCGGGCGGAAGAGCGCGAGCTTATCGAGCTCATCAGGGAGAGCAACTGCGCACCCGAAGTAAAAAGCGCGCTCTTGTTTCTGCTCTATACGGGAATCCGAAGGAGCGAGCTCGCAAGCGCTCGTATCGAGGGTGAATTTATTTCCGTGCTGTGCTCGAAGCTTCGAAAGGGGTATCAGGAGCGGAGGCGGCTCATACCCGTTACACCCATGCTTGCGCGGTGGCTTCCCGAAATGGACCTTGACGCTATGCGTACGGTGAATCCGAACGCGCTCACGCAGGCAATGAAGCGGCTCATGCCGTCGCACCACCTGCACGAGCTTCGCCATACCTTCATAACAAGAGCCCAAGAATGCTCGGTCCCCCGTGAAGTCGTTTCCGTATGGGCGGGACACGCCGCCGACGGAACGCAGACGAGCAACGTGTACACGCATTTTGGCAAAGAATTTATGCTGAAAGAAGGACGAAAGGTTATATATAACCTTTAAGTGCGCGCCGTGCGGGCGGTTTGGTCCCCAAAAAGTCCCCAAAATACAAAAAAACGGCACTGTATATTGTGCTCATCTCTCTCAAATAACCACAATATATAGTGCCTTTGGCTGGGGTAGCTGGATTCGAACCAACGAATGACGGAGTCAGAGTCCGTTGCCTTACCGCTTGGCGACACCCC
>CAMUFJ010000042.1 GCA_947088135.1 uncultured Clostridia bacterium
ATACGAACGGCACGGGCTACGAATTCACCCGCTTCCGTTCCGACAAGTACGTGCGCGGGATTCACACGCCGTCGGAAATCGAATTCACGTCGGACATCGAACGGGACGCCCGCAGGCGGGACTTTTGCGCGAACGCCGTCTACTATGAGATCAAAACGGGAACGCTCTGCGATCCCCTCGGCGGAATCGGCGACATTAAGCGCAAAACGTTGCGCACCGTCGCCCCCGCTAAAAAAGTGTTCGGCGAGGACGGGCTCAGGCTCATGCGCCTTGCCCGCCTTTCCGCCGAAACAGGCTTTGCGCCGAACGCGGATGCGATCGAGGGCGCGCGCGAACACGCCCTCCTCCTTGCCGACATCGCCCCCGAACGCATTTTCACCGAGCTCATGCTCCTGCTTCGCGCAGACAAAAGACACGGCGTCGCCGACGCGCCCTACCGCGGGCTGTGCGTCTTGCGGGAAACGGGCGTTTTGAACGTGCTTCTGCCCGAGCTCGCTTTGGGCGACGGTATGGCGCAGCGGAGCGATTTCCACGACTACGACGTTTTGGAGCACTCCCTGCGATGCGTGAAATACGCGCCCGAAGACGTTCGGCTTGCCGCTCTTTTGCACGACGTCGGAAAACCGTTCTGCATAAAACGGGACGGAAACGCTCACGCGCACGCCGAGGAGGGCGCCCTTCTCACGCGGGAAATTCTCACCCGCCTGAAAGCGCCCAAGAGGCTCGCGGCGGAAACGGAGGAACTCGTGCGTCTGCATATGCGGGATTACAATTTGCAGATGCGGGAAAGCAAGCTCCGTAGGGAGCTGGTACGCTGTTACCCCCTGCTCCCCAAACTGCTCGCGCTCAAACAGGCGGACTATTCCGCGTGCAAAGACGACTTGTCCCCCGCGCCCGCCGTGCTCAAATGGCAGACGGCGCTTACCGCCATGCGGGAGGAGGGCGTTCCCTTCTCGCAAAGAGAACTCGCCGTAAACGGCAACGACGCGATCGCCGCAGGCGTACCCCCGCAAAAGGTGGGAAACGCGCTTGCCGAGCTTCTCGGCTATTGCGCGGAAAACGGGAAACGCAACGAACGCGAACACCTGCTTTCCCGCCTTAAAAAACACTACGGAAAATACGACTGAGGAAATTTTATGGAAATTGCACTTATTGTGACAAACATCATTCTGACGGCGCTTTGTCTGGTGCTCGTACTGTTGGTATGGGCGAAGAGCAAAAACACCAACCCGCCCGCAAGGGAAACGGACGATTTTCAGCTTCGGGAAGCGGTGCGCCGCCTCGAAGAAAAGACGGAAACGCTGACGGGCTTTGCCGACTACAACGCGCGCTCGATGGAAAATTTGAGCCGTTCCACGGAAACGCGGCTTTCAAACATTCAGAATCGCCTCACCGACGACATGAAGTACATCGTGGACGCCAACGCGCAAAACTTGGAGCGCATCCGCCGCACGGTGGACGACAAGCTCACCTCCTCCATCGACGGAAAGCTTTCCGACAGTTTTACCCGCATTTCCGACCGCTTGGAAAAAATGTACGTGAGCGTGGGCGAAATGAAATCGCTTTCGGGAAACGTGGCGGACATCAAGCGGGTGTTCTCCAACGTAAAACTGCGCGGGACTTGGGGCGAGGCTCAGCTCAACGCTCTGCTCGAACAGATGCTTGCGCCCGACCAATACGAGCGGAGCGTGAAGCTCAATCCCTTGGACAACTCCCTCGTGGATTTTGCAATCAAGATGCCCTCGCGGGACGGAAGCGTCGTCTACCTTCCCGTAGACAGCAAACTCCCCATAGAGGAATTCGAGCGTCTATGCACGGCAAGCGAAAACGGGAACAAAGAAGCGGAAGAACAGGCGCGCAAGGGTTTGGAGCGAGCCGTGAAATTACAGGCGGATTCCATTGCCAAAAAGTATATCCTGCCCCCCGTTACCACCGATTTCGCAGTCATGTATCTCCCCTCCGAAGGCTTATTCGCTGAGGTCGTACGCATGGCGGGGCTTGCCGACTATTTACAGCGGAGACGCATTTTTGCCTGCGGGCCCTCCAATCTCGGCGCGCTTCTCTCCACCCTGCAAACGGGCTTCCGCACGGCGGCGATCGAAAAGCGCTCGGGAGAGCTAAGGCAAATGCTCGACTCTTTCCGCGCGGATTTTGCGAAATTTTCCGAACTGCTCGAAAAGACCCGACGCAAGCTCCAAGAGGCGACGGACAGCGTGGAGAGCGCGGAAAAACGCACGAACACCATCGGGCGCAGACTCAACGGATTCCGCGCCATCGGCGATGCGGACGGCGAAGAGTGACGCTTCATCGATTCCCCCTCCCCGCCCTTCCTCTAAACAAACCGCGGTTTTTTGCCAATTTAAAACATCGGCAAAACGCTTGCCATTTCGGTTGCAATATAATATAATAATAACTGCAATACTTCCCGAGCGCACGACGCTTTACGGCGCAAAAAGCAATTCGGGGCACCCGTGTCCGCGATAAGCGGCGCGAAACGCAAAACTCAAACAAATCAAAACGTACGGAGGTACGGCAATGGCATACGACGATAAAGACGGGCGCCGCCCGCAAAACGGGCAGTACGGCTACGGGCAGGGTTACGGCTCTTCGCCCTACGGTTATCAAAAGCCCGCCAATCCTTACGGCTACGTCGATTACGACAACGGTTATTACGACGAGGACGAGGAAAAACGCAGCGAGCAACAACGTCCGCAAGAGAACGGCGAAGAGGACAAAAACCCCGTAAACGCCGCCGACCAAGAGGAAACCCTCGGGGACGACGCGGAAGGAGTTCCGCCCGCGGAGAAAAAACACCTCTCGCGCAAGGAGCGCAAGGAGCTCGAAAAGAGGCAGTACGAGCTGGAAAAAAAGCTTGTGAAGGCGGGCAAAATTCCGCCCCGCATCCGCTATACTCCCCACCACACGTTCGGGCGTATTCTCGCGATCTGCCTCACTTTCTTCTTCGGTATCTTCATGGCGCTCGGCGGGATCGTCGGCGGAATCTACATAGCGGGAACCAAGACCAAACTCAAAAACGTGATCGGCATGACGGGCGCGGACGCAAGCGCAATCCTCACGGAAACGGCGCAGGAGATGACCCTCTTGCAGCTTGTGGACGAGGTGCGCGCGGAGTTACAGCTCCTTGGCGAATTCAAAGAATTTTCCTTGGAAACGCTCGCCAAATACACGCCCGTCGTCCCGAATATGATCGACCAGATTTTGGAGCAAACCGCCGAATTGGGCGTGTCGATCGACAAACAACAGCTCATGGCGGTAAAATTCGGGGAACTCGGTACGTATCTGCAACAGGACGTCCTGACCGAAATCGTGCTTGCCGATATTAAGGCGATCAACACCTCGGACGCGTTCATGCATGCGATTTGTTTTAAAGAGGACGGCACGAAGGTAAAGGTAGGCGATATTTTGGACGCGCCGACCGATTTCTTCAAAGGCATCGCGCTCGCCGACGCCTTGGGGGACGGCGAAAAGCTCGATCCCGTGTTCAACTCCCTGCTCTACGACAAGGATGGCAACAAATACACGATCGGCGATCTGGTCGAAAACGGCTCGGACATCGTGAACGATACGGAAGTCGAAACCTTGCTCAATCTCAACGGAAATTCCAACTCCGCCATGCGATACCTCGCATACGGCTCGGAATTCGACGAGGAGGGAAACCGAAACTATACCGTAGACCCCGAAACGGGCGCCGTGACCATGCGCGAGGGACTCGAAAAGCGCACCGTAAGGACGCTTACCGATGAGGACGCAGATCTCTTGGGCGGGGCGCGCCTTTGCGACCTCGTGGCGATCGACGAAAATTCCTCGGGCATGATGCAGGCGATGAAGAATTGGACGGTCGACGAGCTGAAAAACCAAGAAAAAATCGAAACGCTCGTCGTGAGCGACGTATTCGACCTGGACGGCACCGAAACGGGGCTCATGGGCGCGATCGCGGGCTGGTCTTTAAAAGAATTGCAACAACAGCACCGCATCGAGCGGTTGAAAATTTCGCAAGTGCTCAGCCTCGGCGACACCCCTTCCGCCCTTCTGAACGCGATCGGCGATTGGCGGATCGGCGATTTAAACAAGCAGGAGAAAATCGATTCGCTCACCATTTCCGACGTGATTACGGTCGACGGAAGCTCTCCCCTTCTCTTGCAGGCGGTCAAAGGCGCGCCGCTTGGCGAGCTGGGCGACGCCGTAAACTCCCTGCGCCTGTGCGACATTCTCTCCGAAAACGACCTCGAAGGCAACAAAATTTTGCGCAACCTCAAACTGAGCACGCTCGGCACGCTCTCCGAGGACATGAAAAAACTTTCGGTCGCCGACGTATTCGGCGAAGAGATCTATTCCTATCTCGACGTTGCGGCGACCAAAGCAAGCTTCGACGCGGCGGCGGCGCAACACGCGGGCGACGACGTCGGCATGATCCAAACGGGCACGTATGCGGAGTTGATCTCCGCTTACGGCAAAAACAAAAAGCTGAAATACCTCTCCGAAGTTGTTCCCAAGGCGGTAAAACCTGCGGCGGGCGAAACGATCGAGAGTTACCGCATTCCCCTCGCCGAGGCGGACGGCGCAAATCCCGCGCGGCTGCAACTTGGCTACTTCACCGAAAACGGAGGCGTCTATACGCTCGCGGACGGAAAGATCTTCCAAAAAGAAGGAGCGTATACGGTGGAGCGCAGACTTGCGCTCACGCCCGAATACGGTTGGGCGGTCGTCAATTATGAAACGGGAAACACGGACGCGCTTCCCGCAGGCGACAGCGTTGCGGAAACGGACGGCGGCTACGTTTACCGCACGGGGGACGACGAGTTCCCCGTGTTGCAAGACGGCTTCGGCTACTACTATACGTCCGAAAACGGACGCGTCGATTTAGAAAAGACGATCTCCTCTTATCGCGCAGGCGGCAAGAGCTATCCCGTAACGAACGGACAAATCGCGTACGGCGGAGAGAATTACCTCGTCCGCAAAGACGCGAACGGAAGCTATATCTTCTCGCAGATTCCCGTTACCCCCTACTACTACGCACCCGCGGACAAGAACGAATACACCGCCGTCTACACGGAAGAACAAACGACGCTCAGGCACGTGCTCGTGAGCGGAGGATCGCAAAAGGTGCTCGACCGTTATTTGAGCGGGATTTGGTATCTGCTCCTCGGCGGCGAAGAGGAAAACGCCGACGGAACGGTCACGGTGATCGACAATTCCCACACGGACATTTTGAAGATCGGCGATAAGATCGCGGAAGCGGCGGATATCATCAACGGGTACGACCTCGGAGAAATGTACTTGCACGGCTTTATTACCGCGAGCCCCTACCGCGACATCGCCGTGCTGAATTTCCACGGCTACAACAATCTTAATGAGCTGAACATTTCCTCGGTGATCGAACTTGTCGACTATCTCATGAATCAAATCGGCGCGTAACGTTGGGGAATCGCACAAAAGTAACCCTTTTTAAAGAAATTTTTCCCAAAGACCGAAAAACGCATTGACTTGTTTTCTCAAATGTAGTATGATAGAACCACGAAAAAACCTTGCATACCGAAGAGGTATGCCGTAAAGACCGGGAGGTGAAACATTATGCAGAAGTATGAAATGCTCATACTGCTCAAAAGCGACATGGAAGAGGAAGCGAGAGAGGCGGAACTCAAAAAGTATGCCGACATCGTGACCGCTCATGGCGGCAGCGTAGAAACTGTCGATAAGTGGGGCGTGAAGAAGACCGCTTACCCCATCGCATTTAAGCAGGACGCGTTTTTTGCTCTCGTTACGTTCGTTGCGAACGGTGAAACGGTGAAAGAACTTGACCGTATCGCCGGCATTTCGAACGACGTACTGCGGCGCGTAATTACCAAAGTTAAGGAGAACTGATTATGAACAAGGTGTTTTTGATCGGGAATCTGACGCGTGACCCCGAACTCACGGAAACGTCCGGCGGCGTAAGCGTTTGCCACTTCGCAATCGCGGTAAACCGCTCTTACACCTCGTCCGACGGCGAGCGTCAAACCGACTTTTTCAACGTGACCGCATGGCGCGGTCTGGCTGAAAATATCGCGCGCTTTACCAAAAAGGGCAGTAAGGTTTGCGTTTCGGGCAGCGTTCAAATTCGCAATTACGAAGACAATCAGGGTAATCGCCGCACCGCGGTAGACGTTATCGCACAGGACGTGGAATTCCTGACGCAACGCGGCGCCAACCAAGGGGACGATTTTTACGATACGCCCGCTCCTTCCGACAGAGGCAGTGCGCCCGCAAAGAAGAAGCCCGCGCTCGAATCGTTCGACGACGACGGAGATATTCCGTTCTGACGCAGAGAAATGCGTTCACACTAATTCAACAAGGAGAGCATCATGGAAGACGAAATCAAAGAGCCCGAAACCGTAGAAACGGTTGAAACGGAAGCTCCCGCCCCCGCGCCCGCAGAAGGCGATGCAAAAGAAGCGAGAGAGTCCCGCGCGAAAAAGAATTTTAAAAAGCAGAACTTTAAGAAGGTTTGCCTGTTCTGCCAAGAGAAGTCCGCTATCAATTATAAGGACGTTGCCAAGCTTCGCAAATTCATCAGCGAAGGCGGTAAAATTCTTCCCCGCAGAATGACGGGCACCTGCGCTCGGCACCAAAGAGAGATCGCGGTTGCCATCAAGCGTGCAAGAGTTGCCGCTCTGCTTCCTTTCAAAGCAGACTAACAAGAAAACTTCCTCCCTGCTTACTTGCAGGGAGGTTTTTTTATTTGTCTGCTTTTCTATCCTCTCGGGGAAAAGGCAAGAAGAAAAGAAAATAACGACGCAACACAGCTCGTCATTCTGAGGAGCAAAGCGACGAAGAATCCCACGCGCCGCGTGGCACACGGGTCAGTGCGTCAACAAAGTGTTACAATCCCCTCAGTCACCTGCGGCGACAGCTCCCCTTGCCTCAAAGGGAGCCTTTCTTCCTCGTCATTGCGAGGCGTTACTGTGCGCAGCAGCATGGTCATCCTCAGTGGAGGCGTAGCCGCAGCGCGAGGATTTAGCTCTTTACCACCTCGGTCATCCTCAGGGCGCAAAGCGCCCGTGAGGATCTTGCCCTTTATTATAAATGAGATTCTCACGCCCTTCGGGCTGAGAATGACCATGTGGGGGGGCTCCCTGAGAATGACCGCATGGGGTGATTGAGCTGAGAATGGCTCCCCTTATTAAGGGGAGCCTTCCTATCCCCTGCCCTCGGCGGGGGACACAGGGGGTGGCGCTCTCGGCTTCCCCCAAGGGGAAGGCATGAAGAAACATTAAAAAAATCAAGGGCACTGCGATGAATCGCAATGCCCTTGTTGTGTGGTTTATTGAGCTGAATTAGCCGAAATATGAGTAAGTTACGTTCGTAACTACATTAGAATTATTGTTCACATAATTGCTTAAAATTCTCCCCGTCCTATCTTTGACTTTATCGTATATATCACGCGAAAGACGAATCGTGATTTTACACGAACCCCCGTTGATTCCGCCGATATCACCCATTCCCGCAAACCCTCCGACCGTTTGGTTATAACACGTAATACTGCCGCCATTCACAACGCAATTATTGATATTCGTTCTGCTCGCCGACCCTGCAATCCCGCCAATCAACACATTGTTAAATTGTGCTATGGTAATTGTAGGACTACTAATCGTTACCGATGAAATATCAGCAACCGCTTCAATATACCCCGCTAGCGTTCCAACTAATAACTGATTCGGATATGACACCGAGCCATCGGTAGAAATCGAGCAATTTTTCAATTCAAGATTTTTAACAACCCCTCCCGATCCGATATACCCGAACAGTCCGAATTTACCCAATAATTTCGGCATATCTAAAACAGCTTGCGTAATCATCGTACTATAAGTGACAGAATGCCCGTTCCCGTCGAATTGCCCCGTATACTTACTGGCAAACGGTATCCAGTTTTCATTCGTTAGAGCGATATCTGTCATAAGCTTATACGAATAAGGTAAGATTTTTAAACTACCCGACTTTGTATATGCCATTCCTATATTGCGGAATTGGCTTTCGTTTCGAATGAGATAGGGGTCTTCCTTCGTTCCCGTCCCGCCGCCAAACAAACCGGAAACTTGAATATCGCCCTCCTCGACGACTTTATAACATTTAACGCACTTTAACCAATTTTGACTCGCCGACGACACCATGGGCTCATACTGATGCGCACAATAGTTGGTATTCACAACAGGCTGACTGCTTGAAATGGAGGAAGTCCGACTATCAATTCTATCGCAATAAAAACATATATGTAAATATTGACTGCCCTGCTTTACGTACCGCATAAAATGGCTGTCTTTACACACGTGCCGTCCCGTCATCACCGCTACCCCTTGAATATCGGGATAGGTAATAGCTTTCGATAAAGTAGCCGTCGTGGTACCGCGAGAATAGCCCATAAGAGTTTTATGGGTACCATATTTGCTTACACCCGAGAGCGTATCCAAATCGGTTAACCCCAAGGCATGACCGAATTCATGAACTATCGTATCAATGTTATAACCGTATCTCTCCCCATAGTAAGTTGCATCATAATTTACTTCAATTTTTCCACTATGCCAAAACAAACCAACCGAGCCACTATAACTTTCGCCTTTATACTTTTCCGACATATCACACTGCGAAACTTCGATAACATCTTTATTGTTGATTTTATTTGGCTTTGAAGTTGTATTTGGAGCGACCTCGTAAATATTAACGATTTGCCCTGTTCCATCATGCATATGTATACCATTCCACATCGCCGTTTGTGCGCGGATATCTGCAAGCATTTGCGTTCTATGCGCTGAATTTGAAATTTGGTTTAAAGTACTCATATTGATCTAATACGGTATTTCCGTCGTTCCGTAGTTATATCCGCTTGACGCGTAATTTCGGCAACCTCGATCTAATAACGTTGTCCCGCCGTACACCCGACCAACCCCATGGGTTTTACAATAATCAACACAAGAATTTTTACCGTCCAAACTTAGAGGCGAAACTCCCGAATTTTCCGAGAAACAGCCTATCTCAACACCGTCTGCTATATCGGAGTTCACAACGCTTTCCGTCTTTTCTTCAACTATACTACCAACAGAAAATGCGACGGAATTCAACTTCATTATTCCTGAAAACACTGCAACCATCGAAAATAAAAATAAAACAATTATAATTAAGATGACATATCTATTTCTACAACTTTTTTTCATGATAAATTTCTACCTTTTTCATTATTATTCAAACACTTTCGAATTCCAAATGATAATTTCCTTCGCGCTATTGCCATAAAAAGTTAAATCCTCTAAGCGATATGCAAGTCGAATAAACGTTTCCGGTGGATCTCCGCACATTCCGTCTGTAATCACCTCTTCGTACATGACTACGGCAACACAATCACCATACTCACCGTAATATCCTGCACAGCCTATTTTATCAAACCCTACTTGGCTCGAAATATATTTTTTGTAGCAATATTTCATCTTCGTTAAGTTTTCATGCGTAAACTTCTCAAAGCTTTCCGGTTTGGGAATAAACTCTGCCTCGGGGCACGGCACATATTCGATAACCTCGCCGTTTTCATCTTGAAATTGCATCACCTCATAAAAATGGCTGTCATTTTGTCCATTGTAGTAATAAGCAATATTTTTCAAATCGTCGTGCGTGATCCAACCCGCTTTATACGCATCTTCTAACGACTTGAACGAACCGATATCCGCCGGTATTTCTTCTTTCGGAGGCTCCTCCGTTTCGGGAACGGAGGAGCCTTGATCGCACCCCACAAGTCCCGCGCACGTCGCAATCATCATAACCGTTGCTAAAAAAACTATAAAAAGTTTTTTCATTTCCCCCTCCTTCTTTTTATTTTATACTAACAGTATATATTATATTGATTATTTTGTCAATACTCCTGAAAAAAATTTTTATTTTTTGTTTGGAAGTCACCTATCTGAAAAATAATGGAAATGTCATTCCGCCCCGTCATCATCAATATACAACACAAACGCACGGCGGATTCCGTCGTGCGTTTGTGTTGTATATTACATCTTATCTCAAATATCTGCCCTGCAAGCCGTTGCGGACGATGAACACTTCTTCCTCTTCCCCCGTTTGGGCGTTGAGGTAAATCACGTATTCGTCCTCGCCGTAGGTGCAAAGGTACTCGTAAGCAAGCACTTCCTCGCCGTCTACGGGGATAAGCGCAAGTCTGCCGCCCTCCGCTTCGACGCCGCTAAGCATTTCTCTTACCTCTGCTTCGGAAAGTCCGGCGCTCAAATCGCGGTCGGTATAGTTGAGCAAATACCCTTTCGCGTCCACGCCGACGACTCTGCCCTTGGATTCGCATACGCGCACCCGAATCATATCGGGATAGCCGAGCACGCCGTCGTCGAAGCTCACGTACGTGATGTCGGCAACCATGCCCGCGTCGGACAGCCAAACCGCTTCCACGTTCTCGATGCCGATCGACTTCAAGAACTCGCGCGCCAACGAATCGCAACCTTCAACGGTGAAGTTCTTTTGTTCGCAAGCTTCGTACAAATCGAAGAACGCAAGCTTTCCGCCGTTTTTCGTGACCTGCGCGAACAGCTCCACGCCGCTCTCGTCGGTCATGACGAAGTTATAGCAATTCATGTCGCGTCCCGCAGTTTCGCCCGTGTACTGCACTTCGCTGAGGTGATAACCCTGCAAGTAACCGCGAAGCAATTCTTCGGCGCGCGCCGAGCTCACTTCCTCCAAACCGGAAAGACGGTTTTCCTGCACGTTGCCCTCGCCCGAGAAAGGCGCGTCCACGATTTCCTCGGGGCTCTCCTTGCTCGTCTGACCCATCTCGCCGAACTTTTGGGAAACGCTTCCCTCTGCGCCCTTCAAGAAGGCGCGGAGCTCGCCCTGCTCGACGTTGAGCACGAGCTCGTTGAGTTCACGGCAGAGCTTATCGTTCACGTTGTAAAGGTAGATCAAGGTGTTGCGCTCCGTTTCGGTGAGCGTATGCCCCGCCGCGAGCTTGCCCAAAAGTCTGCGCGCATAGGCGTTCGTTTTGTTGACGAAGGCGGAAATATCCGTACCCGTCGCCGCGTCTACGGGAATGCGCTCCAACGCGCTTTCCAAGAGCGCGCTGTCTACAAGCACGTTCGTAAGGAGCTTGCGCTGTTCGTTGCTGCCCGAAGATACGCGCAGTTTGGAAAGATTGTTGTCCATATCCTCGGAAACGGACAGCATTTCGTAGAGGGTAGCACGATAGCCGTTCTCCTCCGCTACGTTCATATCGTTCATGCGGAAGCCGCCCGCCGTTACCACGGTAGCAAGCGCCAAGCATACGACGCCGAGCGAGATGACCGCCGCCAACCAACCGCCGAACCCTGCCGTGCGGTTTTTGCGTTGCGTCTTGTGTTCGCGCTTGTTTTTCTTATTCTCCGACTTGCGGACGCGCGCCGCCTCGCGCGCCTTAGCGCGCTCCTCTCTCGCCCTGTCGTGCGATTCGCGCTTCTTCGCCTTTAACGCGAGCCGTTCTTTCTTCTCGCGGGCAATGCGCTTCTGCTTTTCCGCCTTGCTCTCGTTTTTGAGCATCTCGCGGCGGGCGATCTTCTCCGCCTTGCGTTCGACGCGCTTTTCTTTGAGCGCCGCCTTTTTATCGATGAGGCTTTGCTTGCGCTCGGCTTTTTTCTTCGCGATCATTTCCTTCTTGGCGAGCTTCTTCTCCTGCAAACGCGCTTTCTTTTCGAGCTTCTTCTGTTTGAGCTCGGCGCGCTTCATGAGCTTTTTCTCCTTGCGCTCCGCCTTCTTTTTGGCGGCTTCCAAACGCTTTTCCGCCGCCGCCTTTTCTTGCTTTACCGCCTTTTGCACGCGCACTTCTTTCTTGGCGGGCGCGCTCTTCTTAGCGTTTTTCGTTACGCTCTTGTTTGCGCTTTTCTTTGCAGGCTTGCGCGTTTTGGAGGCAGTGCCCGCCGCTTCCGCTTGCAGTTTCTGCTCCTGTTCCACGCGCTCCACCTTTTTCGCGCCGCTCGATACGTTTTTACCGATTTTCTTTTCCATATCTCCTCCTTAAATGGCAAATACGTGTTTGCCGATGACCGTCACCGTCTGACGGTTGAA
>CAMUFJ010000043.1 GCA_947088135.1 uncultured Clostridia bacterium
AACCGATGCAGCAACAGCCTCAGATGCCGATGATGCCGCAAATGCCCATGATGCCCCAGATGCCGATGATGCCTCAAATGATGCCTCCCATGCTTCCTCCTATGGGCGGAGGCGACAGCTCGGGCGACGATTATCAAACGAGCGAAGCGATCCGCATTGCGGAAGAGCGCACGCGCGCGGCGGAAGATCGGGCGAGAGTCGCGGAGGATCGGATCGCGAGAATCGCGCATGACGCGCAGACGAAGGCGAACCAGCCCGCACAGCCCGCATATCCGCCCGTCATGCCGATGAACGGAATGTATCCCGCGGGAATGCCGCAAATGCCGATGCAACCCATGCAGCCGATGATGCCGCAAATGCCCGTAGTGCAACAACCCGCACCCGCGCCCCAGCCTGCGCCTGCGCGCGACACTACGGTGAAAATCACGGAGAACGCGGCGAATATGCTCGGCGAGGCGATCGTATCGTCGCTTTCCAACATGATTCTCGGCAAGAACAATGCGCCCGCGCAACAACCTGCCGTGCAAACGCCCGCGCCGCAGCCGCAACAGCCGGCAATGTCCGTGCAGATCAATATGCCGTCCAACGGGGCGCCCGCGCAGCAGCCCGCGGTAACGGCGCAGCCCGTGCAGCAGCCCGCACAGCACACCGCCGAAAACGGCGACGGCTCGGAGCTTCCGCATAGAAGATTGCGCTTATAATAGCACGGAAAAAACAGAATCGGATCGGGGGATTGCAGAATTGCGATCCCCCGATTTTTTTGCAAAACTGTGCGGGCGGACGGGGGGAAGGGCGGAAATTGGAAAAATCGGGCTATTTTATTTGCGTTAACGTTCCGATTATGCTATAATCATGAAGTATGCGGTTTCGCGCTACGGATAACGGAGGAACGGAAATGCTTCAAGTGAATAACGTAAGTCTGCAATACGGCAGTAAGAAATTGTTCGAAGAGGTCAATCTCAAATTCACAAAGGGGAATTGCTACGGTATTATCGGCGCAAACGGCGCGGGCAAATCCACCTTTTTAAAGGTGCTCTCGGGCGAAATCGAACCCAACAAGGGGGACGTTACGTTGGACAAAAACGAGCGTATGTCCGTTTTGGCGCAGAACCAAAATAAATACGACTTCGAAACGGTGCTCCGTACCGTCATGCTCGGGCATAAGCGTCTTGTGGAGATCATGGACGAGAAGGACGCCCTCTATATGCACGCCGACTTTACCGAGGAGGACGGGATCCGCGCCTCCGAATTGGAGAGTGAGTTTGCCGAGCTCGGCGGTTGGGAAGCGGAAAGCGAAGCGCAGACTCTCTTGAACGAGCTCGATATTCCGACGGAATATCACTACAAGCTCATGTCCGAGCTCGACGCCAAGCAAAAGGTGCGCGTATTGCTTGCGCAGGCGCTTTTCGGCAATCCCGACGTGCTTCTTCTCGACGAGCCTACCAACAATCTCGACTTAAAGACGGTGCGTTGGCTGGAAAACTACCTGCTCGATTTCGAGAATACCATTATCATCGTTTCGCACAACCGCCATTTCCTGAATAAGGTATGCACGCACATCTGCGACGTGGATTTCGGCAAGATCAATCTCTTTTTGGGGAACTACGACTTTTGGTATCAAACTTCGCAGTTGCTTGCCCGTCAACAAAAAGACGCCAACAAAAAAGCGGAACAGCGGGCGCAGGAACTCAAAGACTTCATCGCGCGGTTTGCGGCGAACGCTTCCAAGTCCCGTCAGGCGACGTCGCGTAAAAAGGAGCTTGAACGGCTTACCATTTCCGACTTCAAACCCTCTCTCCGCAAGTACCCGTTTATCGATTTTAAGTCCGAGCGGGAGATCGGAAACGACATTCTCGCCGTAGAAGGGCTCACGAAGAAAGGATATTTCGAGAACGTTACCTTTACCGTGCAGAAAGGGGAGAAGATCGGCTTACTGTCGGACAAATCCACATCGGCTACCATGCTTTACGACGTGATCACGGGAAAAGAGCAGGCGGACGCGGGCACGGTGAAGTGGGGCAAGACGATCGCCTATTCCTACTTCCCGCAAAACAACAACGAGTATTTCGAGAAATGCGATTTAAACCTCGTGCAGTGGCTTTCGCAGTTTTCCAAAGACCATTACGAAGAGTACTTGCGCGGTTGGCTCGGGAGAATGCTTTTCTCGGGCGAGGAAGCGCTCAAAGAGGCGAAGGTGCTTTCGGGAGGCGAGCGGGTGCGTTGTATGCTTGCCAAAATGATGCTCGAAGGGGGAAACTTTCTTGTGTTCGACGAGCCCACGAACCACTTGGACCTCGAATCGATCACCGCGCTCAACAACGGCTTGACCGCGTTTAAGGGTTGTATGCTTCTCACCTCGCACGACCAAGAACTTATGAACACCGTCTGCAACCGCATTATCGTCATCAACGGGACGAAGGTGTTCGATAAAACGGTCACGTTCGACGAATACGCCGAAACGGGCGCATAAATGCAAGAAAAAATGCAAAAAGTTTTCCGTCGACGGTTTAATTTGATTGACAAAGACGGGATTGTTTGGTAAAATTAACGTTGCCTGAAATTTCGGGTAGCGTTTTTTTATGCCCGAAACACAGTCATATTCCAGAGCTTCCGCAAAAAGACGCAATATTTTGCGGGAATAAATTTTGCTTCTTTCGGCCTTAGGGCTAAGAGAATATTCCGAAAATAAGACAAGGAGGAACAGAATGCCTACAATCAACCAGCTCATTAAGAAAGGCAGAGAGCGCGAGGCCTTCAAATCGAAGAGCCCCATTCTCGACAGATGCCCGCAAAAGCGCGGCGTGTGCCTTTCCGTGACGACGACTTCCCCGAAGAAGCCCAACTCGGCGCTTCGGAAAATCGCAAGAGTGCGTTTGACCAATAAGCAGGAAGGTACCGTGTACATTCCCGGCGAAGGTCACAACCTGCAAGAGCACAGCTCCGTACTCATTCGCGGCGGAAGAGTTAAGGATCTGCCCGGTGTGCGTTACCACGTCGTTCGCGGTGCGCTCGATACGGCAGGCGTCGCCAAGCGCAAACAGGCGCGCAGCAAGTACGGCGCAAAGCGCCCTAAGTAAGCTTGCGGAAACGTTCTTTTCATATTAAATACCATTGAAAGAACAAAACAGTAGTTCGTGACGTTTTTACAAAGTAAAAATTCGCGAAAGTGTACCACCTACTTATTTCGGAATATAGCCCCGATAAAGTAGGCAGTATTCCCTGCAAGGCGGGGGAGAAGGTTCGCCGGACAAGCTTTAAATAAGTCTATCTCGGCGATAGCCGTACTACGGGCGGTTAAAAGCCCTGCGGATCGTATCCACAAAAAATTTCAGAAAGGAGATTATTCAGATGCCCAGAAGAGGGAAAATTCCCAAGAGAGACGTTCTGCCCGATCCCACCTACGGGAGCAAGGTCGTCACCAAGCTCATCAATCAGATCATGCTTGACGGCGAAAAGAGCGTCGCGCAGAAGATCGTTTACGACGCTTTTGCGAAGATGGGAGAAAAATTGAACATGGATCCCATGGAGATTTTCAAGCAGGCGCTTGCAAATATCACTCCCATGGTAGAAGTCAAGGCAAGACGCGTCGGCGGTGCGAACTATCAAGTTCCCGTCGAAATCCGTCCCGAGCGCCGTCAGACGCTTGCGATCCGCTGGCTCGTTATCAATACGAGAAAGCGCAGCGAGCGCGAAATGAGCAACAAGCTCGCAGCCGAGCTTATGGATGCTTACAACAACACGGGCGGCTCTGTGAAGAAAAAGGAGGACACGCACAGAATGGCGGAAGCGAACAAGGCGTTCGCGCACTTCCGTTTCTGAGCTGTATAACTTATGGCAAGAGAATACGATTTAGCACATACGAGAAACTTCGGGATCATGGCGCACATCGACGCCGGCAAGACGACGACGACCGAGCGTATCTTATTCTATACGGGTAAGACGCACAAGATCGGCGAAACGCACGACGGTACGGCTACGATGGACTGGATGGTGCAGGAGCAGGAACGCGGAATCACGATCACGTCCGCGGCGACCACCTGCGCCTGGAAAGGACACCGCTTCAATATCATCGATACCCCCGGTCACGTTGACTTCACGGTAGAGGTAGAGCGTTCGTTGCGCGTACTCGACGGTTCGGTAGCCACGTTCTGCGCAAAGGGCGGCGTTGAGCCCCAGTCTGAAACCGTTTGGCGTCAGGCGGACACCTATAAGGTTCCCCGTATCGCGTACGTCAATAAGATGGATATCAACGGCGCGGATTTCTTCCGCGTGGAAAAGATGATTCGCGAGCGTCTTGGCGCAAATCCCGTTCCGATCGAGCTTCCCATCGGTAAGGAAGATACTTTCCGCGGGATCGTCGATCTGATCCGCATGGAAGCGGAGGTTTATTACGACGATTTGGGGAAGGATTTCCGCAAAGAGCCCATTCCCGAGGATATGAAGGCGCTTGCCGAAGAATACCGCACCAAGCTCGTTGAAGAAGCGGCATCCGCCAACGACGAGCTCATGGAAAAATTCTTTGAGGAAGGCGATTTGACGGAGGAAGAGATCATCGGCGGTTTGCGTCAGCGCTGCCTTGCAATGGAAGCGATTCCTATGCTCTGCGGTTCTTCTTACCGCAATAAGGGCGTGCAGTTCCTTCTCGATGCAGTCATTAACTTCCTTCCCAGCCCCTTGGACGTTGCGCACGTAAAGGGCGTCAACCCCGATACGGGCAAAGAGGAAGAGAGAAGAACGGCGGACGACGAAGCGTTCTCCGGTCTTGCGTTCAAGATCGCAACCGACCCGTTCGTCGGATCTTTGGCGTATTTCCGTTGCTATTCGGGCGTGCTTTCGTCCGGCTCTTACGTTTATAACTCCACCAAGGAGAAGAAGGAGCGCGTCGGTCGTCTTGTGCAAATGCACTCCAACGAAAGAAAGGATATTTCCGAGGTTTACTCGGGTGATATCTGCGCGATCGTAGGACTTAAAAACACGACCACGGGCGATACGCTTTGCGACGAAAAACACCCGATCGTGCTTGAAAAGATGGAATTCCCCGAGCCCGTTATTCAGCTTTCCTTGGAGCCCAAGACGAAAGCGGGTCAGGAAAAAATGACCATGGCGCTCATCAAGCTTGCGGAGGAAGACCCTACTTTCAAAACTTATACCGATCAGGAAACGGGGCAGACGATTATCGCCGGCATGGGCGAATTGCACCTCGACATCATCGTAGACCGCTTGCTTCGCGAATTCCACGTGGAAGCGAACGTCGGCGCGCCTCAGGTTGCATACCGTGAAACCTTCCGCAAAGCGGTTGATGCAGAGGGTATGTACAAACGTCAGTCGGGCGGTAAAGGTCAGTACGGTCACTGCAAACTGCATCTCATTCCTTTGGAGCCGGGCAGCGGTTACGAATTTGAGGATATCACCGTCGGCGGATCGATCCCCAAGGAATACATTCCTGCGATCGACAAAGGGATTCAGGAAGCGGCGAAGAACGGTTTCCTTGCAGGTTACGAACTTGTGGACTTCAAGATCCAGGTTTATGACGGAAGCTACCACGAAGTCGACTCGTCGGAAATGGCGTTCAAAATCGCGGGTTCGCTCGGTTTGAAAGACGGGTTGGCACGCGCAAACGTCGTCCTGCTCGAACCGATCATGAAGGTTCAGATCATCACGCCCGAAGATTATTTCGGCGATTTGATGGGGAACGTCAGCGGAAGACGCGGTACGATCATCGGTACGGACGATCGCAACGGTGCAAAGATCATCGACGCGGAAGTCCCGCTTTCCGAAATGTTCGGCTACGCGACCGATTTGCGTTCGCGCACGCAGGGCAGAGGTCAGTTCACCATGCAGTTCGACCACTATTCCGAAGTACCCAAGAGCGTTTCCGAGAAAATTATCACCTCGCGCGCTCATAAAAACGCATAAGACGGCCGCATCGCGGGAAAAACGTAAATTTTTCCAAAAAATTGCGGTAAAAGTCTTGCAAAAAATTTCCGTATTTGTTATAATAAAACGGACAAGCGTAGGCGCTTACGGCTCGTGAGGGCGGAGCGGTACGCACTTCCACGAAGGTGGGAAAATCATTAAATTTTAAAAAAATCGGAGGATACTCAAAAATGGCAAAGGCAAAATTCGACAGAAGTAAGCCCCACGTAAACATTGGTACCATCGGTCACGTCGACCACGGTAAAACCACTTTGACCGCAGCTATCACCATGGTTATGGCTTGCAAGGGTCAGGCACAAAAAATGCGCTACGACGAAATCGATAAGGCGCCCGAAGAGAAAGCACGCGGTATTACGATTAACACCGCGCACGTTGAGTACGAAACCCCCAGCCGTCACTATGCGCACGTTGACTGCCCGGGACACGCGGACTACGTTAAGAACATGATTACGGGCGCTGCCCAGATGGACGGCGCGATCCTCGTTGTTGCTGCAACCGACGGTCCTATGCCCCAGACCCGTGAGCACATCCTGCTCGCTCGTCAGGTAGGCGTTCCTTATATCGTTGTGTTCCTCAACAAGTGCGATCAGCTCGACGATCCCGAACTCCTCGACCTCGTCGAGATGGAAGTGAGAGAGCTTCTTTCCTCCTACGAGTTCCCCGGCGACGACATTCCGATCGTCAAGGGTTCCGCGCTCAAAGCGCTTGAAAAAGCGGCGAGCGGCGCAGACGACGCTACGGTTCTTGCGGCTCCCGAGTGCAAGTGCATTCTCGAACTCATGGATACTATCGATTCCTATATCCCTACGCCCGAGCGCGACGACAAGAAGCCTTTCCTTCTTCCCGTCGAGGACGTATTCACCATCTCCGGCCGCGGCACCGTTGCTACGGGCAGAGTTGAGAGAGGCGTTGCTCACGTCGGTGAGCCCGCGGAAATCGTCGGTCTTATCGAGAAGCCTCGTACGACCACCATTACCGGTCTTGAAATGTTCCACAAACAGCTCGACGAAGCTATGGCGGGCGATAACGTAGGCGCTCTTCTTCGCGGTATCAACAGAACGGATATCGAGAAGGGACAAGTTATTGCGAAGCCCGGCACCGTTCCCACCGCTATGAAGTTCGAAGCACAGGTTTACGTGCTTACCAAGGACGAGGGCGGTCGTCACACGGCGTTCTTCAACCACTATCGTCCTCAGTTCTTCATCAGAACGACCGACGTTACGGGTTCCATCGAATTGCCCGCAGGCGTTGAAATGGTTATGCCCGGCGACCACGTCACCTTGACCGTTGAGCTCATCAAGCCCGTTGCGATCGAGGAAGGACTCCGTTTCGCTATCCGCGAGGGCGGCAGAACGGTTGGTTCCGGCGTCGTTTCCAAGATTCTCAAAGCGTAAGCTTTCAATCGAAATAAAAAGCACAGCTTCGGCTGTGCTTTTTTCATTCATACTTTTTTTTGCGAAGCCTCCAAGCCGTGAGCTCGCAACAGCGTTAGTATTTTTCTGTAGCAGACGCGTTGAATTCCATTTTTAAAAAGTCAGCAAACCGCAGTTGGACGTTAAGGCAAAAGCGCGGTTGTGCCTAAGCGTTCATGAATTATACGAAACCGTTTATCCGTCGTCGATTTGCACATAATGTACGTATGGAAAAGACGAAAAAGGGGAACGTTTTTGTTCGCGGATTCGAATGGGGAAGGAGTGCGCTCGGCGTGCTGTCCCGAAACCGATATACCACGCTTGCGGGAACGCTGGTGTTCTTTCTGATTTTGTCGATCGTTCCGTTTTTGTTTTGGCTCTCATTGTTGTTCGGTACGGCGGGCATACAGACGGAGGTCATCTTGGAGCTCGAACTCTTCGGTTGGGCGAAAGATTTTCTGCTCTTTTTAAAGGAGAATGCGGAAGGGGCGACAGCGGGTGTGAGCGTGCTTTTTTTGGCAACGACGCTTTGGTCTAGTTCGAGCTTTTTTTACCATTTGCGCCGCAGCGGGGAAATTATTTACGGTTACAACCGCGTAAAAAATGGCTGGCGGGTGCGTGTTTCCGCGTTTCTCGTAACGCTTTGCATCTTGCTCTATTTCGTTGTAACGGGTAGCGCGCTTATCGGCGCGATTATTGTGAGCCGTTATTTGCAGCCCTACATCGCTTATCCCGTGCTGTATTCGTTGGTGCTTGTTGCCGGCTTCTTTGCCGCGTGGATCTTGAACGGTTATATTTGTCCTTACCGCTCGTCGCCCTCCGACACGGTGCTCGGCAGCTTTTATACGGCGATTGCTTGGCTTTTGACTTCCGCAATATTTTCCGTTTATTTGAGATTTACGAATACCGAACGCCTGTACGGCGCTCTTTCCACCGTCGTCGTATTTTTAATTTGGCTGTATTGGCTGATGATTTGCTTTACTTCGGGCGTGATTTACAATTGCCGCCGCATGGAGCTGAGCGGAAAAGAGCATAAAAAACTATAAAATGCTTGACATTTTGTCCGTAACAATATAAGATTATGTTAAGAATAATATTACGGAGAAAAAACATGAGAAAAATAGCGGCATTCCTATTAGGAGCGCTTTTCTTATTTTCGGCAACGGCTTGCGGCGAAACGGAAAGCTCATATAAAATCAGTTACGCTCATGCGGGACAAATTTACGAAATTTCGGTTGACGGCGGAAGCCTTTTCCGCATCGCGGAAATCCCGCAAAAGACGGGGCATGATTTTAAGGGATTGTTCGATGCAAAAGAGGGCGGTACGCAGTACGTCGATGAATCGGGTGTCAGCTTGGAAGCCTTTTCGGCGGGGAAGGATCTTGTCCTCTATCCGCAGTTTGTGCCGAAAAGCTATACTTTGGAGCTTGATTATCGCGGCGGAACGTCCGATCCGCTTACGCTGGCGGTGAGCGTTACATACGGAGCAGAGGTTGCGGGTTTGCCTGTAAACGTGACGCAGGAAAATAAACGCTTTCTCGGTTGGTTTACGGAAACGGAGGGGCGTGGCGAGCAAATTGCCGACGACAAGGGTGTTTTGACAAAGAAAAAAACGCTCAACGAACAAAATTACGATTTGCCTGAGGACGGAAAAATTTACCTTTTCGCGCATTATGCGGAGGGGAATTACAAAATTTCCTTTCATTACGGCGACGGATATTCCGACGAGTTGAGTTATGCCGTTCGCGGCGCGTTGATACGCGATATCATGCCGAAAAAACAGGTTGCGGGACGCTACGTGTTGAATTGGTCTACCGTGCCGAACGACACGGATATGACGCATATGGTAACAGTGGTTTCGGGCGATACCGAATTGTACCCCTGCCGTTATGGCTACGGCATTGTTTATGAAACGGGCGGAGGAGAGCAAATTCCCGTAACCGTTCTGCCTGCGGGAGAAAGCCTCAACTTGCCTACGCCGAAGCGCGACGGGTATATCTTTATGGGTTGGGAGAAAAAGGACGGGACTGCGTTCGAGGCTTCCGTGATGCCGGCGGATAATTTGACGTTGGTAGCCTGCTGGAAGAAGGAGTTGCCCAAGCTCACGTTTGACGTAAACGGCGGTACGCCCGTAGAAGGAATTACGGCGAACGAGGGAGATTCCATTCGTCTGCCTTCCACTTCGCGTGACGGATATGAATTTGCGGGCTGGTACTGCGCGGACGGAAGCAAATTCACGGCGGAGGTCATGCCGTCGTCCAGTGTTGCGCTTACGGCAAGGTGGCGCAAGCGGCAGAGCGTTACGCGCACGCTTACGAACGGAACGAAGTCCGTTTCAAGCTCTAAAACGGGTATCCTTTTCACGATCGACCTTTCGGAATACCTCGACGGCAACGATACGACGGAGATTTCTTTCAGCGTTTCCTATAATTTGAAGGTGAAAAGCTATATTATTTTCGGTGCGCCCACCTGGTTTGACTTCAAATTTTACAGCCGAAACGAGGTTAACGACACTTATAAATTCGGCGACGCCGTCTGCACGTGGAGCGGAGAATACGGTAACGTAACCAACAAGTATTTCAGTACAAATTTAACAGGCAACAAAATTTATATCGCGGCGGATTCCAACACATGGGTTCCCGGATACGAAATCTCCAATTTCTCCGTTGTCATGTCGTTTACGGAAAATAAATTAGTTTAATTGGTTAAAAAAACGCCCGCGCTTTTACGGTAATTCCCATAGGGAATTTAATAAAACGCAAATAAAAAGATTTAGGCATAGCGTTTGTGTTCTTTCATTTTTCATGATATAATGATTGTACGATAAACAGTAATTTACAAGTGAGGCGAGAAATTATGAACACCGAAATTCAGGTTG
>CAMUFJ010000044.1 GCA_947088135.1 uncultured Clostridia bacterium
TGAATTGGGCGACGGCGCTAATAAGAGGATATAACGAATGACCATAGAGCTTATAAAGGAAAACGAAATACAAGAAACTTGCGATATGGTAGCCCGCGCGTGTAAAAATTCGGTTTTTGCCGAGTTTTATCCGCAACAGCCGAAATATTTTTCTATTGCGTATGACGAAATAAAGCAAAAAGCCGAATACGGACATTTCTATGTTGTGAAAGAATGCGGCAAAATTATCGGATGCGGGTGTATCGGCGCTTATTGGGACAGTTTGACGGAAAGTTGGATAAACACTATTTTTGTTGAGCCGTCCCATCAACATAAAGGAATCGGCAAGAAAATCATAGAACATTTGGAAAGCGACGAATATGCGAAGAGAGCAAACCGCATTGAAATTCATTCGGCAATATCGGCGATACCGTTCTATCGCAAATTAGGCTACGAACATAAACACGGAGATTTGTCTTATAAGGACGGAATGTTCGACCTTGAAAAGTTTTTTAATAAATAGATTTTAACGGTTGTTCGCCACAAAATAAAAAGGAGTAAATAATGCCTTATATCAAAATCGAAAGCGGTAAATTGACCGACGAACAAAAAATGTTGCTTATAAAGCGCGTAACCGAAGTCTCTGCGGAAATTATGAATATTCCGCAAGAATTTTTTACAACCACCATTACGGAATTGCCCGATAAAAACTTCGGTATCGGCGGCAAAACCATCGATATTATCAAAGACGAGTACAAAAAATGAAAGATTGGTTTACAATAGATAAAATCGACGAAACGACTTATATTATAAGCGAATACCGCCACCCAGAAGAAACACACTGCTATCTTTTAATCGGCAGCGAGCGTTGTCTTTTGATTGATACGGGACTTGGCATTTGCAATATATATGACGAAGTCCGTAAGCTGACGAACAAACCCGTTACCGCCGTTGCAACGCATATTCATTGGGATCATATAGGCGGTCATAAATATTTCCCCGATTTTTACGCCCATAAAGCTGAGTTGGATTGGTTGAACTGTAAGTTTCCGCTTTCTATTCAAACCGTCCGCGATATGGTAATAGACCGTTGCGATTTGCCCGAAGGCTTTGACGTAAGCAAGTACGAGATGTTTCAGGGAACACCAACGAAGGTGTTAAACGGCGGCGAAATAATTGATTTGGGCAATAGAAAAATCGAAGTCTTACATACCGCAGGGCATTCGCCGGGACACCTTTGCTTTTGGGAGCGAGAGCGCGGCTACATATTTACGGGCGACTTGATTTATAAAGATACGTTGATTGCTTATTATCCGTCCACCAATCCCGAAGCGTATTTACGCTCGCTCGAAGTTATAGCCGCATTACCGTCTAACAGATTGTTTCCCGCGCACCACTCGCTTGATATTCAACCCGAAATAGCGGTTAGGATGAGAGATACTTTCCGTGAACTGAAAGCGCAAGGCAAACTACATCACGGCGCAGGCACTTTTGATTACGGCGATTGGGCGGTGTGGTTATAAAAATTATAACGGAGTTGAAATATGGAACAGTTGATATTCAGTTTACCCGATTTTGCAAACGGTGATACGTTTCCTATCGACCACACAGGCAGAGGGAAAGATTTGTCGCCCGAAATTGTAATTGAAAATCTTTCCGATAACGCCAAAACACTTGCGGTTACTTTGGAAGATATAAGCCACCCGATAAAAAACTTTACGCATTGGATTATTTGGAATATTCCGGCAACAAGCAAAATCGAACAGGCAATCCCGAAAGGAAAATACATTTCGAATATAGGCGCAACACAAGGTATAGCATACGGTATGCACAGATACGCCGGTCCGAAACCGCCGCACGGTAAAACACATAAATATCGCATAACGGTTTATGCGTTAGATTGTTCGATAGACTTATCTGCGATTAAACGGAAAAAGCACTTTCTCAAAAAAGCCGAAAATCATATTTTGCAAAAAGGTTCTCTTGAATATAAGTTTGAGTAAACCAAAAGTCGAAAGATCTGTTGAAATGCACCCCAAAAGTTAGACAAACTAATGGAGGTGCATATTTTTTATGAGAAAGAAAGGAACAAAGAACCACAAATATAGCGCGGAGTTCAAAATATCTGTTATAATGGATATGCGAGCAAATCACTTAGGCTATCGAGAAACGGCAAGGAAAAACCGTGAAAACGAAAAGCTAGTGAAAAGCTTAATTTCATGCCTGTTGATTTGTTGACATTATTTTTATTTTGTGATAGCATAGTAATAATTACGATTTTAAAGTTACCAATAAAAAGGAGATGATTTTTTGTTTAAACGGCTTTCTAAATCTATCAGAGAGTATAAGCTTGCCTCGATCATGTCGCCGTTGTTCGTTATTCTGGAAGTCATTCTCGAATGCCTGATACCGCTTGTCATCATCTATCTTGGAAAAGCGATAGAAAACGATATTTCCATGTGGCACTGGGGCAGCAGTATTAAGGACCTCGGAATCGGACAGTATGCTATTATTCTGATTGCAATGGCGATTTTGTCGCTTGCTTGCGGCGCGCTCGCGGGTGCGTTTTGCGCCAATGCTTCGGCAGGGTTTGCCAAAAACCTCAGAAAAGACTTGTTTTATAAAGTGCAGGAGTTTTCTTTCGAGAATATCGACAAATTTTCAACCTCTTCTCTTGTTACCCGCATGACGACGGACGTTTCCAATGCGCAATTTTCCTATATGATGGTTGTGCGTATGGCATTCCGTTGCCCCGTTATGCTCGTCTTTTCCGTTGTTATGGCGTTTGTGATCGGCGGACAGCTTGCCTGGATTTTCATCGCCGTGATTCCTCCGCTTGCGATTCTCTTGTTTGTGATCATGAAAAAGGCAATGCCTCTTTTCCGTCGGGTATTCAAAAAGTACGATAACCTCAACGAGTCGGTACAGGAGAACGTAAAGGGGATGCGCGTCGTAAAATCTTACGTGCGCGAGGAGTACGAGAAACAAAAATTCAACAATGCGTCAGACTCTCTTTGCATCGACTTTACGAAAGCGGAACGGTTGCTTGCATGGAGCAACCCCGTCATGCAGCTTTTCTTTTACGGCGTGCTGTCGTCGGTGCTTTTCGTCGGGTGCTACGTCAGTTTGAAAGATCCGAATAATCTAATGGATATGACGTGGGAAATTTCCCAGCTCGTCGTATACGGGATGCAGGTTCTTATGTCGCTGATGATGCTTTCCATGGTATTCGTCATGATCACCATGTCCATGGAGAGCCTTCGCCGTATCGACGAGGTGCTTCAAGAGGGGAGCACCCTGCACAATCCCGAAAATCCCGTCTACGAGGTTTCGGACGGCAGTATCGATTTTGAGAACGTCGCGTTCAAGTATTCCGCAAACGCGGAGCGCAACGTGCTCGAAAACATCGATTTACATATCAAATCGGGCGAAACGATCGGCATTATCGGCGGAACGGGTTCAAGTAAAACTTCGCTCGTCAATCTCGTTTCCCGTTTGTACGACGCGAGCGAGGGCTGCGTGAAGGTGGGCGGAAGGGACGTGCGCGAGTACGACATTACCACTCTTCGAAACCAAGTCGCCGTCGTGTTGCAGAAGAATATGCTTTTCTCGGGCACCATCAAAGAAAATCTCCGTTGGGGCGACGAGAATGCGACGGACGAAGAAATTGAAGAGGCTTGCCGTCTTGCGCAGGCGGACGAATTCGTGAGGAGCTTCCCGGACGGCTACAATACCCATATCGAGCAGGGGGGCACCAACGTTTCGGGCGGGCAGAAACAGCGTCTTTGCATTGCCCGCGCTCTTCTCAAAAAACCCAAGGTGCTCATTTTGGACGACTCGACGAGCGCCGTCGACACCAAGACGGACGCGCTTATCCGTAAGGGCTTTAAGGAATATTTGCCCGAAACCACCAAGCTCATCATTGCACAGCGCACCTCTTCGGTGGAGGACGCCGACCGCATTATCGTCATGGACGGCGGAAAGATCAACGCCGTGGGGACGCACAAAGAGCTTTTAAAGAGCAACGCGATCTATTCCGAAGTGTACAATTCTCAGAACAAGGGAGGGAAGAGCGATGAAGAATAAAGCTTCTATGCAAAAACGCCCGCCCGTACAAAAGGGAATCTTAAAGCGGGTCATTAAATCCGTGTTCCATTATTATCCCCGTATGCTTCCCATCGCGCTTGCATGCATCGTGTTTAACGCTGTTGTAAGTTCGCTTCCGTCCCTCTTCATGCAAGAGGTGTTCGGGGCGCTCAAAGATGCGGTTGCAAGCGGTCGGGATTGGTCTGAGGCTTGGACGACGATCACCTATCCCATGCTCATTCTCATCGGGTTGTACGTACTTTCGCTCATTTCGGGCGCGGTGTATAAACAGCTGTTTGCCATTCTCACGCAGGGATATTTAAGTAAAATGCGCGAGAAAATGTTTAACGGGATGCAGGACTTGCCCATTCGCTATTTCGATACGCACAACCACGGCGATATCATGAGTTATTACACCAACGATATCGACGCGTTGCGTCAGATGGTGGCGGAGAGCCTTCCGCAAATCCTCGCCTCGGCAATCATGGTGACAACGCTGTTCATCATTATGCTCTATTACAGCATTTGGCTTACTCTCATCGTTATCGGCGGAATTTTGTTCGTCCTGCTTGTTACAAAGATCGTAGGGGGAGGCGCTTCCAAATACTTCATCGGACAGCAACGCGCCGTCGCGCGAACGGAAGGGTTCGTGGAAGAAATGATGCACGGGCAAAAGGTGGTAAAATCCTTCTGCCACGAGGAACAGGCAAAGGCCGATTTCGATAAGGTCAACGATCACCTCTTCGATCAAACCAACCGAGCCAACCGTTACGCGAATATGCTGATGCCCATTTTGGGAAATATCGGGCACGTCATGTACGTGGTTATCACGCTCATCGGCGCGGTGTTCATCTTGAACGGCGTTACCAACGTAAGTCTTTCCGGTTCCGTCTTTTACGAAACGTTGGAAGGCGGGGCGATCAGCACCGCCGCGGGAATCGTCCTCTTGGTGGCGTTCTTGCAGACGACGCGTCAGTTCTTCAACAACATCAATCAGGTTTCCCAGCAGGTCAACTCCGTCGTAATGGGCTTTGCGGGCGCACAGCGCGTCTTTAATCTCATTGACGAGAAGCCCGAAGAGGACGAGGGCTACGTTACCCTCGTACATGCCACGGAGGAGAACGGGGAGATTAAGGAAAGCCCCGTTCGTACGGGCATTTGGGCATGGAAGCATCCTCATCAGGACGGCACCGTTACCTTTACGAAGCTTACGGGCGACGTGAGAATGTTCGACGTCGATTTCGGATACTCCGAGGACAAAATCGTTCTGCACGACGTAAGCCTATACGCCCGCCCCGGGGAGAAAATTGCTTTCGTGGGCGCAACGGGCGCAGGAAAGACGACCATCACCAACCTTTTAACGCGCTTTTACGACATTGCGGACGGTAAGATTCGTTACGACGGCATCAATATCAACAAAATCAAGAAATCGGCGCTCAGAAAGTCGCTCGGCATGGTGTTGCAGGATACCAACCTGTTTACGGGAACGGTCATGGAGAATATCCGTTACGGCAACTTGGAAGCGACGGACGAAGAGTGTATCGCCGCCGCAAAACTTGCGGGTGCGGACGACTTTATCACCCGTTTGCCGGAGGGATACCAAACCAAACTCAATCAGGGCGGAGCAAACCTCTCGCAAGGACAGCGCCAGCTTCTTTCCATTGCCCGCGCCGCCGTTGCCGACCCGCCCGTTATGATTTTGGACGAGGCGACGAGCAGTATCGATACCCGTACGGAGGAAATCGTGCAGAGAGGTATGGATAAGCTCATGGAGGGCAGAACGGTATTCGTCATCGCGCATAGGCTTTCTACCGTCAAGAATTCCAACGTCATCATGGTGCTCGACCACGGCAGAGTCATCGAGCGCGGTACGCACGAACAGCTCATCGCCGAAAAGGGGCAGTACTACCAGCTCTACACGGGCGCGTTCGAGTTGGAATAACAACGGCTGATATTACAAAATACAAAAGACTTATTCTTCGGGAATTCGACGGAATAAGTCTTTTTTCATGCCTCGGGAAGCATTATAATAGCGGAACGGAGCAGGGTATGACGGTATATATCGAGTACGCACTTTTGGAAAATTTCATTCTCGACGGATTACTTCTCTATCTTGCCGTGCGCATTGCGCACGGGGAGGTGAAGCCCCTCCGTCTTCTGCTTGCGGCAATCGTCGGGGCAGGAGAGGCGTTGCTGTTTCCCGTCCTCGCGCTACCTCTATGGTGCAGCTATCTCGTCAAAATTCTCGGCGGGGTCGTGCTCGCCTCAATCGCCGTAAAGGGCGTTAAGCGTTCCGTTTTCGTTTCTATTGCGTTTTTCTTACTGACTTTCGCACTGGGGGGATTGTTGACGGCGGCTTATTCCTTTTTCGGCGTTTCTTACGAGGAGGGAAACGGCTTTTTGGTGGAGCGCGCGCCCGTTGCGCTCGTGTTCGGGGCGGCGGGAGTGTTTGCCGTTCTCGTCGGGGAAACGGCGCGCCGCTTTTTCCGCTTCGGAAAGGAGGAGCGCAGTATTACGCCCTGCACTTTGGAGCACGGCGGAAGAACGGTACGCTGGCGGGGGCTTGCCGACAGCGGTAATCTGCTCGAATTCCGCGGCAGGGGCGTGTGCGTCTGTTCGGCGGCGGCGATCTTCGCGCTTTTCGGGCGGGGTGCGCGGGAAGTGGGGCGGATCCGCGTGGAAACGGTGAACGGAGAAAAAGAAAGCCCTGTATTCGAGTGTACGCTGAGAACGGGCAAAAACGGCGACCCGCAGCCCGTTTATCTCACGGTCGGGCAGGTAAAATCTCCCCGCTATCAGCTGATATTACATACTTCTTACGTATAGCGTTTGCTGTACGCAGGTCAATCTTAAATCGATCGGAGGCGAATATGAAGGTCTTGGCAGCATTAAAGGTATTTTTGGAAAAAGTGCGGGGGAGTGAAAACGTCGTTCACTACCTCTGCGGAAGCGAGGCGCTTCCGCTCCCGCTTACGGGCGAGGAAGAGGCGGATATGCTGAAAAAATTGGAAACGGGCGAGGATGCGGAATCCGTCAAGGCGAGCCTTATCGAGCACAATCTGCGCCTCGTCGTCTATATTTCCCGTCGGTTTGAGAACACGGGCGTGGACGGGGACGACCTCATTTCCATCGGCACGATCGGGCTCATCAAGGCGATCAATTCCTTCCGCACGGATAAGAACATCAAACTCGCCACTTATGCTTCCCGCTGTATCGAGAACGAAATTCTCATGTATCTGCGCCGCACGGTAAAGCTGAAAAGCGAGGTTTCCTTCGACGAGCCTCTCAACACCGATTTCGAGGGGAACGAATTGCTTCTTTCCGACGTGCTCGGCACGGACAGCGACACGGTGTACGGCGGGGTGGAGAGCAGTGTGGAAAAGGAGCTTTTGTCGGACGCGCTCAAACGGCTTCCCGAGCGCGAACGCAAGATCATGTATATGCGGTTCGGGTTGGGCGGGGGCGAGGAGATGACCCAAAAGGACGTTGCCGACCGCCTCGGCATTTCCCAAAGCTACATTTCCCGCTTGGAAAAAAAGATCATCGAACGCTTAAAAAAGGAGATTTCCAAGCTCGTTTAAGATATTTATAAGTCATGCTTTATAATTTTACGCAAATTCTATTTACAAAAAGGAAATGATATGGTAATATATAACCGTAGATTATACGTTGAATGCCGTACAGTCTGCGGTTTTTTAATTTGCGGAACTTGGTGTTTATTATGGAGCAAGTGATTGCGGCGATCGCCACGCCGCAGGGCAGAGGAGGCGTTTCCGTCGTTCGTTTGAGCGGAGAGGGCGCGTTGCCTTTGGCGCGGAAAATGTTTTCGAAAACGGGGGAATTTATTCCCAACACCCTCTACGTGGGGGACATTGACTGCGGAGCATTTCGCGATCGCGGAATGTGCGTGTGGTTTCGCGCGCCCAAGTCGTTCACGGGCGAGGACGTGGTGGAATTCCACTGTCACGGGGGCGTGGAGATCACCAGAGGCGTGCTCGACAGGGCGCTCTCTTTGGGCGCAAGGCTTGCGGAGCGCGGAGAATTTACCAAGCGCGCTTTTTTAAACGGTAAGCTGTCCCTTTCGGCGGCGGAGGGTATGGCGGACATGATCGACGCCGAATCGCAGGCGCAGGTGCGCGCGGGTTACTCCCTTTATACGGAGAGATTGACGAACGAGGGCAAGCGGTTGCAGAGCCTTCTCACCACCTGTCTTGCGGGCATCGACGCCGACCTCGACTATCCCGAAGAGGACTTACAGGCGGATACCGCCGCAGAGGTTTTACAAAAACTTCAAGAGGTAAAGGGCGCGTTGCAGGCGCTCTTAAAGCAATACCGCGCGGGCAGAAAAATCAAATCGGGCGTGACCGCCGTGTTTTGCGGAAAGCCCAACGCGGGTAAAAGCTCGCTCTTCAACGCGCTTTTGGGATGCGACCGCTCCATCGTAACCGAGATTCCCGGCACTACGCGCGACACTGTGGAGGGCGCGATCGAAATCAACGGCGTGCGGTTCAATCTCATCGACACCGCGGGCTTGCGCGAGGGGACGGACGTCGTGGAACGCGAGGGGATCCGCCGCGCCGAGCTTGCCGTAAAAAACGCCGATCTCATTCTTTGGTTGAAAGGCGACGGGGAAGAGGAAGCGTTTCCGCCCGAAACGCCCGTGATTACGGTGGGTGCGAAGAGCGATCTCGTAAAGCGGGAGGGGTGCGACGTGTGCGTTTCCTCCGTGACGGGAGAGGGGATCGGCGCATTAAAAGAACTCATGTACGAGCGCGGGTTCGGACGGGAGAGCGACGTTTTTGTGTTGGAGGAACGCCATTACCGTGCCGCCGAAGAAGCGTGCGGGGCGGTGGAAAAGGCGGAGGACGCCGTAAAAAGCGGGCTTCCTGCCGAGCTCTATGCGGAAGAGGTGCACGCCGCGTGGGTCGCGCTCGGCGCATTCAGCGGGGAAACGGCTTCGGAAGCGGTCATCTCCGAGATATTCGATAAATTTTGCGTGGGCAAATAGGGGGCGCTATGGTCAATTTGGAGCTCTATAAAGTGTTCTATACGGTGGCGCGGTGCGGAAGCCTTACCAAGGCGGCGGAGGAGCTGTATATCTCCCAGCCCGCCGTTTCGCAGGCGATCAAACAGCTTGAAAATCAGCTCGGCACACCTCTTTTCAACCGCCTGCACAAGGGCATGGAGTTGAGCGCGCAGGGCGGTGCGCTCATCATCGACGACGTGGTAACGGCGTTGAAATTGCTCGAAGGGGCGGAAACGAGGCTTCTCGACTTAAAGGAGAACGCCACGGGCACTCTGCGGATCGGCGCGTCGGAAACTATTTTTCAGTACGTGCTTTCCGAAAAAATCGTGGAGTATCACAAGCGCTATCCAAATGTAAAAATCGAGCTCGTTTCCGACGTGTCGCCCAAAATCATCGAACTCATCAAATCCAACGGCTGTGACGTCGGGTTTTTAAACCTGCCCAGCGCGCCCGACGACGGTATCGTCATTCAAGACTCCATTTTTCTGCTCAACGATATTTTTATTGCGGGAGAAGCGTTTCAAGAACTGCGCGGACAGAAGGTATCCATTTGGGAGATACAGAAGTATCCACTCCTTCTCATGGAGGCGCACACGGTCGCCCGCTCCTCGCTCGAACATTACAGCAAGAGCCACGGCGTGACACTGGCGCCCGCCGTGGAAGTGGATAGCTGGGGTTTTATGAAACGGCTCGTGGTGGACGGCATGGGCATCGGCTGTATCCCGCGCGAGTACAGCATGAACAAGCTCACCGACGGCTCGCTCTTCGAAATCGAGTTGGAGCCCGCCATGCCCGCCCGTTCCGTCGGTTTGGCTCTGCGTAAAAACGTGAACATGACTTTTTCCCTCCGCGCCTTCGTCAATTTGTTTCAACGCAAATAAGCGGGAAGGGAATGCATATGACATACTTAGCGGATAGGCAAAATGCCTATCCGTTGTTTGTATAAAGAATACCACGCGATAGTCGCGTGGTTCAAAATAGGCTTAGCCGATA
>CAMUFJ010000045.1 GCA_947088135.1 uncultured Clostridia bacterium
GAAGAATACGGTTTCAAATATTATAGATTAGAACGGTAAATTTCAATTTATCTTTGAAAATAATGTGTATTTAAAAAGCTCTCGAACGATATGTTCGAGAGCTTTTGTCCTCGCTTGAAAGTGCAACTCCTAAAAATTTAATTTTTTATTTCCCTATGGGAAGTGCGCTTTCGCGCGTGTTTTTTTGTTTTATTGCCAACCCATACTATAAGTTTACTGCCAATCGCAAACGTTGACCCATTTGGAGAGGAATTCCTGCTCCTCGGGTTTTTTCTTGACCGACTGCGAAGCCGCAACGATGGGAAGCACCCGCTGTACGTATTGGAGCGCGGTGTCCGTTTTGGCGCAATACAGTTTTAAATATTTTTCCGCGATTTCGTCTTTCCCCTGCAATTTGAAAATGAGGTAGGTGCGCGCCGCGTCCGCCGAGCCGTTGCCCTGCGTTGCATGCGACCAATCGATGATATAGGGCGTGCCGTCCTTGGTGATCACGATGTTCGAGGGCTGGAAGTCGCCGTGGCAGAGCTTCTTGTGGCGGGGCAGACCGTCGAGGCGGACGTGCAGATCGTAACGGACGGTTGCGGGGAACGCGCTCGCCGAAATTTTTGCGTGCATCTTATCGCGAAGGTGTCCCAAAAGAGGCACTTTTTCCGCGCTCATCTGCACCTGTAAATCGACGAAAAAGTTCAGATATTCGTCCGTCTTTTCGGGGTGCTTCTTCATGAGATCTTCGAGCGTTTCGCCGTCGACATACTCCCAAATGAGCGACCATTTGCCCTCGACGACTTCCACCCCGAGAACCTTGGGAATGTTGAGGGACGTTTCCTCCACGCGCGCCATGTTGAGCGCTTCGTTGAGAATGCCTGCCTTGGAATAGCTCGAATCGAACGACTTAATGAGTCTGTTGCCGTCGCGATACAGCTTTTTCCCCGTGCTTGTGTGAATGAGTTCCATATAATCCTCCTATCAAGCGGAAAGTGAATCCGCAAATTTTTCCATGTAAAAACGAGGGTTTGCCCCGTACCCGTATTATAGCGCACTTTCGGGAAATTGTAAATACCCTTTTTGCATTTTTTCCGGATTTTTGCGAAAAAAACGCCCCGCCGACGGGTTGACGCCGAAAGCGGGGCAAAGCGATCCGATTATTCTTCCTGCGCTTCGCCGTCCAATACGAGATCCAGCACGCGCAAGCGGTTCTCGATCTCTTGCAAGCGCGCGCCGTCCTCCGTAGCGGACAGCTTTTCGTTGGCGCGGCACAGTCTGTGCGCGACGAGAAGTTTGCGCGCAAAGACGGCGATCAAGACAAACGCGATAAGCGCGAGCCCGCCGAAGCTTGCCGTAAGCGCAATGGGAACGGCGCTGTTTTTGGTGGTATAAAGGAAGCTCGCCGCGATCCCCGCCCCGATCGCCGTGAGCGCGAACGCAAGCACGGCGACGCAGAAGCGTACAAGGTAATATTTACGGTTTGCAAGAAAGGGAGCTCGGCGTTCCTCCTGCTTTTCGGAAACCTTCTCCCGCAGAGGAATTGCTTCGCGGCGCGCCTCTTCCCTCGCCGCGCTCAATCTCTCCGATACTCTTTCGAGCACGCTCCCGCGCACCTCTTTGGGCGCTTTGGCGAAATCCGCCGCGTTCTCTTCGCTATAAAACGCGTCGTCCTTTTTAAAGTCCTCCGTGCGCGCCCGCCAAAGCCCGTTGCCCGCCGAAACGCTCTCGGGATCGTACAGCGTCGCCTGCAAAAACAGCGCCTCCGCCTCCGCGTATTCTCCCGCAACGAGCTTTTCCTCGCCCTCGGCGGTAAGGGTACGGCATTCCTCTTCCGCTTCCTTGCGCGCCTTTTCACGGCGTTCGAGCTCCTCTTTGAGCTGGGAAGGGGTGAGCCCCACCAGATCCTCGTCGTATTCCTCCCCCTCGGGAATCTCCAAAACAAGCTCTTCCTCGGGAATCTCCTCGGGCGTTTGGTCGTCGGCAAGCGCGTCGACCGCGTCCACCCCCTCCCGCTTGCGCTTGATGCGGATCTCCCGTTCGTTATCGATCAATCTCTCTTCCATATTACATGACCTCGCTTTTATTCTTTATGATAGACGGCTTCGAGCACGTATGCGCGCGCCCTTCCTCGGTAACGGCTCTTTGCCCATTCGCACAGCTCCCGCGTGGGAAACAAAGCGAAGCAGGCGCTTCCCGAGCCCGTAAGGCTGACGCCGAGCGGGGAAAATCCGCGCAGGGCAAGATAGGCTTCCCCCGCCTCTTGGCTCAGCGTTTTCGCCGCGTCGAACAGCGCGTTTCCATAGAGGCGCGCCGCCCATTCCGCATTGCCCGATTGCAACAGTTCCAGCGCGCGTTCGGTGCGGGGGGGATACTCCTTACCCGCCCCGTCGTATGCGCGGAAGCACTGCGCCGTGTTCACACCCTGCTTGGGCGCAAGCACGAAAAAGTGTAGCTCCGGTTGCATAGACAACGGTTCTACGATCTCTCCCCTGCCCCGCATACGGGCAAACCCGCCCGCGAGCAAGTACCCCGTATCGCTTCCCAATCCGTCCGCAAGCTCCTTCACGGCGCAAACGTCCCCGATTTCATACAGCTTGGAAAGTCCGTTTAATACGCCCGCCGCGTCGGCGGACGAACCGCCCATGCCCGCCCCGACGGGAATGTTTTTATAAATCGTGATGTCCGCGCCCGACGTTCCGAAGCGTTCGACAAACGCCTCCGCCGCCCGCTGTGCGTTGTTTTCTTCGGGCGGAAGCGTTTCGCACCCCATGCCGTGCATGACCGTGCGCACAAGCCCGTCTTTTCTTCGCCGAACGACGATGCGGTCGTAAAGCCCAACGGTAACGACGAGGGAATCGAGCAGATGAAATCCGTCCTTCCTGCCCGTGATATCCAGCGTGAGATTGAGCTTTGCGTATGCGTTGACGCGTACCGTGTTCATGCTCCCATTGTAGCACAATTACGCCGTAATTGCAAGTCTTATCCGTTTAAAGTAAGCGGGAAACGCAAAAAAGGAAGGGACAAGGATCGCTCCCTGTCTCTTCCCTCTTTTCCGATCATCGGTTATTGCCTATACGCTCTTTTTGCGGTACACGATCACCCGCTGTCCTTCGCGGACGGGGAATTCGATGTCGGGATTGCTCGCCATAACGCCCTCGGGCGATTTGCCCAACCGCTTTGCAAGCTCCCAGAGCCCGTCGCCCGCGTGCGGGATATACACGCTCACCGCGCTGTCGTTCACGGGAAGCTGAGCGCCCTCTTCCGCCGATACGACGAACTTTGCGCACGCCTCCTTTTTCTCGCACAGCGTGATTTTCAAAGTGGCTTCCGCCTCGACTTCGCCCTCCTGCCTCTGGCGCGCCGACGTACCGCAGACGAGTACGTTGACCGTGCAGTCGTCCGTACTTACGGGTATGGAGAAGGGCATACTGATTTCCACGCCGCGGTGGCTTCCGTCCGTACCGAGCACCAAGAGGGTCGCCATGGCAACTCCCTCCACACGGCTTCCGCCCTCGCCCCGAACGACGTTCGCCTCGGCGCGTTGGAGCGTGACCGCCTGAAACACGTCGGAAAAATCGACGGGCGCGGACAGCGCGCACTTGCCCGAAATGCGCTCGGTGACGCGGGAAACACCGCCCGCACCCCCGCAGGACACGTTGCCGAAAGTGAGCGCGACTTCGTTGGTTTCCGAAAAGGCGTCCGTTGCCGTATCGACCGCGATCTCCTCGTAAACGCACCCCTCCGCGCTCAGCGTAAACTCGGCGCTGAGTTTGCATCTGCCTTTTTCCTCGTCCGTATCCGCGTGAATGGCGGCGTTAAGCACGGAAATCCGCGCCTCCGCACTGCAACCGAAAGAAGCGGAATCACAGGGGATCTCCACGGCAAAAGGCACGAGCCGTTCGAAAGACACGAGCGCGCCGTCCCCTTTGAGCGCAAGCACGCCTAAATTGATTTCGCCCTCGACCCGAAGCTGTCCCGTTTCGCAGACAAGGTCGGTCAGATTGACCGTTTCCGTATGCTGTAAAATATCGCCGATAAATTCCGTTTCAAATTCGTCCGTCGTTTCGGCGGCGCCTCCGCAAAGGTGCGCAACGATGAGCTGAGAGGGCTCGCGCCTCAAAATCAGCTCTCCGCCGACGAGATAATCGAAGCTCTGTTCGCCGTAGAGGGAAATATCCGCGCCGAGAAGCGCCGTTACGAATACGCTCGCGCCCTCCCGCCGAAGAGAAACGTTCTCCACGGAAAGCGCGGCGCGCGCGGTCAGCGCGGGGTAACAACGCTCGTCTTTGGCGGTTGCCGTGAACTCCACGCCCTTCTCGGCACGGCAAACGTGCTTGTCGCCGTCCTCGTAAACAATGGAAAAATGTGCTTTCCCGAAAAAGCGCACCTCTCCGTTTCCCGCCTCCGCTCCCGTGAGAACGGACTGCGCGTGTACGGACAGCACCGTGCCGACCTCCTGTCCGAAACGGCATTCCGCCGCCGTCTGTGCGTTTAACGTGCCTATCTTTCCGTATCCGCGAAAGGTTTCCGTTTGCGTCGTCATATTCTTTTCTCCCCGTTTTGGATTCCTTTCATTTTATGCTCGTCCAAAAAGGATTATGACGGCTTTCGCCCGATTTTTTTATTTTTTCTTGCTTTTTCGGGCGAGCCCGCATAGAATGCTCCCGATATCGGCGTGATGAGAACGGCATCCGCGCTTTCGAGCGCGGTTTTTAAGTTTCCGATCTGCAACGAACGGTTTTCCGTCACGATTAGGCGCTTACGACCGCGTCGGTCATGGTATATCCCTCTAAGGAATTTTCCTTGACCTGAATGCAAACGTATTGGAGTGCAGAATTTTCCGAAGCGAAAAACTGCCTGTTTGCCGACGGGGAAACGCGAAGCCAATCCCCCGCTTTTAGCGCTATCCTTTCGCCGTCGATGACGGAAACTCCTTCTCCGTTTAAGATGCCGTATATTTCCTCATTTTGCTTGTGTGCGTGAACGAACGGCACGCCTGTACCTTGCGGCAGGGTGTTGATGCTGATTTCCGCACCCGTAAGACAAAGCTTGTCGTGAAGCTCAGTGCGCGCTTCCTCTCCTACGCTGACTTTTTGATACTTGTTCATAAAATATCTCCGAAATTTATTTTGTAGTCGCAGTATAGCACAAGCGGAAGCGGAGTGCAAGAACGTTACTTTTTTATTACCGGATAATAGAAAAGTAACTTGGTTTTCTTTTTGAACTATTGACAATTGCGCCGTTTTTTGATATGATATCAGAAAACGGAGGGTAGTAAATGCTGACCAAAGAGGAATTGCCCGAGTGCCCCGTCGCCACGACCGTACAACTCATCGGAAACAAATGGAAACTGCTCATTATCCGCAATCTGATTTATAAAGGAAAACAGCGTTTTCGCGATTTTACCGAATCCATTCCCGCCATCAGTAAAAAGGTGCTGACCGACAACCTGCGCGCCTTGGAGAACGACGGGCTCGTAGAGCGGGAGATTTTTGCCGAAGTTCCTCCGCGGGTCGAATATTCTCTATCCCCGCTGGGCGATTCTTTAAAACCTATTCTCGACGCAATGCTGAGTTGGGGGACTAACTATAAGAATCAGTTATAACGAAAAAGCAAGGATATTTTCCTTGCTTTTTCATTGAGCGCTCTGAACGCTGACGATCATTTTTTTAAATGACTTTTATCCCAACTCTTTTTTTTACAAAAGGGACATTTTAAATATCTCCGCCGAAAAGTGTGCGGAGCAAAAAGATAGGCGGATAAGCCCGGCACGAATTTCTCTCCGCACCGCTCGCATTCGTAAATTTCCGTGCTGACCGCCACAAGCAGGATCACCGCGACGTCGGAAACGACGACCATGACGGCAATGCCGATCAACACAAGGCGAAGCCAAAGTTCGTTGATAAAATACGCCGATATCAAAACCAGCGCGAGGCTCGACAGGGTCGCCATAACGCAGGATACGGTGGATACGATCACTTTTTTTCGGGGCGACGTTCTGTCGCTGACAAGCGAAGCAATATTTTCCTCCGCTTTTTCCACGTATTGTCTGTCGTTGAGCCGTTCGCCCGACAAAAGCTCGTTCGTGCTGATCCCGAATAGCTTGCAAAGCGGAAGCATATACCCTAGATCGGGCAATCCCCTGCCCGTTTCCCATTTCGACACCGTTTTTTCGGAAACGTTTAAGCGCTCGGCAACTTCTTTCTGCGTGAATGACTTTTCTTTTCGTAATTCTTTTATAAATTGTCCGATTTTTACAACGTTCATAATTCGCTCCTTTGCTCCCATTATAGCACAGTTATTTAAAAAAACAACCTACGCTCCGTAGAGTTTGCTCTACTTTATTGCGGTTGCAAGCGATCGCTCGGCTTTTCCTTGGGGGAATACCCTTATAATCAAATAAAGAAAAAAGACACTCGATCAGAGTGTCTTTCGATTTGAAGGCGGCAACTACCTATCCTCCCGGGTGGTTAGACCAAGTACTTTGGGCGGTAAGAAACGCTTTCTGCGGACAATCCTGTGAATTGTCCGCGCGTTTCGAACTGAGCGGAGCGGGATATCCCCCGCGGAACGCGACCGAGGCGGCGTTTCCCCTTGCGCCGCCGAGACAAGAGAGCGTAGCACTCTTACGCCTTTCCATAAGCAAAAAACGCTCCGAAGAGCGTTTTTGATTTGAAGGCGGCAACTACCTATCCTCCCGGGTGGTTAGACCAAGTACTTTGGGCGGTAAGAAACGCTTTCTGCGGACAATCCTGTGAATTGTCCGCGCGTTTCGAACTGAGCGGAGCGGGATATCCCCCGCGGAACGCGACCGAGGCGGCGTTTCCCCTTGCGCCGCCGAGACAAGAGAGCGTAGCACTCTTACGCCTTTCCATAAGCAAAAAACGCTCCGAAGAGCGTTTTTGATTTGAAGGCGGCAACTACCTATCCTCCCGGGTGGTTAGACCAAGTACTTTTGGCGTAAG
>CAMUFJ010000046.1 GCA_947088135.1 uncultured Clostridia bacterium
TATATGGTAAAAAAATGAGAGCCGTTCACGGAACGGCTCTCATTTTTCATGTTAAAATGTAAATGGGAGAATTTACGGGATAAGACCGACGTCTTGCAGGGTTTCATTCGCGGTTGGGGTTCGGCCGCTCCAAACAAGCTCGTCGAGAGAGAAGGGCAGAACGGCGTCGCCCGAGAGCTTGATCAGTTTATAGTTCGTTTTGAGCCGTTCCGCGCTTCGGAGGATAGATGCTCTGATCGCGGGTTGTTCGATGCTTTCCGCGGTTTCAAGGACTCCTTCGAGCGTCCCGTATTTTTGCAAAAGAGAAGCCGCCGTTTTCGGGCCTACCTTATCCGCGCCCTTGATGTTGTCCGCATGATCGCCGACGAGCGATTTGAAATCGGCGTATTGTGCGGGCGTGATTCCGAATTTTTCCGAAAGTGCGTCGGGCGTCAAAATTACAGTGTTTTTCCCGCGGTAGCGGAGCACGGAAACGTGTTCGCTCAGAAGCTGGAAGTAGTCGCTGTCAAAGGATGAGATCACGATTTTCGTATCCTTCCCGTAGGTGTAGGCATACCCTGCGATCCAATCGTCCGTTTCGCAAACCGTCGTTTCGGCGCGCTTTACGCCGAGGCGGTCGAGTGCGGCGTAAATATCGGGTAACTGCGAAAAGGGGTTTTCGGCTTCTGGAACGTTGCCGTAATCGATGCGATTCGCCTTATAGTCCGCATCGAGGGCGGTGCGGCCGTTTTTATGCTCGCCGTCGAACAGCACCGCAACGTGCGTCGGGTTCGTCATGCGTATGATTTTGAGGAGCGCGCCCGTAAAGCCGAGCGTGCCGTGGATCGCCTTGCCGTTTCGGTTGAAGATCCGCGCGGGCATTCCGAAAAACATTTGAAAGAGAAGATTGCTCCCGTCCACTAAAAGCAGTTTTTCCATACCCGCCGAATTTCTCCTTATGTTTTCGCAAACATTATAGCATAAAACGCTTCTGTTTCAAAGCGAATTGCGCTTTTGCGAATCTTGATTTTATTTCCATAATGTGATATAATACAAGCCAAAGTTGCTTATATAAAATGTTCGGACGAACGGGAGAAGAATCGCGAATGAAACAAACGATCGAAGTAGTTGCGGCATTGATATGGGAGGAGGACAGATTTTTGATTTGTCAACGCCCCGCATACAAGGCAAGAGGGCTGTTGTGGGAATTCGTCGGCGGCAAGGTAGAGGCGGGCGAAACCAAAGAGCAGGCGCTCGTGCGGGAATGTATGGAGGAGCTCGCCGTTACCGTTGAGCCGCACGGGATCTTTGCGGAGGTCACACACGAATATCCCGACGTGACGGTGCATTTGACCCTGTTTCACTGCGCTCTTCTCAAAGGCCGTCCCAAACTTTTGGAGCATAACGATATGAAGTGGATCTCGCCCGCCGAAATCCCGCAATTCGAGTTCTGCCCCGCCGACGTCGAAATTTTAAAGAAATTATCCTCGTGCGGGAAGGGCAAACAATGACAGATCTTCAAATAGCAAAACAAAATCTTGCGGGACATACGATTTGCCTGTGCAAGGACGGGAAATGCCTGTATAGCGACGAGCGGGGCATCGCGCCGATGATGGACTTTGTTGCCCGAGGCGTCGATTTGACGGGCTATTCCGTCGCCGATAAAGTAGTGGGAAGGGCGGCGGCGTTTTTGTTCGTAAAATGCGGGATACAAGCGGTGTTTGCGGGGACGATTTCCGAGAGCGGAAAAGCCGTATTGGAGGAGTACGGGATCGCGGTTTCTTATACCGTTTTTGCGGAAAAAATCATCAATCGCGCGGGTACGGATATCTGCCCCATGGAAAAGGCGACCGCAAACGCCCATACCGCCGAGGAGGCGTACCTTATTTTAAAAGAAAAAATGCGTGAAATGGGAATTGCATAAAAGTACAAGCGGCGCGCTTTCTTACAAACAAAGCGCGCCGCTTTTTATTTCAAAATTCTAATGCGATTTTGATATTTAATAATTTATTTAAAAAATCAAAAAAAGTTTTATAAAATGTGTTGAAATTTAGAAGAAAGTACGATATAATGAAAGCCTAAATCAAAAACATTTTCAAGGGGGAAAATTATGAGCTCGGTTATTTCACAAAAGAAATATCAAATCGTTTTGTTTCAGGGTGGATTAGGTAATGGGCGATAATGAAACGGGAATGAAAGAGGCGAACGATACGGAGCAAAAAAGTCATGGTTGCTTAATTGCGTTTTTGGTGTTTTTCTTGATTTTTGTTGCGCCGATTCTTATTTTTTGCCTTCTTTTATTCTACGCTTGTCATAAAGCGCCTGATTTGAGCGATTATCATCAAAAAGGAGAAACGATCGTCCTATCGGGTGAAAAATTCGATTATCAAATTACTTATAAGTCTTATGGGGAGTACTTTATAGAATTATCCATTACTATCGATGAAGAGATTGAAAGACCCGATATTTTGTATTTTTATACATGCGCTGGTAGCGCAAGCATTAGCTACGTTTATTCAAATAAAAATAAGTATGAAGCCATTCGGACGACTCCCGGTTGGTTTATATATATGGGGAAGATTGCGGTGCCGATGGAAACGAATCCTTGCGAGGTCAAAGTTTTTCAAGATATTTTTGAAGATTTTAAAGGCTATATCAAGTTTGAGCTGACCGATGTACCGGGAGATGACGAATCGGAAGGGAATAAAGAAGCGATTAAGATTAACTTTTATTGACTTTCGGTGATAAAAAATTTACGAATTTGTTGACAATACTGCTTTAATCTCTATATCAGGGCTTGAAATTTGGGGGAATGGATATGAGTGAAAACGAAACAAAAAAAGAAGAGGAATTTGATACGAAGCGTGCAAGGCGAGCTTGTTCAATTACATTTTTGGTACTCATTTTGATTTTTGTTGCACCGATCCTTACTCTTTATCTTTTAATTTTGCATGCTTGCCATCAAGAACCCGATTTGAGCGACTATCATTTGATTGGTGAAACGGTCGTTTTATCGGGCGAAGAAATTGATTATCGAATTGTTTACGAGCATTATGATGAAAAAAGCATAAAATTGTCCATTACAATCGACGAGGAGTTTGAAACGCCTGAATTTTTACGCTTTTATACCGGCACAAAAAACATTGAGTGTATATATTATAACAATGAAAGATATAAAGAAGAATTGGTGCCTTTTATATTTCCAATAGGGGAGATAGTATTGCCTATGGAAACGAACACTTGCGAGGTCGAAATCTTTTACATGGCTGACAAATTTAAAGGCTATGTGAAATTTGAGTTAACCCATTTACCGACATATTATGGATCGTTGGAAGCGTTCTATATTAAATTATATTAATTGTTGTTGGTAAAAAACCGTGTAGAAGTTGTAGATATACAACTTCTTTTTTTGGAGGAAAGCATGATTCACGTAAGAACCGTATCATATGAATATAAGACGATTTCATCTTATTTTGACAATAAATTAAAAGAGAATTACTACGACAAGATAAAAAACATCGTTATCGGAAAAGAACTTGACCAAAAGTTTAAATATTCCAACGCGGTGATTAAATTTCATAGATTTCTTTTGCTGTCTTTTTCCGACTATTGCAACGGCACTTTTACGGATTTATACCGTGACTACTTAAAAATATTCGATTTGGAAATTGAAGAAAACAAACAAAATAAACTGAGATATATTTTCGATGCGAACGGGCTATCGGTCGAAGAAAAAATAGTAAGCATGGTGGAATGCTGTTTGGCGGAAAACAACTTGGGAATTGCATTTTTTGTTTTTATTTTAATTGCAATATTGATTTTCAGGCATTATAAAGATTACGTTATCATTCCCCCGTATTTGTTTGAGCATTTTAATAAAATAACCAATGCCGAAGTGAAAGGAACGTTTTTGTTGGGTTTAATTGAACGGGGAATCAAACACCATCAAAACGACTTAAAGGAATTGATACAACAAAAATATAAAGAGTCGTGTGATTTGATTCATTCGTTTGGGGTAGAAAACGTATGGCTTTTCGGTTCGATACAAAAAGAAGAATATAACGATTACAGCGATATTGATTTGGTTGTAAAACTACAAGATGACATCGGAGAAAGAGATGCTATACATAAATTAAGTGAATTTAATAATCAAGTCTTTTATAGGAAGAGCGATATCCATATTTATGAGGATTTTATAGAATGTAACCCCAAGGTTTGTATGGAAAAAATAATTTAATTATTCCTCAAAATGGCGGAAAAACAGAAAACAATAAAGGGGCGCGGCAATAGCTGCGCCCCGATGATTTTTGGTGGGATTCTTTAACAATACGTTTTCCGCTTACTTTTTCAAATTTTGCAGAACGGCGTCGGGCGCTTGCTCGTAGCGGGCGAAGGTTTCGGTGAACTTCCCGCGTCCCTGCGTCATGGAGCGGAGCGAGGTCGCATAGGTGAGCAGTTCGCCCTGCGGGGCTTCCGCCGTGACGACCTGCATTTCGTCCTGCGCGTCCATGCCGATGATCCTGCCTCTGCGCTTATTCAAATCGCCCATCACGTCGCCCACGAATTGCTCGGGAACGGCGATCTTCAACCGCGAAATGGGCTCTAACAGCACGGGGGAAGCGTTCTTGATGCCCTCTTTAAAGGCGATTTCCGCCGCCGATTTGAACGCCGCTTCCGAGGAGTCTACGTCATGATAGCTTCCGTCGTAGAGGACGGCTTTCACGCGGATCACGGGATAGCCCGCGAGCACGCCGTTGGGCAGGCACTCGATAATGCCCTTTTCCACGGCGGGGATATACTGTTTGGGAACGGAACCGCCCACGACCTCTTCCGCGAACTCGAAATCTTTCTCGCAGGGCTCGAAGCGCATTTTGCAGTGACCGTACTGACCGTGACCGCCCGTCTGCTTCTTGTATTTTCCTTCCGCCGTCGCGCTTTTGCGAATGGTTTCCTTATAGGCGACGGCAGGGGTGCGGAAATCGGCGTCCGCGCCGAATTTCGCTTTGAGTTTTTTCTTGATGACTTCGAGGTGAACTTCGCCCTGTCCGCCCACGAGCGTTTCGCCCGTGCCCGTGTTCTTGGTTACGGTAAAGCTCTTGTCCTCGTCTGCAAGGCGTGCAAGCCCGCCGAACACTTTATCCTCCGTTCCGCGCACCGAAGCGTAAACCGCCAGGAACAAAACGGGCTTGGGGAAGGGGATCGCGTCGAATACGACGGGGGTATCCTCCGCGCAGAGGGTGTCGCCCGTGCCCGTGTTCGACAGCTTCGACACCGCGCCGATATCGCCCGCGCCGATCGAATTGACGGCTTCCAGCTTTTTGCCCTTCACGAGATACAGCGCGTTGATGCGCTCGGTGGCGTTGGTGTTCGTATTGAGCACGCTCATGCCCGTTTGCAGAGCGCCGCGGCAGACGCGCAAGTAGTTCATTCTTCCCACGAACGGGTCTACCGCCGTCTTAAACACCTGCGCGCAGAAGGGGGCGTTTTCCACGCATTCCACGCCCACGACGGCGTCCTTTACGGGGTCGGTTGCGGGAAGTCCGCTTCGCTCCGCCGCTTCGGGCATATATTTCACGATCTCGTTCATGAGGTTGATGACGCCCTTGTTTTGAAGCGCGCTTCCCGCCATGACGGGAATAACGTTGATGGAGAAAATACCTTTGCGAATGCCGTGAATGGTGTCCTCGCGGGAGAGGAAGCCGTCCTCGAAGTATTTTTCGAGCAGTACGTCGTCGTTCTCCGCCGCCGTTTCCATGAGGGAAGCCTGCATCTCTTCGAGGTCGCGCACGTAGAGCTCGGGCACGGGAATTTCCTCGTAGCCCGTATTGGAGAATTTGTATGCTTTGCCCGTGAGCGCGTTTACCACGCCCGTCATCTTGTTCCCTTCCATTACGGGAATCTGAATGGGCGCGATCTTGCCTTTGTATTTCTCTTGCAGGGCGTGAACGGTGCCGTAGTAATCGGCGTTGTCCTTATCCATGCCGTTGATGAATACGATGAGCGGTTTTTTGGCGCGCAGACATTGCGAGATCGCCTTTTCCGCGCCCACCGTTACCGTGCCGCCCGCGCCCGTCACGACGAGCGCGCCGCCGCAGGCGCGCATAGCCTCGTTGAATTCGCCCTCGAAGTCGTAAAATCCGGGAACGTCCAACAAATTCAGTTTCGCGCCGCCCCAGCTCGTGTACGCGACGGAGAGAGAAACGGACATCTTGCGGGCGATTTCCTGCTCGTCGAAGTCGGACACGGTAGTGCCGTTATCCGTTTTGCCCATGCGCTCTATGGTGCCGCCGTTGAAGAGCATTGCCTCCATGAGCGTGGTCTTGCCCTCGCCGCTGTGCCCGACGATCGCGATATTCCGAATGTCTTTTGCCGATATGCTCATAATTTTACCCCTTATAGTAAAGTATCGTGCTTGCCCGAGCCTTCCAACCGCGTTCGGCGCGGGTATAATTCTATTATACCTGAAAACGGGAAAAAATCAATACCCAAACGGAAATTTCATGAAATTTATTTTCGACCGCTTGACACGAACGAACGTTTTATTTATAATGAAAAGACACGGGACGATGAGAGCGGGGAGGCGCAGTATGGATCGAAAAATATTGCATAGCGACGCAAACGCATTTTACGCTTCGGTGGAATGCGTTTTAAACCCCGAGTTACAGGGGAAGGCGATGGCCGTGTGCGGGGCGCAGGAAGA
>CAMUFJ010000047.1 GCA_947088135.1 uncultured Clostridia bacterium
GAGGCAATACGATGACAGATCCTATCGCAGATATGCTCACAAGAATCAGAAACGCACTTACCGTAAAGAAAGAAACGGTTGAGATCCCCGCTTCCAACATGAAGAGGGAGATCGCCCGCATTCTTCTTGCGGAGGGCTATGTGAAAAACGTGCAAGAAGTTGAGGACGGCTACAACGGGAAGCTCGTCGTCACGCTGAAATATACCGACGCTCATCAGTCGGTCATCAGCGGTTTGGAGCGCGTGTCCAAGCCCGGTCTTCGTTCGTACAGCGGTGCAAAGACGATGCCCAAGGTTCTCGGCGGCTTCGGTATTGCAATCGTTTCCACGAACAAAGGAATTATGACGGATAAGCAGGCAAAGGCCCAGAACGTGGGCGGCGAAGTGCTCTGCTATATCTATTAAGGAGGGTACGTATGTCGAGAATCGGTAAATTGAGTATCGCTATTCCCGCAGGCGTTACCGTCGAGTTCGCAAACAGCGTTGTTACCGTAAAGGGCGCAAAGGGCGAATTGCAGCGCAAAATCGTATCCGGCGCCATCGACGTAACCAACGCGGACGGACACGTACACGTCGTCGCAAAAGACGAGAGCAAAGAAACCAACGCGCTCCACGGGTTGTACCGCGCTTTGATCGCGGATATGGTTAAGGGCGTTTCCGAGGGCTACACCAAGGCTTTGGAGGTAAAAGGCGTCGGCTGGAAAGCGGCTATGCAGGGAAGCAAGCTCGTTCTCAACGTCGGCTTCTCCCATCCCGTGGAATTCGTTCAACCCGCAGGCATCAAAATCGAGTGCCCTTCGCAGACGGAAGTCGTCGTATCGGGCATCGACAAGGTTTTGGTCGGACAAGTCGCGGCGGACCTCCGTGCGATTCGCGTGCCCGAGCCTTATCACGGATACGGTATCCGTTACAAGGGCGAGCACATCGAGCACAAGGAAGGTAAGACTTCCGGTAAGGGCAAGAAGTAAAGGAGGGTGAATTATGATAAAGAAACAAGATAAAAATTCGCTCAGACAGCGCCGTCACGCCCGTGTGAGAAAGCAAGTTCACGGAACGGCGGAAACGCCCCGTTTGAACGTATATCGCAGTTTGAACCACATTTACGTGCAGGTGATCGACGACGTGAAAGGCGTCACGATCGCTTCCGCGTCCACAATGGAAAAGGCGATCAAAGAAGAAGTTGCAGGCAAGACCAAGACGGAGGCGGCAAAAGCCGTCGGCGTTAAGGCAGGCGAGCGCGCAAAGGAAAAGGGAGTGGAAGCGGTCGTGTTCGATCGCGGCGGCTACCTCTATACGGGGCGCGTGAAAGCGGTTGCGGACGGCGCACGCGACGCCGGACTCAAATTCTGATAGGAGATAAGAGATGGCAAGAGAAAACAGACCTCAGAGAAGGCAAGAAGAAAACGACGGCCTCATCAAAAAGACTATCGGTATCAACCGCGTCAGCAAAACGGTGAAGGGCGGTAAGAATATGCGCTTTGCGGCGCTCGTCGTCGTAGGCGACGGCAACGGCAAGGTCGGCTACGGTCAGGGCAAGTCTAAGGAAGTGCCCGAGGCGATCGAGAAGGCTACGCAGGCGGCAAAGAAGAACATGATCACCGTTCCCATCGTCAATACGACGATCCCCCACGAGGTGCTCGGAAAATTCGGCAAGGGCGCAGTGCTTATGCTTCCCGCCGAAGTCGGTACCGGCGTTATCGCGGGCGGTCCCGTCCGTGCCGTCATGGAAGCGGCGGGCGTCAAGAATATCAGAACCAAATCTCACGGCACGCAGAATGCGGGCAACTGCATTAAAGCGACGATCGCGGGGCTTTCCGAGCTGAAAACGGTTGAGGAAGTCGCTGCTCTTCGCGGAAAGTCCGTGGAAGAAATCGTAGGCTGAGGAGGACGGTATGGTTAAAGTTACGCTTGTAAAGAGCACGATCGGCGAAATTCAATCGGTGAAAGATACGGTTGCGGCGCTCGGGCTGAAAAAAATCCGTTCGACAAAGACGTTTGAGGATTCTCCCTGCTTGCAGGGTCAACTCAAAAAGGTTGCGCACCTCGTCAAGGTCGAGAACGTTTAAGGAGATTGGCATGAGAGTAGATACGTTGGCTCCCGCAGAGGGGGCAAGAACCTCCGCAAAGCGTCTTGGGCGCGGAATCGGTTCCGGGCTCGGCAAAACGAGCGGTAAGGGTCATAAAGGTCAGTGGGCGCGTTCGGGCGGCGGTGTAAGACCGGGCTTCGAGGGCGGACAGATGCCGCTTGCGAGAAGAATCCCCAAACGCGGTTTCAACAATCGTTTCCGCAAGGAGTACGTGGTTGTCAACCTTTCCGATTTGGCGTCCCTTCCCGCCGGCACCGTTGTAGATTACGGTTTCGTATCCGAGAACGGGCTTGCGAAGGAAGTAAAAAACAACGTCGGGCTGAAAGTGCTCGGAAACGGCGAGCTTAAAGTAAAGCTTACCGTAAAGGCGGCTAAATTCTCCGCATCCGCTAAGGAAGCGATCGAAAAGGCAGGCGGTACGGCGGAAGTCGTTGAATAACGGCTGCCGCGCTTACCGAAAAGGAGTCACGCTATGTTAGAAACGTTGAAAAACGCTTTTCGGAATAAAGAAATCAGAAAGAAGATTTTCATGACCGTTCTGCTTCTAATCGTTTTTCGGTTGGGGTGCTATATCCCCGTGCCGGGGCTCGATAGAACGCTGTTCAGCGACGCGATCACGGATAACGACTTCTTAAACCTGATGAGCGGTATTACGGGAAGCGCGCTTCAAAACGGAACGCTCTTTGCGCTCGGTATCGGACCGTACATTAACGCGTCCATTATTATCCAGCTCCTCACCGTGGGAATTCCCGCGTTGGAACGGCTTTCTAAGCAGGGCGAAGAGGGCAGAAAGAAAATCACCAACATCACGCGCTTCGTTACGATCGTTCTTGCCGTCATTCAGTCGGTCGGGATCATCGTGCTCTTCGGCAACAACGAGGGGGCGATCCGCTCCGACTTGTTCTTCGGACATACTTGGCTTGCGGGAATTTATATGACGATTGTTTACACGGCGGGGTCCTGCCTCGTCATGTGGATCGGCGAGCGCATCACCGATTACGGTGTGGGCAACGGCATTTCGCTCATCATCTTCGTGGGTATCCTCTCCACGGCGGGCACCACCATTCTCAATAAGATCATCGATATGGGAACGGGTACGCTTGCCGTCGGCGACGGACTCTTGGAGCTTGGGTTGTTCGTGCTCATCACGGTCGTGCTGTTCTTCTTCATCGTATTCGTCGATTTGGCGGAACGTAAGATCCCCGTAAACTATGCAAAGCAGGTGCGCGGAACGAAAATGTACGGCGGTCAGTCCTCCGTCATTCCCATGAAGATCACGGGAAGCGGGGTCATGCCCCTCATCTTCTCGTTTGCGATCATTTCTTTGCCCTCCATGATCATGAGCCTTGTGCCCGCATGGAGCTCGGGCTTGGAATGGTGGTCCACGCATTTCAGCAACGGTACTCCTTGGTATATCATCGTACTTTGCGTGCTCATCTTCGTTTTCTCGTTCTTCTATGCACAGATTCAGTTCAATCCGGAAGACGTGAGCAAGAGCATTCAGCAAAACGGCGGTTTCATTCAAGGTATCCGTCCCGGAAAGCCCACCGCGCAGTATCTCAATAAGATTAACAAGCGCATTACGCTTTTTGGCGCGATCTTCTTAACGTTTATCGCGTTCGTTCCGTCCATTGCGTTCAGCTGGGCGAGCTTCGATCTCGTAAACGTATTCTCTACGACCGGTATCCTCATTGTCGTATCCGTAGCTTTGGAGTTCGACAAGCAGTTGCAGTCGCAGATCATGATGAAGAATTACAAAGGGTTCTTAAAGTAAGCTCATCTCGAAATACTGCGTTGCACTTGCGTTTCCCCTCGGTCACGTACGTTTGTGTACGCTCCCGTCGGGAAAGCCGCGTGCGCCTTGTCTTTCGAGCGATCTTATTTAAGAACTTCGCTTTGTAAGAACTTGTTTGTCCACGTCATTCTGAACCCCTTTACGGGGTGAAGAATCCCATCAAACGAAGTCCGATAAAGAATAATCAAAAGGGGAATTCCGCATGAATTTGATTTTACTGGGTGCGCCCGGCGCAGGCAAGGGCACGCAAGCAACCAAAATCGCCGACCGCTACGGTCTTGTGCATATTTCTACGGGCGACATTTTCCGCGCGAACATCAAGAACGGAACGAAGATCGGTCTGCTTGCCAAATCGTACACCGATAAAGGCGAGCTTGTCCCCGACGAAGTGACCTGCGAGATCGTGCGCGACCGTCTTACCTGGGAGGACTGCAAAAAGGGTTATCTGCTCGACGGATTCCCCCGCAACCTCTATCAGGCAAGCGAGCTCGATAAATTCGCGCACATCGACGGCGTGGTCAACATCAACATCGATTTCAAGCTTCTCATGGACCGCCTTTGCGGACGGAGAGTCTGCAAGGAATGCGGAGAGAGCTACCACGTTTCCACGCTGAACGGCGCGACGGTTTGCTCCCGTTGCGGCGGAGAGCTCTACCAGCGCAAGGACGACAATCCCGAAACGGTGGGAAGCCGTTTGAAAGTTTATACCGAGCAAACGGCGCCCCTCATCGATTATTACACCCAAAAGGGCATTATCCTCAACTTTACAGGTTCCGAGGCTCCCGCCGAGGTGCTGTTCGAGGAAATCAAGTCCGAGCTCGATAAGCTCTGCAAGTAGTTATGATTTTTGCGAAAACGGAGCAGGAAATAGAGCTCTTGCGCGAGCCGTGCAGAATCGTGCGCGACTGTTTGAACTTCGTTGGCGACCGCATCCGTGCGGGAATGACGACGAAGGAAGTGGATGAGCTCGTCTACAATTTCATAACGGCGAGCGGCGCCGAGCCGAGCTGTCTTGGTTATTGCGGTTATCCCGCTTCCGCGTGCGTTTCCGTTAACGAGGTCGTTGTACACGGCATTCCGTCCGATTTGGTCATCGAGGAAGGGGATATCGTCAGCGTCGATTTGTGCGCTTACAAAAACGGCTTTCACGGCGACGGCGCGAGAACGTTCTGCATCGGCGAAGTATCCGAAGAGAAGAAAAAGCTCGTCCGCGTTACGGAAGAGTGCTTCTACAAAGGAATCGAAGGCTTAAAGGCGGGCACTCCGCTTTATGATATCGGTTTCCGTGTCCAGCAACATGCGGAAGCAAACGGTTTTTCCGTCGTGCGGGCATATACGGGACACGGGATCGGCAGAGAAATGCACGAAGATCCGAGCGTTCCAAACTTCGGGCGCAAGGGCACGGGCGTACGGCTTGCCGAGAATACCGTCATCTGCGTAGAGCCGATGATTGCTGCGGGCGGTTTCCGCGTGAAGGTATTGCCGGACGGATGGACGGCTGTCACCTCGGACGGGAAATGTGCCGCGCATTATGAGAACACCCTTGTCGTCCGCAAGGACGGCGTGGAAATACTCACCTTATAAGGAAATTGTGGAGGAGATATGTCCAAAGACGACGTAATCGAAGCGGAAGGCAAAGTAATAGAAGCTCTTCCGAATGCAACGTTTAAAGTGAAGCTTTCCAACGGGCACGTCATTACCGCGTACATTTCGGGAAAGCTGAGAATGAACTATATCCGCATCATCGAAGGCGATTCGGTAAAGTTGGAAATGAGCCCTTACGATTTAAGCAAGGGCAGGATCACTTGGCGCAGTAAGTCGTAAGAATTTCCGCAAGGAAGGTTGCCTTCCGCAGCGGGACACAATTTGCGCAACACTTTGCGCTTACTGACGATCGATAGACGGAGCTGAGTGCTCCGCCGAATCAGAGAAACTAACAAAGAGATTAGCTCACAGCTTTTTTCGCTTCCTTTCCGTCATTCTGAGCGTTAGCGAAGAATCCCGTTAAACGAAGTCCGACGCGAAAAAAGTGTGAACCTAAGTTACAATTACTTGCGCGAAGCAAAACCGCGCTTTTGCGGTAGCGCCCTCAATTTGCCGCATACCTGCGGCTGAATGACCGAAGATAGACGGAGTTTATCGCTCCGCCGAATCAGAGAAACTAACAAAGAGATTAGCTCACGCCTTTTTTCGCTTCCTTTCTGTCATTCTGAGCGTTAGCGAAGAATCCCATTAAACGAAGTCCGACGCGAAAAAAGTGTGAACCCAAGTTACAATCACTTGCGCGAAGCAAAACCGCGCTTTTGCGGTAGCGCCCTCAATTTGCCGCATAC
>CAMUFJ010000048.1 GCA_947088135.1 uncultured Clostridia bacterium
AACGAATGACGGAGTCAGAGTCCGTTGCCTTACCGCTTGGCGACACCCCAATAACTATGTTTTGCCTGTTTATTTTACCAAACGAGAACAAAATTATCAAGCGTTTTTCAGTCGTTTTTTGAAATTATTCGAAATTTTTTTGCAATGCGCTTTTTCCTTCCCTCATCTTGCTTTTTCGGCGCGTTTATGTTAAAATGTCATCGTAAAGCAAATACAATAAAGGAAATCAAAATGAAGGATTTTTTGCAGCTTGCGATCGAGCGGTATTCCGTAAGAAAATTTTCGGATCAAGCAATCGAGCAGGAGAAAATTGACAAAATCATCGAAGCGGGGAGAAGAGCTCCCACGGCGGTCAATTTTCAGCCGTACAAAATTTGGATCGCCAAAAGCGAGTGCGCCAAGAACAAACTGATCAAAACGACGCGCTTTCCTTTTGTCGGACAAGCTCCCGTGATTTTCGCGGTCGGCGCCGCGCCGAACGAGGCGTGGGTAAGGAAGTACGACGGCAAAAATTTTGCCGATATCGACGCTGCTATCGTTGCAACGCAAATGATGCTGGAAATTCACGATTTAGGGTTGGGCACGACTTGGATCGGAAGTTTTGACGAACATCTGCTGAAAAGCGAATTCCCGCAGATGCGGAATTATAACATGATCGCATTGTTTCCCGTGGGGTATATTGCGGATGACTGCGAACCGTCGGAACTGCATTTTTCTCTGAAAGACCGCGCCGTGACGGTCGAGGCGCTATGAGCGATGACGGTCATTTAAAAAAACAGCGCGGGCTTTGGTTGCAAAGCCCGCGCGTTCTATTATGGAGATAAAGAAACCCCCGTGCGGATCCGCACGGGGGTTTACTAACGGTTACGGATAAACGACGATCGAGTCGATATTCGCATCGCCCAAGCATTTCAGCACGACTTTGTGCTTTCCGCTTTCAAGCGCTTTGGTGAGATAGACGAGGGCGGAAGTTCCGTTGTCCTCTTTCAGTTCGATGGAGCTCATCTTTTGTCCGTCGATCTCTACCTCGAAATTCTTTCCGAAATCGGGAGAGGCAAGGAAGCCCACGCGCGAGCCTGTAAATTCAAAGGTAAGCGTTGCGTTTTTCTTGCCCGCGAACACGTGCCCGAAGGTGGCTTGCGTTTGTTCGATCCGCCAATCGCCTTGGTACAGAATGGCGTCGTCGGAGGGGGCGACGAGCGTTCCGCCGGGGATTTGATTGCAGAAATCGATTTTGGCGATCGATCCGAATCTGCCTTCGACGGTATGTCTTACGACGAGCCTGTAATAGCGGAACTGCGTCGTTTCGAAGTTGAATTTCAGCATCACGCCGTCGACCTTTCCGTTGTCGAAGGATATGACTTCCTTCATGTCGTCGAGCGTCTTCCCCAAGTAAAGGGTGATCGAATTGGGCGTTTGGTTTTTACTTCCGTTACCGCCGAATAAAAATCCCGTGATCTCCATTCGGTTGGCTTCGATCACTTTGCCCAGATCGATTTTAAGCTCCCACGGCGCGCTCTCCGAAACGACGTCTTTCGACGAAATGATGTTCGTAGGATCGCTGTCGAAAAGATTTTCGATGGGATACTTTTCATGACAGGGGTCCGGACCTACGACGCTCGGGGTCAGCCCTTCCGCAGTGGCGCTGTAATTGTAGTTGTGCGTTCTCACGTAGAAGTAATCGGTTTCGAAGTCCGCGTTCGAGGGGAATTCGTAATCGCTTCTATATGCGTTTACATAGGGTTGTTGTCTATCGGTGACGACGGGCTCGATCTTCTCTGCGGCGTTTGCAACGTCCGCGCTCACCTCGTTGCCTTGATAATCGTAGTAATGGGTAATCGTATGATCGTAGTTTTCGTCGTCGGCGGAAGCGACTTCGTTCCCGTCCTTATCGTAATACTTATCCACCATGGTAAACAAGGGATCCGTCCATTGTGCCAAGCCAACGCCGATATAGCTTACGGAGGGCGTCGATTGCACGATAAGCACTTCCTTGATGTAGATCCAACTGTCTTCTTCCAAGTCCAAATCAACGTAGGTTTTGCTGTCGTTGGGGCGGAAGAGGTGACTGCCTGAGGGCGCTTTTGTATCTTTGATCGTTGGTCCGAGCTTGTAGGTGTTTCCGCCGTCCAACGAATAATAGAGCGCGCAGTTGAGTCGTCCGCGCAGATATAAGCGGTATTTGCCTTCTTTCTCGATATAAAGTTTCCCACTGAGTTCTTCAATGGTGTTGTCGTGTACGAAGTACGACTCAGGCACGTCGGGGTATTTCTCGCGGGTTGCTTCGTTGTCGGGATAGAACCAAATATCGGTATTACAGTTTTGGGTGGGGTTGGAGTGATCTTTCTTCGCAACCGATTCGTAGCCCTTGTAGCCGCTATCGAACGCCTCCTGCGCGTCGGTATACATCTTATCTGCCGCATAGGCGTAGGTGGTCCGTTCCAGCGTCATTTTATTGGTTTCGTGCGATTGCTCGAATTCGAGCACCAAATCGACGTCTGCGACCTTAAACGCATTGTCCTTTTTGGCGATTTCGAGCGTGACGACGATTTTTCCGGAACGCATGTTTTTATCGGGCGTAAAGGTGAAATTGAAGTTGTCCTTCTGAGCGATATTGCCGTGTTCGGGTTGCGTAATGCTCTTGATGCGGTATTCGAAGCCTTCGGGAATGACGACGCTTCCGCTCGCATACTGTCCGTTCGGCGCAGTATAGCGGGAAAGGTCGATATTGAAGGGGACGCCGTAGGGGATTACGTACGGATGCATTGTGGTGAAGTACCGTTTTTCGCCGTCGTAAGCGTAGCCTCTTCCCGTTTGATAAACGCTGGAAACGGGCACGAACATCGGGTATTCGGGGTTGGTGAACTCCGCCGCCTGTTCCGCCGTGATCCCGCAGAGTATATCTTTGAAATAGTAGGTCATATCGTTGTGCGTGATATTCTGCCAAGATTTGAGATATGCCGTGTAGTTTTGTCCGCCCGACTGCGTAATTTTTGCGTTAATGAAGTTATCCGCGCCGAAATTGTGCAGAAGAGTGGCGTAGAGGGCAAGCCCTTGGTTCCCATTGCTCGGGTTTTCGTTTTCCCGCGCGATTTTCAGCGTTTCTTCGAGCGCCCACGTTGCGCTGGTGTAGTTGTTCCAACCGCCCAAGCCTTGCGAGCCGAATCCCGTGATTCCTCTCTTTGCCGAAATTTTGGTAAACAAAGCATAAGACGCAAGAGTCATGGCGTTGTTCGTGACCTCGCCTCCGTTGCCTACGCCGTAGCCCTGGAAGTTATGGTGGTATTCGTGGAAGTTTCCCCAAGCGCCCGAGGTCACAATCCCGTTGTAGTTGAGCGAGTTTCTCATCCACCCCGCGGGGCAGTTTACGGAACGCTGTCCCGGGAAGGCGACTGCCGCGCCCGCCGCAACGAAGGGATCGTACAGGAACACGATGCCTTGGCTGGAACCGGTAGTGGTAACGGTGGAAACTTTTTCCCAAAGCACCGCCGCCTTATAGATATCTTCGTATGTAAATCCGCGCGCGTAATATTTGGGTCCGGAATGAAGCACGCCCATGTTCCATACTTCCAAATCGAAGTAAGGGGCGGAAGCATTGGCGTTCTCCGCAAATTCTTCTTCGGTCGTGTATCCCAAAATAAAGTGCTGGTATTTTACGCCGCCCGAAATGGTGGCGCTAAACGTAACGTTTTCATTGCGAATGTAAAGCGGTCCGCCGATAAAGGAACCGACGTACGCCGTCCAAAGTCCCGTTTCCTCGTCGTAAGTGGCGGTATTTTTATTTACCGTCATCGTGTTTAAGAGGTGAGGGATGCGTTGCATCTGGTTTTTTGCCGCCCAAATGTTGTTTGCTTTTGCGTTGTACAAAGCTTGACCGATGTGAACGATTACGCCGCCCGTTGCCGCCATGTCGGCTTCCGTCATTTGAATGGTAATCACTTCGCCTGCGGGAGCGTATACGCCTGTAACACCGTATCCGTCGTAACCGCGTCTGCGCATCGTAACTTTTTTAACGATTGCAGGCTCCTCGTCGTCCACGTCGCCGAAGTAAAGATTGCCGGAAGCGGTGTGTTTGTAGAGCTTTCTTTGGGTAACGCCGTCTTTCCCGATGGTCGGTTCGGGTGCGGCAGTTGTGCCGCTGTACAGTTTTCCTTCGGCGTCCATCCATGTATAACCGCCTCCGCCCGCATTCCGAGTTCCGGTAGCGGTCAAATAGCTCGATTCTGCAATGAGCGCGTTTCTTGCCGCAACCTTCGCTTCGTCCGTTCCGATCACGCTGGAAAGCGTCGTTCCAAATTTAGGATATTCGGGGTTGTTGAAATATTCGTGTTCGTCGGACACGATCGGCTTCGTCCTTTCTGTTGTACCGATCACTTCGCCCGAAAATCCTACGAGCGAAGCGCTCGTGTAGTCATAATTGAATGAATTTTCCCAAGCGGGGTCGTCGGGGTCGACGGGACTGAGCAGGGAAGTGCTTGCGCGAAGGGGCTTTTCGTCCGTAACGGTCGTTGCGGGCAAAACCGTAGGGTCTTCGGTGCTCAGGATAGGGCCGTCGGGCGCTTTTTCGCTGTTGCAGGAACGCGCGCCGAGCGCGATTCCCAATACGATGGCAACGACAAGCAAAAACGCGATTGCCGAGAGTACGATCGTCCACATTTTTTTGCGGTTGGGGGCGACGGCTGCTTCTCCGCCGTCCGTATTCTTTGCTGTTTTTTGCTTAGTCTGTTTCTTTGCCTTTTCGGGCTCGGCTTTCGCCGCGACCGCCTCCGTCTTTTGCTTGGGGCGAGGATTTTCCGCGGTTCCGTCCGCTTTGAGCTTTACGGGAGTAAGGGGCTCGTATTTTTCATTTACAAAGTCTTTTTGTGCGGAAGGGGAACTCTTTGCGGGTTTCTTCGCCGCTGCGGGTTTTACCGTCGGAGATTTCGCGCTTGCCGCAGGTTTCGCTGCGGTTGCAGGTTTTGCGCTTGCCGCAGGTTTCGCCGTAGTTGTAGGCTTTGCATTTGCCGCAGGTTTTGCCGTAGTTGCGGGCTTTGCGCTTGCGGTGGATTTCGCCGTGCTTGCAGGCTTTGCGCTTGCCGCAGGTTTTGCCGTAGTTGCGGGCTTTGCCTTGGCGGCGGTCTTTTCGGTTGTTTTTGGTTTGGAATCTTTTTCTGCCATATAATCTCCTGTTTTGCAAGTTCTTACTTGGTTTCGGTTTCCAGAACCGATTGCCATATTATATCACAGAACGCTTGAAAAAGTAAACCGAATTTTCGGCGTAAAATCAAAAGAGCGGATGAAATCCGCTTTTTGTAGTCTGAAATAAGGTCGTATTTTTTGATTTACGCTCTTTTCAGCCCCCGAGCGTTACGTCTTGCTCGGAGTACCAAGCGAGCGCGTCGTCAAGGTGTTTTTCTTTGAAATCGGGCCATAGGTCGTTTACGATATAGAAATCGGAATAGACCGTTTGCAGGGGCAAAAATCCCGAAAGCCGGCGCATTCCGCCCCACCGGGGGAGAGCCCATGCCCGTAGCCCTCTTGCTTTTTAAGTCCGTTTCGGGTTGCCCAGCGTCTGTTTCCGTCGGGAATGATTCCGATATGGTTTGGCTTGCGATGCATAGATTCGTCCTCTTTGATATTTCGGTTGTTCTTAGTTTTTGCAAGCGGACGAATTAGTATGCGCTGTTTTAAACGGGGGGCTAAACCATAATAACACGCATTCATTCCTTGAAAACCGATCAAATATGTGCTATAATATAATAAATGCAAATAGAACTGTTATGAGAGGTTGGAACGTTTTGAAAAGAATTTTTATTGTAGACGACGACGTTTATATCGGCGATATGTTGGAAGAAATCCTTACCAAAGAAGGTTATTCGGTTT
>CAMUFJ010000049.1 GCA_947088135.1 uncultured Clostridia bacterium
TATTATATATGGTATAGTAAATCCTGCTTCCCGTTAGACAAGGGGACGCGTGCCTAATCTTATAAACTTCGCAATAGTTCGTCAAGTTTGCGCACTCCTCGGTCACGTATGTCCGTGTACGCTCCCGTCGTCGTTTGCGCACTTTCCTGCTCTTGCTCGTTTCTAAAATTAGGCAATCCTGTTTCCTGTAAAAATGCGGGGCGGAATGACGGAGATATGCGGCGAAACCCCGAAAATATTCCGAAAAGATAAAAAAACAGAAAAAAAATTTTAAAAAGCGAGCCTAAAATCCTTGACGCGGGCTTGCTTTTTTGTTAATATTATATAGCCTGTGTCAGCGGGATATTTTTTCCGCGCGCACCGAGCGTATATGGAATGAGGCGGGAAGTTACTGAAAAACGAGGCGAGAAAGCCCCTCGACAGATAATTTTCGCTGACAAATGTGGAGGCTTGACCTCTGCGACCGACCGAAGGCTTTTGCGAGGAAACACCGCAAAGACGCGTGTTTTTTTGATAGCGAAACTTCGATACGCACGGGTAAGTTGACACGGAGTACAAGTTGGTATAAAAGAAGGAGTAAGAAAAATGGCAGCACAAAAAATCAGAATCAAACTTTCGGCTTACGACCACGAGCTTGTAGACCAAGCGGCGAGCAGGATCGTAGAGACGATGCAGAAGGGCGGAGCGAAGATCTCCGGACCTATTCCGCTTCCCACGGAACGCGAGATCGTGACCATTCTCCGCAGTCCTCATAAATATAAGGACAGCCGCGAGCAGTTCGAGCTTCGCACGCATAAGAGAATCATCGATATCTATTCTCCCAACGCAAAGCTTTTGGACAGCATTCACCTTCCCGCGGGCGTAGATATCAAAGTAAAACTGTGATCCTATAATACTATTTATATATGGTATTGGAAATAAAAAAAGAAAGGAGTGAACTTTATCAATGAGCAATAAAGCAATCATCGGACGCAAAGTCGGTATGACGCAGCTCTTCACGGAAGACGGGAAAGTGATTCCCGTAACGGTCGTGGAAGCGGGTCCCTGCCCCGTGGTGCAGGTGAAGACGGAGGAAACGGACGGATACGTCGCGCTCAAACTCGGCTTCCTTCCCGCGAAAGAAAAGAGCTTGAACGGGCCCGACCTCGGGCAATTCAAAAAGGCGAACGTAGCGCCCTGCAAGGTTTTGAAAGAAATCCGCATTGACAGCGTGGAGGGTGTGAAGGTAGGCGATAAACTTCTTGCCGACGTATTCCAGGCGGGCGACAGGGTGGACGCAAGCGGCGTTACCAAGGGTCACGGCTACACGGGCGTTATCAAGCGTTGGAATCAGCACCGTTTGAAGGAAACGCACGGCGTAGGGCCTGTGCACAGGGAGCCCGGTTCTATGGGCGCGAACAGCACCCCCTCGCGCGTGTTCAAGCATAAGCACCTCGCAGGTCAGTACGGTGTCGAGAACGTTACGATCCAAAACCTCGAAGTCATTCGCGTGGACGTTCAGCGGAACGCGATCCTCGTAAAGGGCGCGATCCCCGGACCCAAGGGTAGTGTGGTGACGCTGAAATCGAGCGTGAAGCACAGCAAATAAGGAGAAAGACCATGGCAAACGTTAAGGTATATAATATGAAAGGCGAAGAGGTCGGAAACATCGACCTTTCCGACAAAGTGTTCGGCGTCAAATATAACGAACCTCTCATTCACCAGGCGGTCGTTACCTATCTTTGCAACCAAAGACAGGGAACGAAATCCACTCTTACCCGCACCGAGGTGCGCGGAGGCGGAGCGAAGCCTTGGAGACAGAAGGGCACGGGCCGCGCAAGACAAGGTTCTATCCGCGCTCCCCAGTGGACGAAGGGCGGCGTCGTGTTCGCGCCCAAGTCCCGCGATTTCTCCAAGAGCATGAACAAAACGGCAAAACGCGGCGCGTTCCTTTCCGCTCTTTCCAAGAAGCTTGCGGACGGCGAGCTCATCGTGGTGGACGGCGTGAAAGTAACCGCTCCCAAAACCAAGGAAATGGAAGCGTTCCGCAAAGCGTTGAAGCTTGAAAAGAAAGCGGTGCTCGTCATGGACGAACCCAACGCGGACGTGATCCTTGCGGCGCGCAACATTCAAACGCTTTCCACGGTATCGGTTTCCGAGGTCAACACCTATGAAGTCGTATCGAACAGCGTCGTCGTGCTTACCAAGGGTTCCGTGAAAAAGCTGGAAGAAGCTTACGCGAACGAGGAGGTAAATTCGTAATGCAACCCCAAGATATTATTTTAAAGCCCGTCCTTACGGAAAAGGGATATGACGGGATCGCGGATAAGCGTTATGCGTTCAAGGTGCTCAAAACTGCGAACAAGACGCAGATCAAGATTGCGGTAGAGCAGATGTTCGGCGTAAAGGTAGAGAGCGTTAACACCGTTACCTGCCCCGGAAAGCTCAAAAGAATGGGCAGAAATTCCGGCTACACCCCTACGACGAAGAAAGCGATCGTTACGTTGAAAGCGGACAGCAAGCCCATCGAGGCATTTAACTCGTTGTCGTAAAATTCGGAGGAATGAAAAATGGCAGTCAAGAGATATAAACCGACCTCTCCCGCCCGCCGTCTGATGACGGTGCCCGTTTACGGAGAGATTTCCAAGAACAAGCCGGAGCGCTCCCTTCTCGAAGACCAGCGCAAATCGGGCGGCAGAAACCACGCGGGTAAAATCACCGTCCGTCACATCGGCGGCGGCAACAAGAGAAAATACCGCATCATCGACTTTAAGCGCAATAAAGACGGCATTCCCGCCACGGTCAAAAATATTCAGTACGATCCCAACCGTAGCGCAAACATCGCGCTCCTCGTCTATGCGGACGGCGAAAAGAGATACATTCTCGCTCCCGTCGGCTTGAACGCGGGCGACAAGGTGATGAGCGGCGCAGGTGCGGACATCAAGGTGGGCAATGCGCTCCTCCTTTCCGACATTCCCGTCGGTACGATGATCCACAACATCGAGATGAAGCCGGGCAGAGGCGGACAGATCGCGAGAAGCGCGGGCATCTCCGCTCAGCTCATGGCGCGCGAAGGGAAATACGCGACCATTAAAATGCCCTCGGGCGAAATGCGTCTTATCCCCGTCACCTGCAAGGCGACGATCGGACAAGTCGGCAACGTCGAGCACGAGATCATTCGCATCGGAAAAGCGGGTAAGACCCGTCACCTCGGTGTCCGTCCTACGGTGCGCGGTTCGGTCATGAACCCGAACGATCACCCTCACGGCGGCGGTGAAGGAAAATCTCCCGTCGGCCATGCGGGTCCCGAAACTCCTTGGGGCAAGCCGGCGCTCGGTTACAAGACGAGAAAGAAGAAGAATCCTACGAGCAAGTTCATCTTGAAGAGGATCAATTAAGGAGGGTAAGAGGATATGTCGAGAAGTATAAAGAAAGGACCTTACGTCGAAGCGAAGCTGTTGAAGCGCATCGAGGCGATGAACGAGGTCAACGAGAAAAAGGTACTCAAAACCTGGTCGAGAGCATCGACGATCTTCCCCCAAATGGTGGGACATACGATTGCGGTTTACGACGGACGCAAGCACGTTCCCGTTTACGTTACCGAAGACATGGTGGGTTGCAAGCTCGGCGAGTTCGCTCCCACGAGAACGTTCAAGGGACACGCGGCGAAAACGACGGCGCCCGGCAGGAAGTAAGGAGGAACGGACATGGCAGGCAATATGAAGAAAAAGACCGAACGGGTAGCCGAGCTCAAAGAGAAGCGCCCTTACGCGGTCGCAAAGTATATCAGAGTTTCTCCCTATAAAGTGCGCACCGTTTTGGCGCTTATTCGCGGGAAGAGCGTGCGCGAGGCGCAGGCGATCCTCGAAAACTGCACCAACGGCGGAGCGGAACCTACCCGCAAGGTGCTCATGAGCGCGGTTGCGAACGCAGAGCACAATCAGGGTATGGACAGAGGAGATTTGTACGTGGCGGAGTGCTTCGCAAACGGCGGCACGATGCTCAAAAGAATGCAGCCCGTCAGCAAGGGCAGAGGGCACGCGATCCTCAAAAGAACGAGCCACATCACGGTGATACTTGACGTAAAGTCGGCGGAGGGACAGATATAATATGGGACAAAAAGTTAATCCCCACGGATTGAGAGTCGGCGTTATTAAAGGTTGGGATACCCAGTGGTATGCCGACAAGAAGGAATTTGCGGCTTACCTCAAAGAGGACAACGTGATCCGCACCTTCATCAAGAAGAAGTATTACGCGGCCGCGATCTCCAAAATTCTCATCGAGAGATCGGCGGGTAAGATTATTGTAAGCGTGTTCACGGGCCGCCCCGGCGTGCTCATCGGGAAAGCGGGCTCCGAGATCGAGGTCATCAAGAAAGACCTTGCGAAGCTGACGAAGGGCAAGCCCGTCAGCATCAACGTGACCGAGGTGCGCAAACCCGACGCGGACGCGCAGCTCGTTGCGGAGAGCGTTGCGGCTCAGCTCGAAAAGCGTATGTCTTTCCGCCGTGCGATGAAACAGGCGATCGGCAAGACCATGCGCGCAGGCGTTAAGGGCGTAAAAATGCAAGTCAGCGGGCGTTTGGACGGTCGTGAAATCGCGGGAAGCGAGCACTATCACGAAGGGAGTATTCCTCTTCAAACGCTTCGTGCCGACATCGAATACGGCTTTGCGGAGGCGCACACGACCTTCGGTATGATCGGCGTAAAATGCTGGATCTACAAGGGCGAAGTCCTCAAAAACGTGAAGAAGGCGTAAGGAGGCAGATAATGTTAATTCCGAAGAGAGTAAAGAGAAGAAAGCAGCACCGCGGTACGTTGAAGGGTTCTGCTCAGAAGGGCAACAAGGTTGCATACGGCGAATACGGTCTTGTCGCGGAAGAAGCGGCATGGATCAAGTCCAACCAAATAGAAGCGGCGCGTATCGCAATGACCCGTTTCATCAAGCGCGGCGGACAGGTTTGGATCGACATCTTCCCCCACAAGCCCATTACCCGTCACCCCGCCGAAGCGCGTATGGGTTCCGGTAAAGGTTCGGTGGAATTCTGGGTCGCGGTCGTAAAACCGGGCAGAGTCATGTTCGAAATGGCGGGCGTGCCCGAGGAAACGGCGCGCGAGGCAATGAGGCTTGCGGCGAACAAGCTCCCCGTGAAATGCAAGTTCATCAAGCGGGAAGCCGAAAATACGACAGAAGGCGGTGAAGGCTGATGAAAGCGAACGAATTTCACAACATGACCGACGTAGAACTCGATAAGAAGCTCAAAGATTTAAAGAGCGAGCTGTTCAATCTGAGATTCCGCCATGCATCCGGACAGCTTGAAAATCCTTTGTCTATCAGAACGTGCAAGCGGGACATCGCGAAAGTGAATACGGAAATCCGCGCCCGTCAGGCAAAGGCGTAAGGAGGAACGACATGGAAAGAAATCT
>CAMUFJ010000050.1 GCA_947088135.1 uncultured Clostridia bacterium
CGTCAAGCCCGATCAGGTGGACGACGCAAAGGCGCTCTTCCTCGCAAAGGATATCGCCAAGAAAATCGAGAGCGAGCTCGATTATCCCGGTCAAATCAAGGTAAACGTCATTCGCGAATTCAGAAGCGTGGAATACGCAAAATAAAGAAAAAGAGCGGTGGCGCCGCTCTTTTTTCATGGCGCAGAGAAGAGGATTTTCGTCGCCTTCGGCTCGAAAGCGTCCTCGCTAACAGCTTATCGGTTTGCGATTTGCTATCGGTTTTACGCTCGTCGCGCGACCTCCGGTGAAAACCGTATTTCTGCAATCTCTTCTCTGCACAAAAAAAAGACGAGCATTCACTCGCCTTTCCTTTGGCGCAGAGAAGAGGATTCGAACCTCCGGACGAGTCACCCCCGTCACACGATTTCCAATCGTGCTCCTTAAACCACTCAGACATCTCTGCAAATCGTTGTTATTTTACAACAAATTTCACAAAAAGGCAATCGTTTTGCGGGGGGTAAACGGATTTTTTCACCGATTCCCCGAAAAAATTTTTAGAGATATAAATGAAAGCTTGCAGGAAACAGTAACGTCCTGTCAGGGAGGAAGTATGAAAGTCGTACAAAAACAGAGAAACAGCAGAATGTGCATCATGTGCGGGTTGGATAATTCCGCAGGCGTGCGCGCGCCCTTTTATTCCATGGAGGACGGAAGCGTCGTCACGAAGTTTTCCTATCGGGAGGAACATCAAAGCTATCCGGGGCGGGTACACGGCGGGCTCATCACCGCTATGCTCGACGAGCTCGGGTTGCGCGCCCTTTGGTCGAAAGAGGGGGGCGAGTTTACTTACGGCGTAACGTTGTCGCTCGAAACCAAATACCGCCGCCCCGTTCCCTACGGCGTAACCCTATACGGGAGGGGCGTTGTGGTGAAAGAGAGCGGTAATTTTCTTACCTCGGAATGCAAACTTTCCGACGAAAACGGTCAAACGCTTGCGACCGCCGTTATCAAATACGGCAAGTACGACCCGCAGAAAATTGCCAACGGAGCGGTCGTACACGAGGAAATGTGCTATTTGAACGAGGACGGCGTTACGGAGCTTCCCGTATGAGAGGTTACACCCTTGTAACGGGTGCGTGCGGGGGCTTAGGAGGCGCGTTTGTGCGCCTCTTGGCGGAACGCGGAGAGCCGCTTTTCCTAACGGGCAGGAGTTTGGAGCGGTTGCAAACGCTTCGAGCCGAATTGCGCGGAAAATATCCCTCGCTTCCCGTGCATATTTTTGAATGTGATTTGACGAGCGAAGCGTCCCGCGCGGCGCTTTTTTCTCGTTTTGACGAAGAGAATATCACGTTCGCCCGTCTTGTTTACGTTGCGGGCGCGGACGTGCAGAAAGCATTTGAAAAGTACGGCGAGGATAAACTTGTCATGCAGACCCGCGTCAATTTCGAGGGTGCGGTGTCGCTTACGCGCGCCGTTATGGCGCGTTCCGCGCTCGACGGAAACACGGAATTTCTCGCTGTGGGGAGTATGTCGGGGAATTGTCCCATGCCGTATTTTGCCCTGTACAGCGCGACGAAAAAGGCGCTCTGGCAGTTTTACGTCGCCCTCAGAACCGAGCTCAAAGGGCGGGCAAAAGTCACCTGCGTGACTCCGGGCAGCATACCCACCCGCGAGGATATTTGCCGAAACATCAAGGATCACGGATTTTGGACGCGCGTTTCGGCGGTCAGTCCCGAGCGGGTCGCGCGGGCGTCGCTAAACGCAGTAAAACGCAACAGGCGCAAAAAAACGATCGGTTTTTGGAACCGTGTCATTCGCTTTTTTACCGCGCTTGCGCCCATGTCTATAAAACTTCGTTTCGTCGCAAGGCGGTGGAAAAAGACGGAAAAAGACGTATTTTAAAAACGCGGAAGTAACACACAAGATCGTAGCGGTTGCATAGGATAGAGTAAGGCGTATGCCCCAAAACTTTTACGCGAGAGGTAATTATGTGTAACTGCAACACTTGTAATTCTTGCGGCTGTCAATGCGGCTGCGGAATTTGCAATTCCATTTCCCGTGCAATGCGAAATTTATTCGATGCAAGCGCTCTTTGCAACTGCGGTTGTCAATGCGGGTGCGGTTGTTCCGACCGCAGTTCCCGTTGCGGGTGCGGTTGTTCCGACCGCAGTTGCGGCGTTTACGACGAGTATTATGCCCGTCAGTACGCGCTCTATACGCATAGCGGAACCACGCACTGCGGTTGTTACGACTGATTTCAGTGCCAAAAGAACGGCGCGCCGCAAGGCGCGCCGTTTTCCAACAGAAAAAATAATCTGCGATTTGGAAACCGAGAAAATTTCCGTAAAAATACCCCGAAAAACCCTTGCAAAGGCGGGGGCGGAATGTTATAATGTCGGTATGAAACTACCCAAGTTGAAATTTCCGAAATTGAAAAAACCGACTAAACCGCAGGTCAAGAAATTTGTTCTGCATGCGTTTATCATTTTGCTGGGCAACGCCGTTGCGGCGGCTGCCGCCGGCTTTTTCATTGTTCCGCACGGATTCGTCATGGGCGGAACGACGGGCGTCGGTATTTTTATCAGAAATCTTTTAAACGGCGACAACGAGTGGGTCATCACGCTCACCGTTTACGTTGCCAACATTGCGTTGTTCATCATCGGCGCGATTTTTTTGGGTAAGAAGTTTGCGGTCGCAACCGCCGCGGGCACTTTGCTGTACCCGTCGTTTTTGAGTTTGTGGACGTATTTAAACGACATATACGTGAAAAAAAACGGCGGTCCTATTGCCGCCGACGAACCCATGCTTGCCGTCGTTTTCGGCGCGTTGCTGTTCGGGCTCGGAATCGGTTTGGCTGTGAAAATCGGTGCGAGCACGGGCGGAACGGATATTCCTCCGCTTATTTTTCATAAGTTCTTTAACATACCCGTTTCTTTGGGGCTGTGGGGGCTCGATATGAGCATCGTTCTCATGCAACTTTTTGCGGGCGTTTCGCTGGAAATGGTGCTCTTCGGCGTGCTGATCACTTTGCTCTCGTCGTTCACGATCGATTTGGTGTCGCCGATCGGATCGCGGAAATCGCAGGTGTTTATTATCAGTAAAAAATACCGCGAAATTCGTGAAATGATTTTAAACAAGATGAACCGCGGCGTAACGATGTTGCACGGCAAAACGGGCTATTTGCAGGACAACACGTACGTGTTGCTTACCATTGTATCCAACCGCGATACGGTAAAATTGAAAAACGAAGTCGAACTCATCGACCCCGAGGCGTTTTTGATGGTGAGCGTCGCGTCGGAAGTGCGCGGGCGCGGCTTCTCGTCCGACAAAATCGTTTTGCCGAAAGATTTGGAAGGTATCATAGAAGAAGAACCGCCGAAAGGGCAGTGATTCCGCCCCCCTTTGTCACTACGTGACGTCTCCCCCAATGCCGCAACGCGGCATTGGGGGAGACAAGATTTCTATCGCTTGCCTCCCCCTATACTTGTTTAGGGGGAGGGGAGGGGGATCAACAGCAAAGCCGTTTTATCGCCTCATAGTACATTTTGAGGAGCAGTTCTACGCGGTCGAGCGAAATATATTCGTTGGGCTGGTGGATTGTGGGCTCGTCGCCCGCCATTTCCGGGCCGAACGCCACGCCGTGCTTTAATGCGCGCGCATAAGTACCCCCGCCGATTCCGATCGGCTCGGCTTTTACGCCCGTGCAGTCTTCGTAGACGGCAAGCAGGGTTCGAACAAGTTCGCTCTCGGGGTCTACGCGCAAAGGGGCTTGGTGGCTCAGCGTTTCGTACAAAACGCCGTATTGCGCCAAAAGTTCCTTCACTTCCTTTAAACTCATGGCGGAAGGGTAACGGATATCGAACGTCACCTGCACGCCGTCCCGTTTCAGGCAAATCACGTTCGGCGACATGGTTAATACTTCCCCGTCGCGCTCTACCTTTTTCATGCCGTACGGGTCTTCAAACAGAATATGAACGAGCTCGGCACACCGCGCGTTTTCCTCGGCGTAGTAGCGGAGCATGGGCTCGATCGCATTCATTCCAAGCTCGGGCGTAGAACCGTGCGCCGATTTTCCAAACGCCGTCAACTTGGGCGTTTGTCTTTGTAAAGCATACTTTTTCATGCGCGCGCGGTCGTACTTCCCGACAGGCACGGAATAGCATCTGTCGGGCACCATATTTGCCGTATGGTGGGTTTTAAGGAAACTGAACGGTCTTTCTTCCGTCGGGAAGGGAAAGTGCATTCTCACGTGTAAAATCCCTTTCTCTCGCACGATTACAGGAAAATCCGCATCGGGCGAAAACCCGTTTTCGGGCATATGCGCAAGCTCTTTGTAGCGTTTGATGCACGCCCAGCCCGATTCCTCGTTGCACCCGACGATCAGTTTGATTTTTTTGGCGGGTTTAACGCCCTCGTCTTTCAGCATTTTCATGGCGTAAAGACAGCACACGGCAGGGCCTTTGTCGTCCATTGTACCGCGCCCCCAAATCTTGTCTTCGGCGATCACTCCGCCGAAAGGGGGGTACTTCCATTCCCCGCTTGCGGGTACTACGTCAAGGTGGGCGAGAACGGCGAATTCCTCTTCGGCATCGCCGTAAATCACTTCGCCCGCATAGCCCTCGTAATTGCGGGTTTCGAAGCCCATGTCTTGCGCCTTATCTAAAAAGGAACATAAACAATCATAATTTTCTTGCCCGAACGGAGCGTTTGGCGCGGGCTTTTGACAGCTCGAATCGAATTGCACGATTTTCGAGATAGCGTCTACGGTTTCTTTTAAGTAGTCTTTCATAGTTCACCTTTGCGTATAGTATAGCATAGGTAAATGAGAATGTCAACGGCAGAACCGTCATTCTCGGAGAGGGCAGTGCAAGAATCTTTCTTTGTCCGCCCCCTTTGTCCGCAAGCGGACATTTCCCCCTGTGTAGCCACAGGGGGAAACAAGGGTACACCGCTACACTTGCCTCCCCCTATACTTGTTTAGGGGGAGGGTG
>CAMUFJ010000051.1 GCA_947088135.1 uncultured Clostridia bacterium
TTATTTCGTCGCACGGCGGAAGAAAGGGACTTGCGGATACCGCGCTGAAAACGGCGGACTCGGGTTATTTGACCCGCCGTCTGGTAGACGTTTCGCAGGACGTTATCGTTCGCGAAGAGGACTGCTCGGCAGGCAAGCGCCCGCGCGGTACGTTTGTAAAAGCGATTTGCGGTGCGAACGGCGAGCTCATTGAGAGTTTGGAAGACCGTCTTACGGGCAGATTTGCCGCGGAGGACGTCACCGACGAGGACGGCACGGTGCTTGTTCCTTGCAACGAGATGATTACGGAGAGCATGGCGAAGCGCATTGCCTCCATTCCCAAATACGGCGCGGAGGATGCAAAGGGCGTCTGCATCCGCTCCATCTTCAACTGCAATACCCGCTTCGGCGTCTGCGCGAAGTGCTACGGTAAAAACATGGCTACCACGCTTCCCATCATGGTGGGCGAGGCGGTCGGCGTCATTGCGGCGCAGTCCATCGGCGAACCCGGTACTCAGCTCACGATGAGAACGTTCCACACGGGCGGTATCGCGGCCACGGGGGACATCACGCAAGGTCTTCCCCGTGTCGAAGAGCTTTTCGAAGCGAGAAAGCCCAAGGGCGTCGCTACGGTCTGCGAATTCGCGGGTATCGTATCCGTCGAGGATCGGGATAACCTCAAACACGTCGTCGTGCGCGAAGAGGGCACGCAGACGGTGCTCAAAGACTACGAGCTTCCCTTCAATGCGGAAATCAAGGTCAAATCGGGCGAAAAGGTTTACCCCGGCACCCAGCTCAACGCAGGTTCGGTCAACCCGCAGGACATCATTCGCGTAGAGGGCGTAAAGGGCGTTCAGGATTATATCTTGGAGCAAGTCCAGTCCGTTTACCGTTCGCAGGGCGTTGACATCAACGATAAACACGTTGAGATCATCGTCCGTCAAATGCTCAGAAAGGTGCGTATCGAGAACGCGGGCACGACGGAAATGCTTCCCGGCCAGCTTGTCGATATGTTCACGTTCGAGGAGCAGAACGAAAAGACGATCATGGCGGGCGGAATCCCTGCAACGGCAAAGCGCGTGTTGCTCGGCATCACCAAGGCTGCGCTCGCAACCGACAGCTTCCTGTCGGCGGCCTCCTTCCAGGAAACCTCGCGCGTGCTCACCGAAGCGGCAATCTGCACCAAGCGCGACCCGCTCATTGGGCTCAAAGAAAACGTGATTATCGGTAAACTCATTCCCGCAGGTACGGGCATGAAGGATTATAAGAACGTTTCCGTGCAGTCCACGGGCGGCTATCGCGACATTCTCGCAGGCGAAATCGCAGTTACCGAAGCGGAATAACCTATTTCGCAAACGGAATAACTTCAAACAAAAAAAGCGGCGCAAGCCGCTTTTTTTCGTGCCCGTTTTATTTCATCATTCTATTCCGCCGCGCTCCGTTATTCTGAGTGTTAGCAAAGAAGCCCTGGAAACGAAGTCCGAATGTAAAGAATAGCTTTTGTAATATTGCGCATATTGAATGCGGAGGGAATTATGGTTATTGCAAATATTATTGCTTATATCCTTGTGCTTACCGGCGCGCTGAACTGGGGATTATTCGGTCTTTGGGACGTGAACCTTGTTTCTATGGTGTTCGAAGGTCCTTCAAACGTCGGTGCGATTATCGTGTATTCGCTCATTGCGCTTTCCGCTATTTGGCTGATCATCTCCCCGATGATTACGAACGGAATGTTAAAGCTTCAAGGCAACCGCGAAGCGAGAAAAACGCGCGAAGCGTAATCGCATTTCTAAAAAAGCGTACGGAAATTCCGCACGCTTTTTTTGTTGTTCCGTCTTCTCGCCTTAATTGTTAAGGGGAGAGAATCGCGGTCAAACTCTTATTTTTTCGTCATATTTGCGCCCGATTCGGCATTATTAAAATTATGACGATGAACGATTTACAGCGGGGCGACAGAGCCGTAGTCCTGAAAGTGGAATTGCCCGTTCTTTTAAAGGAACGTCTGCGCTCTTTGGGGATTTTTACGGGCGCGAAGATAAAGCTCTTAAAGGGCTCTCATAAACGGAGCACGTGGCTGTTGCAGGTGGGAAGCGCGCACGTGGCGATAGACGGCGAAACCGCCGCGGGGATCAGGCTATGGAAGATATAAAACTGCTTCTCGTGGGCAACCCCAATGCGGGCAAAAGCACGCTCTTCAACGCGCTTACGGGCGGGCGCGCCAAGGTTGGGAATTGGCACGGCGTTACGGTGGACGTCTTGGAGCGCAAGGCGGTTTTGGGGGAGAAACGGGTCACGGTGTGCGATCTGCCCGGCATCTACTCGCTCGCAAGCATGAGCATGGAGGAAAAGCTCACGCGGGACTATCTCGCCACGCACGACGGCACGGTGGTTTTTGTGAGCGAATGCGCGGGGTTAGAGCGTTCTCTGCCCCTTTTTTGCGCATTGCTCCAAAAGGGGAGGGCGGGGGTTCTCGTGCTCACAAAACGGCGTTCCTTTTTGAGGCGGGGCGGGAGCTTAAACGAGTCCGCGCTCTCTCAAAAGCTCGGCGTGCCCGTGCTCATTGCCGACGGCAAACGGGGATTTCGGGAAAAACTCGCAAGCGTTCTTCCCGTATCGCCTCCCGCGCAAACGATTCGGGCGGAGGATGCGCTTGCGGACGCATATACTCCCGTACGGGAGGGGCTCTCCCGTTTGGACGGGCTCTTGCTCTCCGCGCCCGTCTGTATTCCGCTCTTTTTTTCTCTCGTGCTTTTTACCTTTTTCGTCACCTTCGCACCCAATCATTTGGGCGATATTTTAAAGTGTGCGATCGAGCGTCTGTTTACTCAAACGCTTGCGGGCGCGGCTTCGGGGATCTCTTCGCCCATTCTAAAAAGCTTTGTCGCGGACGGGCTTTTGGGAAGTTTAGGGGGAGTGCTCTGTTTTTTACCGCAAATATTCATTCTGTTTTTTGCGCTCCTAATGTTGGAAGAGAGCGGTTTTTTGTCCCGTCTTGCCTATCTTACCGACGGCTTTTTCGGGAAATTGGGTTTGAACGGCAGGGCGGTGTTCTCGCTTCTGATGGGGTTCGGCTGTACAAGCGCGGCGATTCTCACCACGCGGGGCTTGGACGATAAAAAAATCCAAAGGCGGGTGGTAGCGTGCCTGCCCTATATCCCGTGCAGTGCGAAATTACCCGTGTTTTTAACGCTTGCCGTGTCCTTTTCGCCCAATCCGTTTTTGGCCGCGGCGGGACTGTACGCACTCGGAATCTTACTTGCCGTGGGCATGGCGTTCCTTTTAAGGGGGAAGGAAAAAGCCCCCTTTGTCATGGAGCTTGCGCCCCTGCAAATTCCCCGTCCGCTTTTCGTGCTAAAATCCTTGCTCTTTCAGCTCAAACAGTTTATAATAAAAGTGGCTACCGTCGTACTTGCGTTCTTTATGCTTTCATGGCTGCTGTCTTCGTTTGATTTTGCGTTTCGTCTTTGTCCCGTGGAGGAGAGTATGCTGGCAACCTTGTGCGGGGGCTTGCGGTTTTTGTTTGCGCCGATCGGCATGAACGATTGGAAAATCGCCTATGCGGCGCTTTCGGGCTTGATCGCAAAGGAAAACGTGGCGGGTGCGATCGCCATGTTCTTCGGCGGGTTTCCCTACTCCGGCGCGAGCGGTTTTGCTTTTGCGGTGTTCATGCTGGCTTGCTCGCCCTGCGTTTCTGCGATTGCGGCGACCGCGCGGGAGCTCGGCGCCAAGCGCGCGCTCGTCTATGCGGTTTTACAAACGGTCGGCGCGCTTCTTTTATCCTATCTCGTCTATTTCGCTCTGTCGGGCGGTGCGGTAACGCTTGTTCTCGTGCTCATGCTCGTCGCGGGCGCTATCATCGGAAGAATAATTTATGAAAGAATTCGTCGTAAACGGGGAAAGCACCCTGAAAAATTTCACGGATAACGTTTGCGCGTCCGCGTCCTTTTATTTCCGCGCCTTGCTTAAAGCGCGCGAAATCCGCGTAAACGGCAAAAAAGTATCCGCCGATCTGCCCTTAAAAGCGGGTGACAGAGTGCAGTACTTTCTTACGCCTGCGCAGATGAGCAAGCGTGGCTTTTCCGTACTCTATGAAGACGGATTAGTCGCGGTGATCGATAAGGAGAGCGGCGTCAATTCCGAAGCGGTGTTCTCCGATTTGTCTTCGCTCGGAGATTATCGCTTTATTCACCGTCTTGACCGCAACACCGCGGGGCTTATGATATTCGCAAAGGGCGGGGAGGCGGAAGAGGAACTTCTGCGTGCTTTCCGCGAGCGGGATGCGGAAAAAATTTACGCCGCCCGCGTGCTCGGCAAAATGCCCAAGCGGAGCGCGGTGGAGGAAGCGTATCTTTTAAAGGACGAAAAACAGGCGTTGGTAAAAATTTCCCGCAGCCCTCTCGGAGAGAAAATCATCACCGAATACGCGGTAGAGCGGGAGGAGGGGGAAACGAGCGTACTTCGCGTTACCCTTCATACGGGCAAAACGCATCAGATCCGCGCGCATATGGCGTTTTTGGGGCATCCCGTGGCGGGCGATGCGAAGTACGGCGACGACGGATTTAACCGTGCCCGTCATCTCACCCGTCAACAGCTTATTTCCAAGGAGCTCGCCCTTCATACGCGCGGCGTGCTCGCCTATCTGAACGGGAAGAAATTTACTTCTCCCCAAGAATTGCCGTCAGACGTTCGGTAAAAGGGACAAGTTATGCAAAAGGTAATCAAGATCCGAAACCTGCACTGCGCCGCGTGTGCCATGGAGTTGCAGGAGGAATTGCAGGAG
>CAMUFJ010000052.1 GCA_947088135.1 uncultured Clostridia bacterium
TGCGGGCGTGCTCTGCTTGGACTCCGCCCTCGGCGACGGTCGTTTGACTTCCCCTTCCCCCTTATCTCCCGCCGAAGAACTCGGCGCGTCGATAAATTCGGGGTTTTTGTTTTCTTTCATATAAACTCTCTCCCTTCACGCTTTTTTGCTTCGCAAAAAGCACTTCCCCTTCGGCTCTTACCGCCTCATGCAGACCATTATAATAGGCAAGTCGCTCGCCGTGAATTTCGGAACAAAAAGTTCATTCCCCAATTCCCCATGCCATTGCATACCATTCCCCCTTACGGCGCAGGGCGCGCTCCGTAAGCCCCGCGCGGGAAAATGCCGAACGCACTTTTTCGATTCTGTCTGCGATGATCCCGCTCAAAATGAGAGTACCCGTCTTATTCAAATAAGCGGGGATTTCGGGCGCGAGCAATACGAGCACTTCCGCCGTAATATTGGCAAGCACGATATCGCCCGTGAGCTTCGCCTCCGCAAGCAAATTCGAATGCGCCACCGTCACCAAACCGCTCACACCGTTTTTTTCGGCGTTGTGCCGCGCGCTCTCCACCGCGATCGGGTCGATGTCCGTCAAATAGCTCTTCTTCGCGCCCAGCTTCGCCGCCGCAATGCCCAAAATACCGCTTCCGCAGCCCACGTCGATGCACACGTCCCCCGCCCGCAAATGCTCTTGCAGGAGTTCGAGGCACATAGAGGTCGTTTCATGCTCGCCCGTTCCGAACGCCATGTTGGAATCGAGCAACACGGTCACTTCCCCCTCCTTAGGGGTATAGCCGATCCATTCGGGCACGACGACCACCCGCTCCCCGATATGAATGGGACGGAAATGCTTTTTCCAGACGTCGATCCAGTCGTCGCCGTCGATCTCGCGCTTGGTTTCCTCCAAGCTCCCGAACGAAATGCCCGCGCCGAGCTCCTTGCGCTCGGTGATTTTTTGCATAATGATCTTTGCTTTTTCTTCCGCCGTGTCGGGCTCCAAAAAGCATTTTACGAGAACGTCGCTTCCCTCGGCGAGCCCGTCGTCCATATAATCCCAATAGACGGAGGAATCCCGTTGCAACGCGATCACGTCGTTTACGTCGCTCACGGTGACGCCGTGCGGAGTTTCCTCCCACATGACGTCGGCGACCAGCTCGCTCGCCTCGCTCGTGGTATGCACCGTCAATTCAATGTATTTCATATGGATATTATAATTTTTTACAATGCGTTTGTCAAGAGAAAGCACTGTTTACAATACGGACGCATGAAAAAAGAGCGGGCAAATGCCCGCTCCGATTCATAAACGATTTACTTTTTCGTATTGTATGCGTCTGCGCCGTAGAGCGCGTTCAAATTGTCGGAATAACGCCGCGCCTTATCGAACTGACGCGTTTCCACGCAGTCGCCCGCCGACTGAATCTTCTTCTTTTGGTCTTTGGTGAGCCTTGTGGGCACTTCTACGAAAATGCGCAAATATAAGTTTCCCGTTCCCTGCCGCGTTTTAATGCCCTTTCCGCGAATGGTAATGGTGGAGCCGCTCTGCGTGCCTTCGGGGATATTGTGCTCGAACGTATTGTTCAAATCGGGTACGCGGATCGTTCCGCCGAGCGCGGCCGTGTGGAAAGGCACGGGCAGATCCAAATAAAGATCCAAATTCTTGCGCTGGAAAAATTTATGCGGTTCTACGCGGAACACGACGATCAAATCGCCCGCTTCGCCGCCCGTAGGGCTCGCCTGACCGTAACCGCGCTTGCGCATATAAGAATTGGTGTCCGCGCCTGCGGGAACGGTGAGCATCACCTTCGTTTCCTTGCGGTTATAACCCTTGCCCTTGCATTCGGGACATTTATCGGTAACGACCTTCCCTCTCCCGCCGCAATCGGGACAAGCCCCCACGCGCACCGTTCTGCCGAACATGGTATCCTGCGTGTAGCGGATCTGACCCGTGCCGCCGCACTTGGAGCAGACGCTGAACGCCGTGCCGTTGCGCGCGCCCGTGCCGTGGCAGAAGGAACACGGCTCGTTCCTATAATAGGAAGCCTCCTTGTTGCAACCCTTCGCCGCGTCCATAAAGGAAATATTCATGGTGAGCTGAACGTCCTCGCCGCGCGTATCGCGCTGAACGGACGCTCCCCCGCCGTAGCCTTGGAAAATGCTGTCGAAAAAATCGCCGAAGCCGCCGAAGCCGCCCATGTTGCCGTAACCGCCGAAGCCGCCGAAGCCGTTACCGCCCATGCCGCCCATACCCGGATGCGCCTGTTCGTAATCGTATGCCGCGCGCTTTTGCTTATCCGACAGCACCTCGTTGGCTTCATTGATTTCCTTGAATTTCTCCGCCGCGAGCTTATCGTTGGGGTGAAGGTCGGGGTGGTATTGCTTTACCAGCTTTTTATATGCCGCCTTGATCTCCTCTTCCGTTGCGTTCTTGCCCACGCCGAGAATTTGGTAATAATTTTTTTTATCCGCCATTCGTCGTGCAATCCTTGTTTCGAATTTTGTTGAAAACCGCCGAGAAGCCGCTGCCGCGGCTTCCTGACCCCCTTGCCCGTCTTCCCTCGGGAAGCGAGCCCGTTTTTAGCTTGCCCTCCCCGCAAAAGGAGAAAGCAAGGAGCGAGCCGAGAAAGGTGAATTTTATTATTGATGGAATTCAGTGTCGCCGTCCGCGCCGTCCGTATTGGGCGCAGCGCCGCCCGCCGCCTGATACATTTTGGCAAAGATGGGCTGAACCTTGGAGGACAGCTCGTCGAACGCCGCCTTGAATTTGTCTTCGTCGTCCGCTTCCAGCTCTTTCTTCGCGTCCTCTACGGCGCTGTTCAAAGTCGCCTTGTCGTCGTCGGAAAGCTTATCCGCGTTCTCTTTCACGGTCTGCTCCACGGAGAAGATAAGCCCGTCGAGCTTATTGCGCGCCTCTACCTTCGTCTTGCGCTTTTTATCTTCTTCGGCGTACTGCTCCGCATCCTTCACCGCCTTGTTGATCTCGTCCTCGGAAAGGTTCGTGGAGGAGGTAATCGTAATATCGGTGCTCTTGCCCGTGCCGAGGTCCTTCGCCTCTACGTGAACGATACCGTTTGCGTCGACGTCGAAGGTAACTTCGATCTGCGGAATCCCGCGGGGCGCGGGTGCAATGCCCGTGAGCATGAATCTGCCCATCGTCTTGTTGTCGCGGCAGAATTCGCGCTCGCCCT
>CAMUFJ010000053.1 GCA_947088135.1 uncultured Clostridia bacterium
GAACGGCGATTCCGCAGGCGACGATATCGCGAGTTTTGTCGGTTGGCGTAAGCTCTCTTTATAGCGGAAGTATAATTATTGCTTTGACTGCGGGCGACGTGATCGATATGGCGCTTTCGGCATTGCTCGCCGTGGGTGTTACGTTGGGCGACGGAGTGAATACAACTTTGACGGTCAAACAGATAAACGCATAACGGAAATATTTGCTTCAATTTATAAATGCAATAGGGCGGAGGACTCGTTTGAGTCCTCCGTTTTTGCATGGGAGGGAGTACGCTACGGGGGGAAGGGCAAAAAATACACCATATATGGCAATTTCGGTTGCCTTTTGCAACAAAATATGGTATAATTCTAATGAAATACTGTCTGAAATTCGAGGGGTACATGGAAGAAAAACACTACGATGCGGGCGATATTACTATATTAGAGGGATTGGACGCAGTACGTCTGCGCCCGGGAATGTATATCGGCTCGACGGGTCCCAAAGGACTGCACCACATTTTGTGGGAAATCGTGGATAACGCGATCGACGAAGCGGCGAACGGCTACGCCGATAAAATCGACGTACGCATTTATAAGGACGGAAGCGTATCGGTAGAAGATAACGGACGGGGAATTCCCACCGACATTCACCCCAAAACAAAGGTTTCGGGGGTACAGGTCGTATTTACGCAGTTGCACGCGGGCGGTAAGTTCGACGAGCATAACTATTCGTTTTCGGGCGGTCTGCACGGTGTGGGCGCGTCCGTTACCAACGCGCTTTCCAAATGGTTGAAGGTGCGCGTTTATAAGAACAAAAAAACATGGGAGATGAGCTTTCACTCCTATTTTAACGAAAAAAAGAACAAGTACGAGTCGGGCGTGCCTGTCGCGCCCCTTGCCGATTGCAAGCAAAAGACGGACAAGCACGGCTCTTTTATCCGCTTTATGCCCGACGACGCGGTGTTTTCCTCCACGGAATTTTCACTGAGTACGATCTCCCACAGGTTGAACGAACTTGCGTTTTTGAACAAGGGGCTCACCATTACGCTCACCGATGAGCGCATTACGGCGAACGAGTTTGTGGACAAGGAGAAGAGCGAGGACGAGGCGCAGCAGCTCGATTTGCTGGGCGCAACCGAGCCCTATTCCGTCACCTATCACTACGAGGGGGGTATTTCCGATTTCGCGCGCTACTTGAACGAGGGGAAAAACACGCTCTATTCCAAGCCCCTGTATTACCGCACGGAAAAGGACGGTATTCTCGTGGAATTCGCCATTCAGCACACGGGCGAGTATTCGGAAAATCTCTTTTCCTTCGTCAACAATATTCCCACGCCCGAAGGGGGCTTCCATGAAATGGGCTTCCGCGGAGGCTTAACGCGTATGCTCAACGATTACGCGCGGGACAACAAACTTCTCAAAGATAAGGACGCCAATTTCTTGGGCGACGATTTCCGCGAAGGGCTCACCGCCGTGCTCTCCATCAAAATGAAGAACGTGCAGTTCGAAGGGCAGACCAAGACCAAGCTCGGAAATCCCGAGGCGCGCACGCCCGTAGAGGGGAGCGTAGTGGAGGGGCTTCGCGCCTTAGCGCAGGAGAGCAAAAACAAAAAGACCTTCGAAGAGATCATCAAAAAGGCGCAGGGCGCGGCGCGCGTCCGCATTGCGGCGCGTCAGGCAAAAGAAACGGCGCGGGCGAAGAACAGCATCGACTCTCTTACCCTCGTGGGCAAGCTTGCGTCCTGTTCGGGAAAAAAGCCCGAGCAAAACGAGCTGTTCATCGTAGAGGGGGACTCTGCGGGCGGCACGGCGAAACAGGCGCGCGTGAGGCAGTTCCAATCCATTCTGCCCTTGCGCGGGAAGCCGCTCAACGTGGAGAAAAAGCGGCTCGATCAGGTGCTCGCAAACGAGGAAATCCGCACCATGATCTCCGCGCTCGGCGCAGGCATCGGCAACGAGTTCAACCTCGACAAAATCAATTATCATAAGGTCATTATTTTATCGGATGCCGATCAGGACGGCTTCCATATCCGCTGTATTTTGCTTACCTTTTTCTTCCGTTATATGCGTCCGCTCGTTAACGCGGGGCACGTGTATATCGGTATGCCCCCCCTGTATAAGGTGTACAAGCAACACGGGGGCGTGGAGGAATACGCGTACGACGAAGTCGAATTGCAGGAGAAGATCGAGAAGGTCGGGCGCGGGTATCTCATTCAGCGGTACAAGGGCTTGGGCGAGATGAGCGCGGAACAGCTTTGGGCGACGACGATGGATCCCGCGCGGCGCAATCTTACGCAGGTGACGATCGAGGACGCCGTCGCCGCGGAGAACATGATCACTACGCTCATGGGCGACAGGGTGGACGGGCGCAAAGAGTTTTTGAGCCGGAACGCCAATTTCAATAAGACGGACGAATTCATGAGCCGCGTGAAGTTAAAGAAGGAGGGGGACGGCGATGAAGAAGAATGAGCAACCGCGGGTCGAACCGAAGGGCACGCTGTTCGTAACTCCGCTCGAAGAAGTGCTTCCCGCCTCCATGCTTCCGTACGCGGAATTCGTTATTCTCGACCGCGCCTTGCCCCGTGTGGAGGACGGGCTCAAACCCGTACAACGCAGAATATTATACACCATGTACGAAATGGGGCTTTTCCCCGATAAACCGCACAAGAAATCGGCGCGTATCGTCGGTGACTGCATGGGTAAGTATCACCCGCACGGCGACAGTTCGGTTTACGACGCGATGGTGCGTATGGCGCAGGATT